>NZ_AQWR01000006.1 GCF_000375645.1 Porphyromonas bennonis DSM 23058 = JCM 16335 | reverse complement strand
CCGGGTCGTCGGGGCTACGCCCCTCGACCCGGGTCTAAAAAGCGGGCACCCCTGTCGGGGTGCTTCGTTCACCACTCTTTACAATGAGTTGAATGATTTCTGTACCACTCAAAAGCGTCAGCCCTGCAGTTGTGACCAGAGGTGACGGTTTGGAAACCTAAAGTGCTGTTTGTCAGAATTCTTCGGGCGCTTAGCTAAACCACTTACATCCATCCCGGGCACGGTGCTTGTGCGTTATTTAGATACAAGTGTATATGTGTCTGGAAGTCAGAATGTAATGATTGGTCAAATCCACTGCCGGTATTAGGCTTATCTATTACCGATAATAGTGTCGACTAATACCGGTAATAGTTTTCTCTAATACCGATATTAGTCTGGGGCGTCACTCGGTGGCCATTGACTGATCCTGGTTGGTGAGCACAAAAAAGGCAGCTGCGAGAGTGATCTCACAGCTGCCTTAGCTAATAAGTCTGCCCATGCGGGCAGAGCTATCTGTTACTCGCCGTAGTAGGGACGGATGTCGACACGACGGGCGTCAGGGTACTGAGCGGCGGTATCCTTGATCGTGTCCTCGCCGGAGGGTACGATGTGGAGGTACTCGTCAGCGATCCCCTTAGTCCGGAGGTAGTCTGCAGCGGCATTCACGCGGCGACCGGAGAGACGATTGTTGTAGCGCATGTTGCCCTCCGGGGAGGCGTAACCTCTGAGCTCTACAGCCATCTTATTCTCCTTGATCCAGCCGGCAACGTTGTCGAGTACGACCTTAGCCTTAGCGTCCAGCCTAGAGCTGTCAAAGGCGTAGAATACCTGACTCAGGAAGTGATCCCAAGAGTCGGCCTTGGCACCCGGTGCGAGTGGGATAGTCTGCTGTCCCTTGGCACCCGGGAGGATGGTGGTGGTCGTCCCTGAGGCGGGAGCAGTGGCACCCTGGGCGGCTCCTCCGGAGAGGAGTGAGGCGAGGTCGCCATTGCCATTACCGAGGAGGTAATTCACCAGAGCAGGGTCGAGCTTGCCGCCATTCTGCTGGGCGAGGAGGATCAGGAGCATCGTCTCGAGACGGTCGATCCGTTGCTCGTAGTCCTTGGTATAGACATTCTTCAGGGCTGACTCAAGGAGCTTATTCTTCAGAGTCTCGACCTTGAAGTCATTGAGGATCTCTGCCTCCTTGAGCTTGCGTTGGGAGTCTGCACGGCCGGCGACGATCATCTTAGTGATGAGCTCCTCCGCCTGCTCGCGTGTGATGGGTAGGATCGCATTGTCCTCCACCTTGTCCCAGTCCTGGATGCCCAGAGCCTCGGCGTAGTCCTCGGAGGAGAGCGCATGGGTCTCAGCCCGCGTCACGTCCACCGTGTCTGCCGGTGCGACCTCTACGGTCTGTGCCAGTGCGGGTGTCGCAGCGGCCATACCGATGGTCAGCAGTAGTGTGGTAGTTATCTTATTCATATCTAAATGGATCTACTCTTATTGATAAAACGTAAAGAGGGGATTTCTTTAGAAGATGAATCGATAGCCAACAGCGATCTGGTTATTCTTGAAAAGACTGCGTGCAGTGTAGTCTACGAACATCTCGCCCTTGGTACCGAGATTGATATTGGTACCGGCAATGATGTTGGTGCCAAACTTGGTACCCAGACCGTGCTGGAAGATACCTACGCCGAGACCTACATAGGGAGTGAAGCGGCTCTTGATGTCAATGTTGTAGACAAAGTTACCTGCGAGATCAAAGGAGGTGCCTCCCTGACGGAAACCAAACATGATCTCCGGTACGAAGTCAAATGCACTGTCGCTGATCTGCATGTAGCCACGCATACCGAGCTCCCAGGAGGTAGACTCACCGAGGTTGAATCCGGTAACGGCAGCGAGACGATTGAGCTTCAGCCAGCCGCCATTAGGGTGGACAGCTGCAGGGCGCTCAGAGGGAGCGACGTCGTAGGAGCCACGAGGAGCGGGCTGCGGAGCATTGTATCCGGTGCCGGGAGCGATGATGGTGGTGGAGGGGGTTACGGTGCTGCCGTTGTTGCGGGCATCGCGCTCGAGGGAGCCGACACGAGCCTGGAGATCCTTGATGGCGCGATCGTCAGAGGTCGTAGTCGTGGTCGAGATCGAAGTAGAGGTGCTGGTGCCCTGAGTGGCGAGGGCGCGGAGGATAACGTCGGTCTCGTCAGCAGTGTAGAGGGAGGCACGCTTGCTCTCCTCCTCGTGGATGCGAGCCATGATGCGATCTACCATCTCCTCAAACTCCTTCTTGGTCATCATCTGACCCTGGAGCTTCTTCACGTCAGAGCGGCTTACCTTAGAGCTTCTGGAGTCGCGGCTCTCGCGGTCCTCACGATCCTGACGGTCACTGCGGAGCTCATTGGTGCGATCATTGTAGGCAACGGTCTCAGTGTCATCCATGAGCTCGCTCTGGAGCACGGGATCACCGAGGTTGATGCGGAGACCGGCGGTGTAGCCGATATTGACAGCGATGTCGTCGGGGGTGCTTACGCTCTCGACCTTCTGATCATTTGCTGTCATCAGGATGGCGTCAGCATTGCCGAAGAGGGCAAACCAGCGAGAGATCGGGATCTCAATGCCTGCACCGAGCATACCGAAGAGGTCCTTGCTCTTGAAGCTCTCCTTAGCCTCCTCCTTGTCCTTAGACTCGATCAGGTTGTTGCGGTCGAGGTAACCGGCACCGAAGCGGAGGTAGGGGACGATACCACGCGGGTAATTGAGACGTGCGATGAAGTTGGCACCGTACATCTTCATATCCTTATTGAAGTCGAAGCTCAGCTTATTGGGCTCCTCAGTAGCCTGGTAGTAGAAGGCACGGAGTCCAACGAGTGACGAGAAGTCGACACCTACGCTACCTCCGAGGAACCACTGGTCGCTCAGGCCGGTCTTGTTGCGGAAGTCGACGTACTGTACGCCGGGCTCGAGGACGAACTTCATACCGCGGAAGCCGTCGCTGAAGAGGCTTGCGTAGCGGTCGCCCAGCTGGTGGGTGCCGGGAGCGGCATTGCCGCCGAGGTAGAAGTCAAAGGAAGCGAGTGCGGACCAGTTGCCGTACTTCTTCTTGTCCAGATCCTTCATATCGCCGTAGTGGTTGATGAAGGAGTTGTTGGCATTCATGTTGAAGCCCAGGTTACGAGCCTCCATGGAGAATGCCATGCGGTCGGTGATGCGGAGCTTAACACCGGCACCGAGGGTGTAGTAGAGCTGCTTGTCCATGACCTTAGCCTCCTCGATGATGGCGTCCTTGTCCTCTACCTTGAAGGGATTGTAGTCGAGGACCTGGACACCGGCACCTGCGGTGAGGTAGGGGGTGACAGCAGCGTTGCCGAGGAGATTGACCTTAGCCTCACCACCTACGCGGGAGATGGTCATGTCCATACCGTCCAGCTTCTTCAGGGCGTCCTCGTTGAGAGGATTCCAGTCCTTGTCCTGGAGGGCGTTCTTGAGATTGATGGACTGCTCGTAATTGGCGCGGATCTCGAAGAACGGACCGAAGCCGAAGCCAACACGGGCTCCGACGAAGGGAGAGTTCTTGAGCGCGATGTTGGAGTTCCACCAGTTGTACGAAGCGTATGGAGATACCATAACGCTAACGTCGCGAACCTGTGCCGTGGCGTTGCTGCCTGCGAAGGCGCCGGCCATAAGACCCGCCAGGGCGAGTACCAGTTTCTTTGATGTCATAAATGTTAAATCTTGAACTGTATAAGTTGTGTATATTGCGTTAAGCTCTTGAGGACGTGACTTCATGTCCTGGCACAAAGGTAATCAAATATTGGATGTATTTAAAATAATCTTTCTTTCCTTCGACAAATAAGTGCCATTTCGTAGTACTCTTGATGGGACTCTAACGGCGCCGCCCCTCCCTGACTACGATCAGGGAGGGGCGGCGATGAGTCTGTGTGGTCAGATCCGGTCGAGGACAGTGTCGATCAGTCCGTCGAGGGTGTCCTTGTAGGAGGTGTTCATGTCCTGCTTCTTGCGCCCGGCGATGATGGTGCAGACGGTGAGGCAGCGGTGCCCCAGGATACTGCCGATACCGGCGAGAGCAGCGCCCTCCATCTCGAAGTTGGTGATCCTGTGCCCGCGGTACTCGAAGTCCATGATCTTGCGATTGAGCTCGGGGTCGAGTGGCTTAGAGCGGACCTTGCGTCCCTGGGGAACGTAGAAGCCGTTGGCAGATATGGTCACCCCGTGGATGATGTCGGTGCCGTCGGTGATCTGGCGGAAGAGACTCTCGTTGTTCCTGACCACGTAGGGCTTGAGACCGGTGAGCTTCCAGTCGAGACCGCTGAGGAGCGCCTCCTCGAAGTCCCTGTCGCATACCTTTGCCTCGTCGGCGTAGAAGTGGAGTACGCCGTCAAATCCGATGGAGTACTCGGAGGCTACGTAAGCGCCGACAGGGTCGTCCTCCTGCAGTCCGCCGGAGGTGCCTACGCGGACGATGGTGAGGCTCTTGTGCTCCGGCTTGACGACTCTCTTCTCGAGGTCGATATTGGCGAGGGCATCGAGCTCATTCATCACGATCTCGATATTGTCGCCTCCGATGCCGTGGGAGAGCGCTGTCACTCTCTTGCCCTTGTAGGTGCCGGTGATGGTGTGAAACTCTCGGCTGCTGACGTCACACTCCCGGCTGTCGAAGCGGGAGGCAATCATGTCTACGCGACCGGGATCGCCACAGACGACTATCTTGTCGGAGAGCTGCTCCGGGCGGAGGTGGAGGTGGAAGATAGATCCATCTTCGTTGACAATCAGCTCGGAGTCGGGTATTCTATTCTCAGTCATAAATATTATAGTGTCTTCTTAGAGTTATCATTCTGTGTGCTCTTCTTGGTCACGTCCTCGGACGGCTTGGTGAGAGGCTTAGCGATATTCTCTCTCATGGAGGTGTCGGCCTGGATGTTGCGCATCTGGTAGTAGTCCATGACGCCCAGGTTGCCATTTCGGAATGCCTCCGCCATCGCCAGAGGCACCTCTGCCTCCGCCTCGATCACGCGAGCACGAGCCTCCTGAGCCTTCGCCTTCATCTCCTGCTCCGTTGCCACTGCCATGGCGCGCCGCTCCTCGGCGTGAGCCTGGGCGATGTTCTTATCCGCCTCTGCCTGATCCATCTGCAGCACGGCACCGATGTTACGTCCGACGTCGATGTCTGCGATGTCGATGGAGAGGATCTCGAAGGCGGTACCGGAGTCAAGTCCCTTCTTAAGCACCAGCTTGGAGATGGAGTCCGGATTCTCTAGGACAGAAGAGTGCGCCTCAGCAGATCCGATGCTGGACACGATGCCCTCCCCGACGCGAGCCAGTACGGTCTCCTCGCCGGCACCACCGACCAGCTGAGAGATATTTGCCCGCACGGTGACGCGAGCCTTGGCGATCAGCTGGATACCGTTCTTGGCCACAGCGGTGACCGGCGGGGTATCGATCACCTTTGGATTCACGCTCATCTGGACCGCCTCAAAGACGTCACGACCGGCTAGGTCGATCGCAGCAGCATCGCTGAAGCTCAGATTGATCCCCGCCTTGTTGGCTGAGACAAGAGCGTGTACCACCTGCTCCACATGCCCTCCGGCGAGGAAGTGAGCCTCGAGCTCGTCCCGAGTCAGCCCGATCCCGGCCTTATGCGCCTCGACCATCGCACGGACGATCACCTGAGGCGGGACGTTTCGTATCCTCATCATGAAGAGCTGGAAGAGGGAGATATTCACTCCCGAAGCTTGGGCGCTCACCCAGAGCATGACGGGGAAGTAGCGGAAGATGACCGCGAGGATGATCAGCGCAATGATCACCACTACGCCCCAGAATATCAGTGTCGGTGTCATATAGATAATGTGTAGATATTGGTTTGTGCTTACTCAGATAATGGTTCTGTGCCCCGCTTATCGAGGCTGACGTAGATCGTATCCTTGTCTACGCGCGACACGTAGATCGGCATATCCTGATCGATAAAGCCCTGCTCTGATGTCGCCTCGAAGATCTTCCCTCCGACCTCCACTGTGCCCTTGAGGGCGAGACGGCTGCGAGCGATGCCGGTAGCGCCGACGGGGACATCCACAGGACGGCGCGCTGATGAGGAGATCTCGCTCGAGAGAGCCACCTTGTGGACCACCTTCTTCCGGCTCATGATGTAGGCGGCTATGCAGAAGAAGACTATCGTGAGGAGAGCAAAGATCACCGCCATGGTGTCGTACCCCCCGCGGATGAGGTAATACTCCGTGCCTGCCACCGTGCCCACTCCCAGCAGACCGGCGAAGCCCACACCCGGGATTAGGAAAACCTCCCCCACGAGGAGCGCTGCCGCCACCATGGCGAGCAGTACAATGATGATGATTAATCCTATCGACATAATATATAAGCGTAAAAATCGTCGTTACTTTGCCTTTCTCTCAAGCCTGATCACCTTATTCCGGAGATCAAAAAGCTCCGCCCGAAGTGCCTCTTCCTGTCTCTCCAGCGTGAGTATCTCTCCCCTGACGGACCGATCGGTCTCGTATCGCTTGCGGAGGGAGGCCAGCCTCATCCGCAAGCCGGAGAGTCCCTCTTGCTTCCGGATGTACTGCTCCAGGAAATGCTGTGCCTCTCTACCTGTCACGCTGCTCCGATCGTAGACGGGTGTCTCCCCGATCCAGAAGAGCGGCTCCCGGATCTCCTCCGGTCGCCTATCCTCCGCTCCTTGAACGGGTGGGGGAAGGGCTATGCCGGACTGCAGGATGCTGTCGCCAAGGAGCCACGATAGCTCCTTCGTCACCTCGTCCTGCCGCGCCGTGCGGTGGGAGAGGGCGTAGAGCGCAAGTACCTCCGGCGCCGATGTGCCTCGGTCGGTAAGTAACCAGTCTACCCCTCGCTCCTCATCCTGAAGTAAGAGCAGATCGCTCGCCATAGTATTATAGGGCGCAGATAGCTGCTGCGGCACCAGCAGGCGTCCCCCCTCACGGTCGTATCTCGATACAAAGAGATCATAGCCGCCCAGAGACTCCGGTCCGCTGTAGGCAAAGCTGATCGTCTCTCCGTCAGCGAGCAGGTAGGGAAAGGCTATCCGACCGCCCTCCAGCCCGAGGATCTCAACCTCTCTCGCACTCTCACTGTCCCAGGAGCCGTCTCCCAGCCGTCCCGTCACCACCAGATGATCATGCCCAAGGGTATCGGAGACCACCTGCCACCGCTCTCGCCCGTCAGCGCTCACGAAGGTGCTGCGGCTGATCTGCCCGACCGACGGTGTCTCGCGGCTCAGATCCGCCAGCAGACCCTCCTCGCTCCCGGTGCGGTGGGCATAGAGCTGCATCCGGACGAGCCCGGCGGAGGTTCGCGCAGCCGCCCTGAGTCTCCTCGTCAGCTCCTCCACCGTCCTCTGCTGCTCGTCGGACGCACGGAGCGACTCTATCCCCCGGAGCTGCGCCGAAGCCTCACTCAGGTCGTAGTGAGCGATGGCTATCTCGGTGAGCAGGGTCCGATTGGTGAGGGTCCTCCGCTTGGCTTTGCTCAGACTCCCGATGTAGCTCTCCATGCCGGAAGTGTTGCCCCGCATCATCTCGCTCCTGAGGCTGTCGATCTGCGCCTCGCCGGTAAGGCTCAGCGTCAGTAGTCCCAGGAGAAGTCCGAGTAGGGCGATTTTGCTATACTGTCTCATCATGATATTCACCATTAGTGGGATAAATATAGCGAAATAATTAATGCTAAAGGTCCCTCATCCTCGCACCTCCTATAGTCCGCCACCGATCAGAGCAGAAGACGTCGCCCTTAACCTCCGAATATATATAGCAAGTCCCCGGCGAGAACTCTCACCGGGGACTTTTACTCTGAGCTTGCAGCAGGAGTTACTGAGGCAGGCGGTACTTCTCCTCGCTATCCTCGTAGAGCATACTGAGGTAGCTCTTGTAGCGAGAGGGGGCGATCCGCCCGTCCCGCACGGCTCTCAGCACCGCACACTTCGGCTCGTGGGTGTGGCTGCAGTCGGCATAGTGGCAGTCCTTGGCGTAGGCAAATAGATCGGGGAAGTAGCCGTCGATGTCCTCCTTGCGGAAGTCAAAGGAGCCGAAGCCCTTGATCCCCGGCGTGTCGATGAGGAAACCGTCCTCCGTCCCCTCGATCGGGTACATCTGAGAGTAGGTGGTGGTGTGGACTCCGAGATTAGTCTGCTCGGAGATCTCGCTGGTCTTACGATTGGCTCCGGGGCAGAGGAGGTTACTGATGGTCGACTTCCCCGCACCGGAGTGCCCCGCCAGCAGTGTCACGCCGTGCGCCACCTCCTGTCGAAGCTCGTCGATGCCGACTCCCTCCCGGGCGGAGATGACGAGACAGCGGTAGCCGATGCTCTCATAGAGCGCCTGCATCCTTGCCATCTCCTCGCTCTCGGCGGGACTGTACCTGTCGATCTTATTGAATACCAGGATCGTCTCCACATCATATGCCTGGGCGGTCGCCAGGAAGCGATCGATGAAAGTGGTCCCGGTGATCGGATAATTGATCGTCACGAGGAGGATTGCCCGGTCGAGGTTGGCCGCCAGGATGTGGGACTGCTTGGAGAGATTGACCGACTTGCGCACAATGTAGTTCCGCCGGTCCGCCACTGCCGTGATCCAGCCGAAGTCTCCATCCTCCGGCCGGGGGATGGTAAAGGTGACAAAGTCTCCTACCGCGATCGGATTGGTCGACTTGATGTCTGCGGTCTTGAAGTGTCCTCGCAGGTGACAGAGATACTCAGCTCCGTCAGCCACGATCGTATAGACATCTCCCTGGCAGCAGGTAACGACTCCTTCCATTGGCACACCGTCGGAGAGTGACCTTAGACGGTCATGATCTCCTTCTCCTTCGCGTTATAGCACTCCTCGATCTGCTTGATGTACTTGTCGTGGAGCTTCTGGACATCGTTCTCTGCATCGCGCTCGACATCCTCGGAGAGTCCGTCATTGAGGAGCTTCTTGAGGTTGTCATTGGCATCGCGGCGGGCGTTGCGGACGCTGATGCGTGCCTCCTCGCACTCGGCCTTGACCTGCTTAGCCAGCTCCTGACGGCGCTCACCGGTGAGCGGTGGGATGGTGATGCGGATGTTCTCGCCGTTGTTGCTCGGCGTGATGCCGAGACTGGAGTCGATGACCGCCTTTTCGATGTCCTTGAGGATCTTCTTCTCCCACGGAGTGATGATCATGGTGCGGGCGTCGGGTACGGTGACTGTGGCGACGTTCTTCAGCGGGGTGAGGTTGCCGTAGTACTCCACACGGATGTCATCGAGGAGCTTAGGATTAGCACGTCCTGCGCGGATCTTGTCGAGACGATCTTGGAGCGAAGTGATGGAGTCGCCCATCATCCTGCCGGCTTTTGTAAGGATCTTGTCTAGTTCTTCCATGGTCTGGATATTTGTCTATTTCGCCTGTGGCGGTTAGTAATGTACTTATTCGGTGACGAGAGTCCCGGTGGTCTCTCCTGAGAGCAGTCTCATGAGGTTGCCGGGCTTGTCCATATTGAATACAACGATCGGCATGCCATTCTCCCGACACATCGCTGTGGCAGTGAGATCCATCACCCTGAGGTTCTGCTCATAGATCTCGTCGTAGGTGATGGTATCGTACTTGGTCGCCGAGGGATCCTTCTCCGGATCAGCGGTGTAGATGCCATCGACGCGGGTCCCCTTGAGCATCGCATCGCACTCCAGCTCCACGGCACGGAGCGAGGCCCCGGTGTCGGTGGTGAAGTAGGGATTGCCGGTGCCACAGGAGCAGATGACGATCTTGCCCTCCCGAAGCGCCGCGATGGCGTCCCACTTATTGTAGAAGCGTCCGACGGGAGCCATCTGGATGGCGGTAAAGACCACCGACTCCAGCCCCACGGTCTCCAGCGCCGCAGAGAGCCCGAGACTATTGATCGTCGTGGCGAGCATACCCATCTGGTCGCCCTTGACGCGATCGACACCCTTGCCGATGCCGGTCAGTCCCCTGAAGATATTGCCCCCGCCGATCACGATGGCGATCTCGGTGCCGGTGGCATCGACCACCTCCTTGATCTCTTGTGCATAGGCACTTAGCTTGTCGGGATCTATGCCGTAGCCCTGCTTCCCCTGGAGGGACTCACCACTGAGCTTGAGTAGTACTCGTCTGTATCTGGACATGTCTGATATTGAGAATGAATTTATCACTGACAAACCTAATCAAAAAAGCTGTATGGACAAGACCTGAGAAACGATATCAAGTGGAGAGAAAGTACCCCTCCCCATCTGGCGCAAATCTAATACCGATATTAATCGAGACTATTACCGGTATTAGTTACGACTAATATCGGTATTAGAAATCACTATTACCGGTATTAGTGAAAGCTCAGTTCGAGGGGGCATTTTGCCATCAGCCTGACGTAGCGGCTGTGATGCCTAAGGAGAGAGCTACTACTCCCCCAGACACGGGAAAAGGCGATTGCCCCGGAGCAGTCTGGAGAGACGCTCCGGGGCAATCGTCGTAAAAGGGGTATGGGAAGCTTACTTCACGAAAGTGAGCTCGCTGATCAGGCTGTCCGCCTTGCCCCACTTGTCCATGTAGTAGAGCATGGCGCGGATGTCGACGCAGATGCAGCGCTGGAGGTTGGGCTCAAACTCGATGTCACCGCTCATCGCCTCCCAATTGCCGTCAAAGGCGAGACCGATCAGGTGTCCCTCGCCATCGAAGACGGGGCTGCCGGAGTTGCCGCCGGTGATGTCGTTATTGGAGATGAAGTCGGTGTGGAGTGCGCCGTCCTCAGCCGCCCAGCGACCATAGGTATTACTGTCCTTGAGCATACTTATGATCTCAGGCTGGACGAAGTAGTCCTGCTTGCCGGTCGCATTCTTCTCCAGCATGCCGACCGACGTGGTGTAGTAGTCGTACCAGCCGGCGTCGTAGGGACGGTACCCGCCGACGGAGCCGTAGCTGAGGCGCATGGTGAAATTGGCATCACTCGGCAGAGCACGATCGGGCCACATCTCCATCTGTCCCTTCATAAAGAGCCTGCGGGCGGCGTAGTAGTCGTAGGTGTAGGGCTGCATCTCGGCGGAGATCTTATTGACCTGCTCCATAATGCTGGAGACCAGCTCCACGGCCGGGTCGGTGGGGAAGGCGGACTTCAGTGCGTCGTAGTTGCGGAGGGCATCCATCATCCGTCCCTTCTCCACCACGACAGAGTTGGCGAAGACATAGTCCGTGTACTTCTCCACATTGCCGCCAAACTTCTCGTCGATCTTGGCGAAGATGGAGGGGAGGTGCTCCGGGGCGACATTCTCCCGGATCACCCTCAGCATCGCCGGCGTGGTCGCCTTGGCGACGACGGGATTGTAGTCCTTGTAGAGCTTGGTGCCGTCAAAGGCTCCCGGATTCTTTCCTGGCAGGACGGTGAGGGCACGGAGCTCAGTGCCTGAGAGCGCCTCGGTGAGGATCGTCAGGTCGTGCTTCATGGGACCGGTCTTCTCAAGGTTTCGCTGTAGTCGCGCAAGCACATCACCATACTCTGCCTGGCGCTTCGGGTCGGCGGCGACCCAGCGGGCAAACTCCTCCTCAATGGCGCGCTTGTCGCTCTCGACGTCGAGCTTCTTAAGCCCGGCATTCATGCCGATCGAGTTTTTCCAGTAATTGGAGGAGCCGAGATACTTGCTGATGTACTGGATATTGATGGCATTGTCCTTTGTCATATACTCACTCCAGATATCCTGCTTGATGCCTCGGACGAGGATGCGCGGCTTGTTGCTATTCTCGATCCGGTCGACGATGCCCCAGGAGGAGAGGTAGCGGTCGGTGGATCCGGGGAAGCCGATAGTCATGGAGTAGTCTCCCTCCTTTACTCCCTTGAGGGAGATCTTGGCGTAGTAGGCGGGCTTGTAGGGGACGTTGTCGGCAGCATAGTCGGCGGGCTTATTGTCCTTGTCGGCGTAGACACGGAAGACGGAGTAGTCGATGGTGTGGCGGGGCCACATCCAGTTGTCGGTGTCGCGACCAAACTTCCCGATCGATGCGGGGGGCGCAAAGGCGAGGCGCACGTCGGTGAAGACGTCGTAGACGATGAGGTAGTACCGATTGCTCTCGTAGAAGGGGATCACCTCCGCCGAGGTGTGCTTGTCCCCGCCGTACTCCTTGGCGATCTGCTCGCAGGAGGAGCGGATAGCGCCATACTTCTTCATCGGATCCGGCTCCTGAGCCGCCGCCTCCATGACGCGGGCGGTGACGTCGACCGTCTCCCGGAGGTACTTCACCTGCAGCCCCTCGATCGGGAGCTCCTCAGAGGTGCGGTGGGCGACGAAGCCATTGGTGATGTAGTCGTGCTCCACGGCGCTGACGCTCTGGATGGAGCCGAAGCCGCAGTGGTAATTGGTGAAGATGAGCCCCATGTCGGAGGCGGTGATGCCGGTGCAGCCGCCGCCAAAGATCACCACCGCATTTGCGATGCCGGGGTCGGTGTTGGAGAAGAACTTGGTTGGGTCGACCTTCAGCCCAAGCTCTTTCATCCGCTCGATATTCTCCTTCTTCAGCTCATTGAGGATCCACATCCCCTTGTCCGCACGGGCGGAGGGGACGAGGAGCAGGAGTGCGAGCAGGCTCAGCAGATACTTTGCTCTTAGTTTCATAGATAGTTGTATGTCTGGTTTTTATTTGTAATTCTTCCTCTCCTCCCCGATGGTGGTTAGGGGGCCGTGTCCCGGGTAGACCTCCGTCTCGTCGGGCAGGGCAAAGAGCACCTCGCGGATCGAGTGCATCAGCTGCGCCTCGTCACCGCCCCAGAGGTCGGTCCTGCCGCAGCCCCCGGCGAAGAGCGTGTCCCCGGTAAAGAGCGCCCCGGCCTCTTGGTCAAAAAAGGAGACGCCACCGGCTGTGTGACCCGGGGTCCGCAGGATTCGCAGCGTCCGCTCCCCATAATGTATCTGCCCCTGCTCTTCGTCGCGGAAGGGGACAAGCTCCACCTCGCGTACTCCCTCGGGAACCTTCAGTGACATGGCGGCAAATTGATCCATCAGGCTCGGCAGGCTGCCGATCTCGTCTGACGATGCCTCGATCTCAAGTCCCCACTTGTCCCGGACAAAGGAGGCGCCCATAACGTGGTCAAAGTGGGCGTGTGTCAGGATGCAGCGGACGGGGCGCAGACCTTTCTTCTCGACGAAAGCGGCCAGCTGCTCCGTCGCGCGGACCGAGCCAAAGCCCGGGTCGATGATGACCGTCTCGAGCGTGTCGTCCCATACGAGGTAGGGGTGCTCAAAGATCTGATTGACGGTAAATGTCTGGAAGTGTAGCATCAGTGTAGGGGTAGGTAAATGATTTTCTTAGTGTCGTAGTACTCGAGCTCGGGGTAGAGGCTCTTGATCTCCACCACCTCAACCGACTTGCGGAAGGGTCGGAGCTCCTCCGTCAGATCGCCACCCTTGAGGGTGATGATCCCATTGGGGAGGGCATTGAGCTGCTCCCTCCGGTCGATCAGGTGACCCGACGTGCGGACGAGATCAGAGAGGTCCATTGCGGCACGGCTGACGATGAAGTGGTAGCGTCCCTGCCACTCCTCGGAGCGGGTATGGACAGCCTCCACGTTCGTCAGGCCGATCGCATCGGCGATGGCCCGGGTGACTCGGATCTTCTTTCCCGTCCCGTCGATCAGGGTGAAGTGACACTCTGGGAAGAGGATCGCCAGCGGTATCCCAGGCAGTCCGCCACCGGTGCCGACATCGATGATCCGCGTCCCGGGACGGAAGGAGGTGTACCGCCCGATCACCATCGAGTGGAGGATGTGGTGCTCGAGGATCTGGTCGATGTCCTTGCGGGAGACGACGTTGATCTTCTCATTCCACTCCTTATACAGATCAGGCAGCCGGCTCAGCCGGTCGAGCTGCTCAGCGGTGAGGGTGGGGAAGTACCGCTCTATAGTGGTCAGGTCGGCGCTCATTCGGTCATCAGTCGCTGCTTGTACTCATCCTTGAGGCAGCCGGCAATATCAGCGTAGGGCAGCGTGAGCTCTATCGGTCCGACGAAGTGGGCGGCGATGTCGTAGGGATTGAAGTAGAAGGTGACGCCCTCAGAGGTGAGGTAAAAGTACTCTCCCATCTTTGCCTCCTCATAGAAGTAGACTCCCTTGTCCGCCAGAGCGTCGGGGCTCTCCACTCCGAAGGACTTCATCAGCGCCGAGAGGAGCAGGTCGTCGACCTTATCCTCAGTGCCGTCTGCAAAGAGCTGATGGACGGTGATCGGGGTATTGTACCTGAGGTCGTAATTGGCGGACCGGATCGAGGAGGCGCCATTGGCTCCGCCGCTGAAGTCGTACTGGCTGATCTTGACGGAGACCAAGTCCGCCTGATTATAAGTAATGGAGTCGGACTTGATCATCTCCTCGGCGAAGAAGGAGAGAAGCGCCGTGGGCGACTCCGCATCGTCTCTCATCAAGGTCTTGGCGCGTGCCAGGTCGGAGATAAAGCCCTCCAGCCCCTGAGCCACCACGCTGTCGAGGTAGCTCTGCATGCTCGTCTGCGCCTCGTAGTCGGGACCCTCCAGGGCGTGACAGGCGATGAGGTAGACCCTGAGCGAGTCTGCGACCACACCCGCATCTCCCTCGGCGGTAGGCTCGAGGAGATCCAGTGAGACGGTGTAGGTCGGGATCGAGAGCGTGGTGTCCTGCCAGGTCCTCGGGGTGAGGGTGTCTGTGTAGGCTCTCTCGACGTGGACCGTCTGCCAGCTGATCTGCTTATTGATCCCCCCATCACCGCCTCTCTTATGACAGCCGGAGAGGAGCAGAATGAGACTGCCCAGCAAGAGGAGTAGGGGAAGTGACTTAGATCGTGTCATGACATATTAATTAGCCAGCTCGGAGATGAATTTTATCCTAATAAGTCTCACCTCATCCTCCTCGTACACCTCCAAGGCAGACATCGCCGTGTCGAGGTCATCCGTGGGGGAGTGGCGGAAGTAGTCGAAGATCTCATCCACATCATCGGAGTCCATGACGTCGTCGATGAAGTAATTGATATTGATCTTAGTGCCGGAGTAGACGATCGACTCGATCTCCGAGAGCAGGTCGCTGAAGTCCATGTTATTGGAGTTTGCGATGTCCTCGAGCGAGACCTTCCGATCGATGTGCTGTACGATGGAGACCTTGAGCTTGGACTTATTGGGTACCGTCCGTATGCGAATGTCCTCCGGCCGCTCGATGTCATTCTCCTCCACGTACTCCTTGATCAGAGCGATGAAGGGGGCACCATACTTCTCAGCCTTGCTCTTGCCGACTCCGGTGATATTCTGCAACTCCTCCATCGACACCGGGTAGACGCTAGCCATATCCTGCAGGCTGGCATCCTGGAAGACGACGTAGGCAGGCACCTTGAGCTCCTTCGCCTTCTTCTTCACCGCATCCTTAAGAATGGAGTAGAGCTCCGGGTCCGCAGCACCACCGCCCCCTGTACCGGCGCCTTTGGAGGCGCGCTCTGCCTCCTCATCCTCATCCTCCTCATCTGAGGGGAGACTGACGAGGAAGGACTTGGGCTTCTTCATGAAGGTCCGTCCCTTAGCAGTGAGGCTCAGTATGCCGTGCCTCTCGATGCTCTTGTCGATGTATCCGTCGATGATCGCCTGACGGATCACCGCATCCAGTAGCTCCTCGTCCTCCCCCTTGAGCGAGCCAAATTCCTCGAGATCATCGTGCTTGTAGTTCTCGATGTCGACCGTCTTCTTACCCAGGAGGAAGTGAATGATGTAGTCGGTCTTAAATTCCTCCTTAAGCACACTCACTGCCTCGAGTATGCTGATCAGTGTCTCTTTTGCTTCCACTCTCTTATGGTGCGCTTTACAGTTATCGCAGTTGTGACAGTTATCTTGCTCGTAAGTCTCTCCGAAGTAATTGAGGAGAAACTTCCGTCGGCATATCGGGCTCTCTGCATAGGACTTCATCTCTTCGAGAAGGAGGGAGCCCACGACCCTCTCGTTATTCGTCTTATTCTTACTATGGAGGAGCTTCGCCATCTTGTCGATGTCGGCATTGCTGTAGTAAGCGATGCAGAGCCCCTCTCCGCCGTCCCGCCCCGCTCGACCGGTCTCCTGGTAGTAGCTCTCCAGGCTCTTCGGGATGTCGTAATGGATCACGAAGCGGACATCCGGCTTGTCGATCCCCATCCCGAAGGCTATCGTCGCCACGATGACATCGATGCTCTCGTTGAGGAACGCATCCTGCGTCTCATCCCGCACCTTGCTCTCGATCCCGGCGTGGTAGGGGAGTGCCTTGATGTCGTTGGCCCTGAGCACCTCGGCGAGGTTCTCCACCTTCTTGCGGCTCATGCAGTAGATGATCCCGCTCTTGTGGTGGTGCTCCTTGATGAAGCGGATGATATCCGGCTCCACCTCGCTGTCCTTCCGTCGGATCTCGTAGTAGAGATTGGACCGATTGAAGGAGCTGCGGAAGACCCTCGCGTCCCTCATCTCGAGCGCCTTCAGGATATCCTGCTGCACCATCGGCGTCGCGGTCGCCGTGAGAGCGATGATAGGACGTCGCTCGATCTGATCGACGATCTCCCGGATGCGGCGGTACTCCGGCCGGAAGTCATGACCCCACTCGCTGATACAGTGCGCCTCGTCCACGGCGTAGAAGGATACAGGTATCGACTTGAGGAACTCCACATTCTCCTCCTTCGTCAGACTCTCCGGAGCGACGAAGAGCATCTTTGTCGCTCCGCTCGCCAGGTCGGCACGCACCTCCTCCAGCTCAGACTTGGTGAGCGAGGAGTTCATGACATGAGCCACGGACGGGTCTGCAGCGCAGCCTCGGATCGCATCCACCTGATTCTTCATCAGAGCGATGAGTGGAGAGATGATGATCGAGGTGCCCTCGCTGATCAGGGCGGGCAGCTGGTAGCAGAGGGACTTGCCTCCGCCGGTCGGCATAAGCACGAAGGTGTCATGACCGGCCAGGATGCTCGCTATGATCTCGGCCTGCTCACCCTTGAAGGTGTCGAAGCCAAAGAAGTGCTTGAGGGTCTTGTGTAGTAAGTCGTCGGACTGTTCCATCTCTTAGGGCAAGGTCGGTGATTTTTATTTACTTCATAAAGGTAGTCAAAAAAAGGCTACCTCTCCAAATATCGGATGATGAAGTGGATAAAAAATCGCAGCCTCTGCTGCTCCGACCTCGCCTAAGCGGTCGCAAATATACGCTTTTGCACCATCTCCCCAAGCCCCCGTCCCGTAATGGTAGAGGAGTGGTTCCCTCAGCGCTCTGAGCCCCCCTCCCTCAGGGATAAATCTATTACCGGTATTAGTGCGCACTAATACCGGTAATAGATTTCACTAATACCGGTAATAGTCGAGAGCCATATTTGGAGGGTGCTTACAGAGCTACTTAAGTGGCTTACTCGAGAATCATCACATCGTGGGGCGGGAGGAGCAGTGTTGTCTCTGATCGGGGGATCACTCGCCCTGAGATGACCTCCCGATCTATCGTCACCCCCTCGGGGAGCGGTAGAGACCGGAGCGCGATATGACGCTCCTGGGAGGTGCCGTTGAGCAGCACCACCACATAGCTGCCATCAAGACTGCGGGTGTAGAGGTAGACGCCGTCCCGAGGACTGTAGTGGCGGAGTTTCCCCCTTGTGACGGTCTTATTGCCTCGCCGCCACGTGAGGAGTCGCCGGGTGTAGGCGAGTGCCTCCTGCTGTGTCGGGGAGAGCCCCTCTCCTCTCAGGACGTCGATGCTGTCGCCCGCCCATCCTCCGGGGAAGTCCTGTCTCAGAGCACCATCCCCCTCACTCTTGTCTGCCGCCATCAGGATCTCGGTACCGTAGTAGAGCTGAGGGATGCCGCGTGTCGTGAGGAGGAAGGCGAGTGCCTGCCGGTATCGGCTGAGGTTGGCTGCATCGGTGCTTTCCTTGCAGAAGCGGGAGGTGTCGTGATTGTCAAGGAAAGTGAGCAGCCTATCCCTATCCTCGTAGACGAAGTCGGCTGAGAGGCACTCGTAGAGGTGGAAGAGTCCGCCGTCCCACGGGGTGGTCTCTTCGTCAAATGCCCTCGTTGTTGCAAGCATAAGGGGGAAGTCCATCACTGTCGGCAGGCGACTGTCCTCCGGGCGGGCGAGACGACTGCCACGCTGCCAGTAGGCTACCTGTGAGGGGAGCATAAACCAGGTCTCCCCCACGATATTGAAGTCCGGATACTCCGCTAAGAGCGAATCGCACCACTTCCCCATCGCCCCCAGATCACCGTAGGGGTGGGTGTCCTGCCGTATTCCATCGATCCCCGCATACTCGATCCAGTAGATGCTACTCTGTGTGAGGTAGGTCATCACGTGGGGGTTGCTGTGGTTAAGGTCCGGCATCGTCTCTACAAACCATCCGTCCGTGGCCTCCTCCCGCTCTCTCTTCGGTGCATTGGGATCCATCTGTGTAGAGGTCTTGAAGGAGGTCTGGTGGTACTGGCTGCCATGATGAAACCAATCCTCTCCAGGCATATCGCGGAAGAGTGGGCTCTCGGAGCCGCAGTGATTGAAGACCATATCCATGATGACCTTTAGCCCTCTCTCGTGTGCCGCCTGCACGAAGTTGCGGAAGTCATCGTTGCTGCCCAGACGGGGATCAATGCGGTAGTAGTCGGTGATTGCATAGCCGTGGTAGGAGCCCTCGCTCATATCGTTCTCCTGGACAGGATTGAGCCAGAGGGCAGTGACGCCGAGGTCGGAGAGGTAGGGAAGACTCTGCTTAAGTCCCTTTAGGTCCCCACCATGTCGGGCAATGCCGTCGCTCCGATCGATCCGGGTCTCTCGCATCCCCTCGATGGTGTCGTTGGTTGGGTCACCATTGGCAAAGCGATCCGGCATGATCAGGTAGAGGACATCCTCAGGGGAGAAACCCTGAGCCTTTGTCTCTTGTCTCTTCCTCTTGAGTAGAGGGTAACTGATGGTACGCTCGTTGCCATCTGCCCCCTGTATCCGTATTCGGAGATCCTGAGGCACGGCATCGCTGAGGTCGAGATAGAGGAGACGGTAGCGAGGATTGGGCGGAGTGACCGTCTCAGTGAGCGTGACGCCGTCGCCCTCCACGGCGAGCGTCGCACCGACCAGCTCGTCTCCGTAGAGGAGGATCTGGAGTGTCGGATCTTTCATCCCCACCCACCACTGCTGCGGGTGGATGGTGAGCCGGCTCTCTGCTCTGAGGAGCGGGCAGGTAAGTAGCAGTAGGAGGAGGGTGATAAGTGGCTTGTGAGTCTGCATAATCATCGGGATAAAAAAAGCTCCCACCGGGAACGTGCCACCGGTGGGAGCAAACCTATCAAAATCTTTCTTACTGTGTGGAGGTTACTTGTCGAGCTTCTGGAAGAAGTAGTTGCAGGTGAGGTCGTTGAAGTAGACGTTGTACTTCCCTGCCTCCTTGGCGGTCACCTTCCAGTTCTCTCCGCCGTCGGCGATGCCGAAGTCGGTGGGGAATTTCTCCTTTTCCTGACCGCCCCAGTTGGTACTCCAGGCAGCATCGGCGCGGAGCTTAAACTCGCCCTCCTTCAGCACGATCTCCCTGCCGATCCAGAGGTGTGGCTCGGTCTTGGATTGCTCGAGGAAGAGGTCGTGATCCCAATCGATGCCGGCGGTGCCGATGATACCGACCTTGCTGAGGGTCGGCTTGGCTGATACATCGATGGGCGTAAAGCTGATGGTCGCCTGAGCGGGATCGAGCTTGCCCCTATTGACGGTCAGGGTGATACGGTAGTACCCGTCAGAAGAGCCGGCGGGGAGCGCAATATTGTCTCCGCCCATATCGAGCTTGCCCTCCTTCATCCCGAGGATGTTATCCCAGCTACCTATGCTGGCCTCCGGGAAGATCTTGAAGGCGGCATCAGCCTTGAGGTACCCGTCGTAGTGGTAGGTGAGGGCGCTATTGTCATCGGCGAAGAAGAGGTGATCGGTATTGTCATTCTTCCAGACAGGAGCGCCGTCTCTGCCGCTGAGGTCCCCCACGATGAAGTAGAGGTCGGGACGGACGGAGGCAAAGAAGGGAGTGATGGTCAGCTCCAGCGGCGCCGAGGTGGTCCTGTAGGTCTCGAGGGCGTGGTCGTTGCCCTTGTCGGCCAGAGGAAGTGCCTCCACCGTAACGGAGACCTTGCCCGGAGTGTCGCCCTCCATCTCCAGCTCGGTGACGAGTCGCTTATTGAGCTGCTGGAGTGGGATAGAGATCTGACGTGCGCCGGCGGGTACCGGAATGTCGATCCGCTTCTCGCTCCCTGAGCGGGAGAGGATGACGGTGTAGGTGGCGGGGATCTTGTCACCATACTTGGCGGCGCTCCAGCTCAGGTCGAGCGTGCCGGTGCTCTCGGGGGTGATCGTCAGCTCTGAGGAGGCGGGCCGATCGAGCACGGCGGGAGACTTGGAGGAGAGGACGGCATCAAAGCTCTCCATCGGATCCTCGGTGCTACATCCCGCCACGAGGGAGAGGATGAGGGCGACGAGAGTCGCAGATGCCAAGTGGTATATTCTATTCATGGTCTGAGTCATTTGCTTTGGGGACGAAGGTTAGGATTGGCGAGCGCATCAGAGGCAGGGATGGGGTAGAGCAGCCTGTCGGCAGTCATCGCTGCACCGGAGGCTTTTCCACCCTTCCACTCCCAGAGATAGCTGCCGGAGGTGAAGAGTCCGAAGCGGATCAGGTCGGTACGACGATGTCCCTCCCAGTAGAGCTCACGCCCGCGCTCGTCGATGATCTGCGATAGCTCGAGGCTACCTGCGGGCGCGATGCCGGCGCGGCTGCGGATCTGATTGAGATAGTCCAGTCCCTTGCCCTTGTCGGCAGCTCCACGTGCAGCACACTCGGCATAGATGAGGTACATCTCAGCGAGACGGAAGAGGGGGAAGTCCATATCGCAGTAGTCGGGATGGCTGCCCGGCTTGCCGTCGCTGGTCACATTGGTGTACTTATAGACGTAGACCCCTTGGTTGAAGTCGTTCAGCTTCTCGATCGTGTCGGTCGCCTTGAGGAGCAGGTTGCGGCTGTCCTCCGGGGTGAAGAGCTTGGCAAAGGTTGGTGTCGCTCTATTACCACCCCACTTGCCATTGGTGCCGATACCGTCGAGGAGCTTTTTCTCCTTAAGCTTATTGAGCATATCATCATTGTAGGAGGCGGAGACGAAGAAGGTGGCACCTGACCAGCTCTGGGCATTTTGCCCATCGGCGGGGACGGCGAGGATGATCTCGTCGGTAAACTTGTCGTTGTCTGCCCCGAAGAGATCCTTATATTTCGGGTGGAGCTTGTAGCCGGCGGTGATCACCTTATCGGCATACTCCGCTGCCTCTGCGTAGTGACCGGTGCCGGTGTAGACCTCGGCATTGAGGTAGACGCGGGCGAGCAGCGCCTGTGCGGCAGCCTGACTGGCACGACCATAGACCTGCTGACCGGCAGGCTTGAGGAGTGGCTCTACCGCCCTAAGCTCCGAGATGATGTAGTCGTAGAGCTCCTTGCGGGCGATCTTCTTAGGAGCGGTCTTCCCGGTCGGGTCCTGCTCGGTGATGAAGGGGACATCGCCGTAGAGATCCATCAGCACCCAGTACTGGAAGGCGCGGACGAAGCGCGCCTCCGCCTTCATCAGCTCCTTCTCCTCTGGCTTAAGGGGTGAGCTGTCCACGTTGGCGAGAAATTCGTTGGCGTACTTGATCTGGATGATGGAGCGGTAGTAGGCTCCGGCGACGAAGCCGGTAGTAGCGTCCCAAGTGCCGTCGCTCAGCCCATTGACTGCCTCATCGTTCCAGGCACACTTGGCTTCGTCCGTTGGGAGCTCCTGGAGGTTGAAGAACGCTCTGGTAAATCCCGTGAATCCATCGTCAATACCGGCGACATCGCCCTCCGTGAGCGCCCAGGCGCCATAGACCTTGGCAAAGGCCTCACGTGTACCCTCCTCGGTGGCAAAGACCTTGGTACCGGTTACGTCATTCGTCGGCATCCGGTCGAGATCACGGACGCAGGAGGCGAGGAGTAGCCCCGTGAGTAGGGTAGAGATGAGTATGGTAGTAGTCTTCATAATCTTTTGCATGACTTAAAAGGTGAGACCTAGACTAAGAGAGTAGGTGCGGGGAATGGGATAGAACTGGTGGTCGATCCCACCGGAGACCTCCGGGTCAATGCCCTTGTAGGAGGAGAGGGTGAAGACATTCTGCACCGTCGCACCGAGGTTGATCCCTACGCTGTCGTGAAAGAGGCGACCGAAGTCGTAGCTTAGGGTCAGATTGTCCATCTTGAGGAAGGAAGCATCTCGGACGTAGTAGTCGGAGAGGTAGTGCTTATTGATAAAGCCGGACTCACTATAGTCGTGTGTCGCATTGCTGATCCATCCCAGAGGGTCGATGACCGAGTCGAGGGTGGCATTGTTGCTGGAGACGTTGTCGTAGATCTTATTGCCGGTATTGGCACGCAGCGAGGTGGATAGGGTGAGCCCCTTGTACCGAAGCGAGGTGCTGAGACCGAAGAGGAAGTCCGGTGCCGGCTTGCCACAGTGGTACTTGTCGTAGTTGTCTATCTTTCCGTCACCATTAAGGTCCGCAAAGACACCCTCAATGGGCTTACCCTGCTCGTCGTACACCTGCTTGTGGACGAAGAAGGAGTAGGGCGCATAGCCGACGGAGTGGATCTGGGCGTAGTTACCGGTGGCACCATTGATACCGCCCACCTCAGCACCGAGGTAGGTGGGATCCTCGACTTGAGTCAGCTGAGTGATCTCGGTCTTGTTGTAGGTGGCGTTGAAGTTCAGCACCCAATTCCAGTCCTTCGTCTCGATCGGGATATAATTCACTGACAGCTCTGCCCCCTTATTGGTCATGGATCCGATGTTGGTGAGGAGCTTATTGGAGAAGTTGGCCCCTGCCGGGATCGGGATCTCATTGAGCAGATCCTTGGTGTGCTTGACGTAGAGGTCGATCGAGCCGTAGAGGCGACCATTGAGGAAGCCGTAGTCGAGACCGACATTGGAGGTAGCGGTCTGCTCCCACTTGATCTCGGCATCATAAGCGGCAGGCTTGTACATATTGTACCACTTGTCGCCGAGGAGGTACTTCGACTGATTACCGCTGAGATAGTAGACCGGCTGGTAGCTGTAGTTGGCGATACCGTCCTGCTGACCGGTCATCCCATATCCGAGACGAAGCTTCAGGTCGCTGACGGCGTCCACATCCTTGAGGAAGGACTCCTCCTTGATCTTCCATGCCAGAGCGACGGAGGGGAAGATACCCCAGCGATACTCGGGTGCGAAGCGGGAGGATCCGTCGGTACGAACCGTCGCTGTTATGAGGTAGCGGTCGAGGAGAGAGTAATTGACACGACCATAGAAGGAGACAAGCGTATTCCTCGGTATATCGTAGGGGAAGACCGGCTTATTGTACTCGATCCCTCCGGCAGTCTTGTCGGCGTACCGGTAGTCCTTGGTGCGCCAGTCCTGGTAGGAGTAGCCCGCCATCACATCGAGTGCACCGAGGAGGGCGTCAGACTCCGCCTTATAATTGACGTAGAAGTCGAGGAGCTTATTCGTCTTCTCCTGGCGGTACCGGTTGTCGAGACCGCCCTTGCCGACCTCCTGATTGGTGTACTCATTGAGGGGAGCTGTCGTGGGGATGTAGACGGTGCCGTGCCCCACGCCATAGTCGTAGGCGAGGTTGAGGTTCATGCTCAGTCCCTTGACGAAAGGGACCTTGTAGGTGATCATCGAGTTGGCAATGATGCGGCTGGTGGTGCCTCTGTCCTCTTTCTCCATAAGGAGGGCAAGGGGATTGCGCGGAGCGAGGGAGCGGGGGATCACCTGGCCATCGTCATTGGTCCCAGTGAGGAACCAGTAGCCGCCGAAGGGCTTGTAGATCACATCATCGGACATGATCGGCTGAGTCGGATCCATCCGGACAGCTCCATCAATGGCACCCTTGTCGGCATAGCGATTTCGAGTGTGAGAGCCCTTGACATTCAGCGTCACGGTAAGGTCGTCATTGAGGAAGTGGGGCGACAGGCTGAGGTCGCCGGTGACGCGCTGCATATGGTCCGTTTTGAGGATCCCCTTCTCGTTGTAGTAACCTACAGACATGCGGTAGGGGAGCCAGGAGGTGGCGCCACTGATGCTGACGTTATTGTCCGTACCAAAGGCGGTCTGGTAGATGGCGCTTTGCCAGTCGGTATTCTCCTTGCCAAGCATAGCGATGTACTTCGCTTCGCCACTCTTCTTCACGATCTCGCGGATCTCGTCGCCTGTGTAGACATCGACGTACTTACGAGGGGTGGAGACGGAGAAGCGGGTGGTTGCCTGTACGCGGAGTGGCTGGCCGAGGCTGCCCTTCTTCGTCGTGATGATGATCACGCCATTGGATGCTCTGGAGCCGTAGATGGCTGTGGCTGAGGCGTCCTTGAGGACATTCATCGACTCGATGTCAGCAGGGTTGATAGAGCTAAGTGCGCTCGGTGCTCCGGGGAGTGTGCCACCCTCCATGGGGACGCCGTCAATGACGATCAGCGGGTCATTGGAGGCATTGAGCGAGGCACCACCACGGATGCGTATCGTAGAGCCGGAGCCGGGACCTCCTCCGCCGGGGACGATCTGCACACCGGCGATCTTACCGGTGATGAGCTGGTCCGGGGTGGAGATGGCGCCCTTCTGGAAGTCCTTGCTGGAGATCGTGGTGATGGACCCGGTAAGGTCCTTCTTCTGCACCGATCCATAGCCGATCACCACCACCTCGTCGAGGAGCTCGGAGTCCTCGTGGAGGACAAGGCGAAGGGGGAAGGTCTGACCTGCGACGGCGATCGTCTGATCGACGAAGCCGATGTAGGTAAAGGTGAGACGATCGGACTTGTCGACCTGAAGGGAGAAGTTCCCGTCTGCATCGGTGATCGTCCCCTGCCCCGTCTTGTCGGTCACCCGCACGGTGACACCGGGGAGAGGCGTGCCCTCCACGTCGACCACTACGCCGTGGGCGTGTATCGACTGGGCGAGAGCAGATAGTGCACTCCCACTGACCACCACCAGTAGGGCGAGCAGCCGTAGGGTCTGTCTGAATATACTGCTATTCTTATTCATACTAAGATATGGGGTTAAGGGATTTACTTGATCTCAGAGAGGATCACGGCGAAGCCTCCACCCTCCACCTCGTGCAGGGTGAGGGTGCTCTTGGAGGTCACTTTCTTCTCCGTGATGGTGTAGTCGTACTGGTTGGTCAGGTAGTGGGCTTTCTTGCCATCCTGCCATACCTTGGCGACGTACTTCTTGCCCGGGGTGAGGAAGTCGAGTCTGATCTTCGTCGTGCGGTCTACTCCGCTGACGCTGCCGATGTACCAGTCCTCGCTGCCCTTGTCCTTACGTGCCACGGTAACGTAGCGTCCCGGCTCCGCCTCGAGGTACTTGCTGTCGCTCCAGTCGACAGGCACCTTCTCAATAAACTCGAAGGCATCCATCCGCTCCTCGTAGTGCTCGGGCAGGTCGGCCGCCATCTGGAGCGGCGTGTACATCGTCAGGTAGCTGCCGAGCTGATTGCAGACGGTGGTGCGGACGACATTGGAGTTGTCCGGATTGAGCCGGCTGAGGTCCATCATCAGGATCCCCGGCGTGTAGTCCATCGGACCACCGATGAGGCGGGTAAAGGGAAGTAGGGTGAGGTGGTTGGCGGGATTGCCACCGGTCTGGAACTCCTGCCCCTTGGCCGACTCTTGAGAGAGAAGGTTGGGGTAGGTTCGGCTCAGTCCGGTCATGTGGACCGACTCGTGAGCATTGATCATGATCTGACGCTCGGCTGCCTTCTTCACCACATAGAGGTAGTGATTGACCAGCCACTGACTGTAGTGGTACTCCCCGTGGGGGACGATGTCGCCGACGTAGCCGGTCTTGACGCCCGGGTAGTCGTACTTCTTCATCAGGTCAAAGGCAGCATCCAGGTGACGCTCATAGTTGCGGATCGAGCTGGAGGTCTCGTGGTGCATCAGCATCTTGATCCCCTTCTCCTTGGCGTAGCGGTGGATCTCCTCGATGTCAAAGTCGGGGTAGGGGGTGACGAAGTCAAAGACGTAGTCCTTCTTGTGTCCAAACCAGTCCTCCCAGCCTACGTTCCATCCCTCTACCAGCAGCCCATCCATCCCGTGGGCGGAGGCAAAGTCGATGAAGCGCTTCACGTTAGCGGTCGTGGCTCCGTGGCGACCATTGGGCTTCACCTTGGAGTAGTCGGTACGATCGAGGTGGACGCTGTGGAGGTCATCGGTGTAAGCCCAGGTGCTCTTGCCGGTGATCATCTCCCACCAGACGCCCATATACTTCATCGGCTTGATCCAAGAGGTGTCCTCGATCTTGCACGGCTCATTGAGGTTATAGATCAGCTTGCTCGCGAGGATGTCCCGCGCATCATCGCTGACGATGATCGTACGCCAGGGAGTGTTGAAGGCGGTCTGCACATGTCCCTTGCTTCCCTGAGCGTCCGGTGTGAGGTGGGCGTGGAAGACCATAGCCTTGTCGTCCAGCTCCAGGTTGAGTGCCGGGAAGTCGATTAGCGCTGCCTCGTGGATATTGATGTAGAGCCCATTGTCAGCCTTCAGCTGCAGTGGGGTCTGCACTCCGGTCTTGGAGAAGTCCTGCTGAGAGGCGTTGTGGATGTGAGCCTCGTCGTACCGGCTGCGGATCTCGCTGAGATGGCACTCGGTGACGTTGTACTCCTCTGTGTCGTAGTCGCCCGGGATCCAGAAAGCGGTGTGATCGCCTGCCATGGCAAACTCGGTCGCCTCCTCCTTTACCGTAAAGTAGATCAGTCGATCCTGGTCGGGGAACTCGTACCTCAGCCCCATGCCGTCATCGAAGAGCCGGAAGCGGAGGTCCATCGCCCGCCCATTATCGGACTGACGTAGGTGGATGAGCATCTCATTGTAGTGGTTGCGGATCGTGCTCACCTCGCCCCAGACCGGCGTCCAGGTCTCATCGAAGGTGGAGCGGACGGCATCGCCCTGCTGCTCAAAGGCAGAGACGAGGTCACCGTCCTCGTGATCCTTGAGGTAGAAGCCTAAGTGGCTGTCCCGCACGACCGGCTTGTCGCCATAGTCGAGGCGATACATCGGCTCGCCCTTGCTTCCGAGGTGGAAGGTTAGGGTGAGGTTGCCGTCAGGGGACTTGAGGACCTCTTGTGCTCCGGTGGTTCCGATCGAGACCGTCAGCGCAAGGAGCAGGGAGAGGATAAGCGTACGTGGTTTCATGACTGCTTATATATTATAGTGTATAAAAATGTGGCCGAAGGCAATGAGGAGACTCCAAGGCAATGGGAGGAGCCGATCCTCAAATGATTTCTGACACAAAATTCGCCCCATCAGAGCAGTCTGCCAACTAACACTAAAAGAATATAAGGGTGTACAAGCCTATATAGGTTGTAGTGTGCAGAGTATTAGCTATCTAATTAATTTGATTAACCCATAAATATAACCTCAGTATGGTCGTTTTAAAGGGGGCTGAGGTCTCATTTTACCCCCATTTCCTTCCCGAGGAGGTCTATCTTGATCTCCCGATCTTCATGATCTCGCCCTCGAAGTCCTTATTCTCCACGAGGGACTTATTTTTGACCCTCGTCTTGTAGGTATTGATCGTATTGACGGAGTAATTGAGGAAGTGAGCCACTTGCTCCGTCTTGGAGATCCCGACGCGGATCAGGGCGAAGATCCTCATCTCCGGTGTCAGCGGGTCGCCTGGTAGGAGCGTCTGTTGCTCCTCGGGCGGAAAGAGCGCATTATACTCCGTGACAAATGTGGGAAAGAGATGGGTAAAGGTCTCGTCGAAGTCGGCATACATATCCTTCCGCTCCCGCGCCACCTCGCTCTGACGAATCCGCTTGCGGATCGCATCGTACTGCTTGCTCTCTAAGCGCTTCAGGATAAAGCGGTAGAGCTCCTCCTGCTCGTGTATGTAGGCACCCTGTCTGTAGAAGGAGGAGCCGATGTACTCGTCCTTGATCGCATTGGCCTCCTCGAGTCGCTCATTGGAGACTCGTAGTGCGCTATTGGCCCTCTCTATCTGCGTCGTTGCGCGGCGTAGGTGGCGCATCTGGAGGATGATCACCACGATCGCTGCGATCAGCAGCAGGCAGAGGAGCGAGGCCACCACTGTATATATGGTCATCTGTCGGCGGCGCAGGTCGAGATGTCTCAGCTTGCTCTGCTCGATCAGTGGGCGGATGTCCCCGACTGCCATCTTGCGATGCTTGGCGTCGTAGTAATTGGCGTCCTGCATCGCGAGATCGATGTAGCTCGCCGCCCGGTCGATCTCCCCCGTGTGGTAGAGCAGGCCGGCAAGCCGAGCGAGGGAGGTGGTCTCATGCGTCCCGGTGATGAGATCATATCCGGCGGAGCGAGCAAGTGCCTCCATAGCCATTCGCTCGTCACCCAGCTCCGTGGCAGCACTTCCCTTGAGGGAGAGCAGGATCGCTCGGTCGCGGTCGGTGATCGACTTTAGTTGGAGTACCTTGTCGATCGTGGACAGTGCCTCGCGGTAGCGGTGGAGGTGGAGTAGCTTGTGGATCTGAGCAAAGTAGTGATCGTGCGAGTCCTCGGGTGATAGCGAGAGAGCCTGGTCTGCCTCTCGGATGCCCTCCTCCCGGTAGCGATGCGCCATGTCGTCGTTGTGGTCATTGTACTCCGCCAGGTCGAGGAAGTACTTCATCCGGAGGAGGTGGACCGCCGTTGCCTCCTCGTCTGACATATCGTCGGTCTCTATCGAGCCGATCGTCTCATGCGCCTCCAGGAAGAGCCCCGCCGAGAGGTAGCAGTAGGCGATCTCTATCGCGGCAGCACGGGCTGAGGCAGCTCCGGGCAGCTGATGCCCCAGCTCCAGAGCCTGCTTGGAGAAGTAGAGTGCCGAGTCGAAGCGGAAGGGTCGGTACTCCTGCGCCAGCTCCAGCGTTGTGCTGTATCGCTGCTCTACGGGTCCCTCCTCCACCACAGCCAGCTGACTACGCAGGTCGCCGAGGCGAGTCTCCTTGAGAGCGGTGAAGTGGGCTCGTCGGTCGACTAAGAGGTCCAGACTGTCGAGGACGGCGGCTAGCTCCTCCTGCTGCGGCTGCTTCGCTCCATGGCAAGCAGACAGCAGGGAGAGGATCAGTATGATCCCCGCCAGATGGACACTTATGGTACTTGCTCTCTTCATTTTGTCTTACAAATATAGAGTTTTCTTCCATATGCATCTCCGGAGCCGATGAGGAGAAGGCAGCGCACCCCGGCGGACAATCATCCACCGGGGTGCGCCTATTATGATCTGTCAGAGCGAGATCAGTCTCGCAGGTCTACCGCTACGTAATTGATGCGGCCGTTGGTATTGATCAGCTTGACGAAGAGCACCTTGTCGCTGCTGCCGGATACGACTTCGCTCACGATCTTGTCGACATCCTCCTTCTTGCTCACTCGGAGGTTATTCACCGCGAGGATCACGTCTCCCTTGCGGATGCCGGCGCGGAAGAACTTTCCGTCCCTGTCCACGCCTACCACCTTGACTCCATAGGAGACGCCCAGGTCACTCATCTCCTTGTCCGTCAGCTCGAGGAAGGCAGCTCCTATCGAGCTCTCGTCGATACGGGTGACAGCCTCGGTATTCCCCTCGCTATTCTTCAGCACCATATCGAGAGTGAGAGACTTGCCCTTGCGATCGACTGAGGCACGCACCTTATCTCCGGGCTTATGTGTAGAGATGGCCTCCTGGAGATCCGACATCGTCGAGATGCTGTGCCCATTGATCGCGGTGATCACGTCCCCCTCCTTGAGACCCGCCTGCTTGGCGGTGCTGCGGTCAGCCACCTCCATGATCAGTGCCCCCTGAGAGACCTTGAGGTCATACTTCTCCGTGGCGGCAGAGGTGATGTTGGTGCCTGCGATGCCAAGTACGGCGCGCTGCACGGTGCCATACTCCTTGAGATCACCGACCACCTTGTGTACGATGGAGGTGGGGATGGCAAAGGAGATCCCGGCGTAGTTACCGGTGCTGGAGTAGATCATCGTATTGATCCCGATCAGTTCGCCTGCCATATTGACCAGCGCCCCGCCGGAGTTGCCCGGATTCACCGCCACGTCAGACTGGATGAAGGAGCCCACCTGGAGTGATCCCTGACCGCTCCCGGCAGCACGCCCCTTGGCGCTCACGATACCGGCAGTCACTGTACTGCGGAGGTTGAATGGGTTACCGATCGCCAGCACCCACTCACCGACACGGAGGTCATCGCTGTTGCCGAAGGGGATTGCGGTCAGCTCCTTACCGGCATCGACCTTGATCAGTGCTAGGTCGGTGGAGGGATCTGTGCCGATTACCTTAGCCTTATACTCCTCGTTGTTATTCGTCGTGACATAGACATCGTCCGCCCCATCGATCACGTGATTATTGGTGACGATGTAGCCGTCCTTGCTGATGATGACGCCCGATCCGATCTCCACCTGCTTGGGCATCTCCTGCCGCTGCTGTCTCCCCTGCCGAGGATCGCGCTGGGAGGGGATCCCGAAGAAGAACTCAAATGGATCGAAGAATCTCTGCTGAGCCATGCGGACGGCCTTCTCCGTCCGGATATTGACGACGCCATCGATCGTCTGCTCAGCCACCTCTACGAAGTTAGGTGGCGTGGAGGCCATGTAGGCTCTGGATGACTTCGCCGGTTCGGCGGTCTCGTAGGTCTCTCCGGATGGCTGATCGGCATGCTTCACGATCGCCACCCCGCCGATCGCACTAAGTGTCGAGCAGGCGATCACCAGGGCGCTTGTGAGGATGATTTCTTTTGCTTTCATACGCATCTATATTTAATCTCTTTTCTTCATTTCCCTGACAAATAAACGGATTAAACCGCTCCCATTCAATAGTCAGACATTGGCTAATTAACACTTTGCAAATACTATGCCCGATTTCGTCCGACCCTTACAGATGATTAACCTATCCCAAACCGAGATTAGGAATAAAAAATAGCGGTTAGGGGGTGATGCTGTATACAAAGAAAGCGACGAAAGGTAGACTTACCCTTCGTCGCTCTGTGACTTACCGTCTGGCGCTTGAACTTGGACTTGAACCAAGGACCCTCTGATTAACAGTCAGATGCTCTAACCAACTGAGCTATTCAAGCATTTCCGCCCTCCCTCTTTTGCTCTGCAAAGGTAGGACGATTTTCTGAATCTTACAAGTCTTACTCGGCGAACTTTTACCCTCCTCAGAGCAGCCCAGGGAAGAGCCCCACCACCAGCTGGCTCAGGATCACTCGGGCAAACATCGCGAGAGGGTAGACCGTGGCGTAGCTGATCGTCGGATCATCGTCGTCGTCCTCCCCTCCGCTGACGAGACTGAGTGCCATGGGGTTGGCCATCGCACCGGTGAGCATCCCGGAGGCGACATTGTACGACATATTGGTCCACTTGAGTACCACGATCCCGACGATCAGCGTAGGCACGATCGTCATGACGGTACCCCAGGCAAACCACTCCAGACCGGGACCATCCACCAGCATCTCCCAGAAGTGCTGACCGCTGCTGAGCCCCAGACCGCCGAGGAAGAGTGCGAGTCCCAGGTTGCGGAGCATCAGATTGGCGCTCGTGGTAATGTAGGTATTCATCTTGAAGTGAGGTCCATAGGCTCCCATCAAGATCCCGACGATGATCGGTCCGCCGGCGAGCCCGAGTCGCAGTGGAGCTGCCAGTCCCGGCAGATAGAGGGGGATCATACCGAGGAGGCATCCCAGTGCTATGCCGAGGAAGATCGAGACCACATAGGGCGTGTCCAGAGGCTTCAGCTCGTTGCCCACTACGGCAGCCAGCTCCTTGATATCCTTCTCCCGTCCGACGGCGCTGAGGCGGTCGCCCATGTGGAGTCGGAGATTGGGGCGGGCCACCAGCTCCATCCCGTTTCGGGTGACACGAGTGATATTGACGTCGAAGCGACTACGGATCCTCAGCTGACTCAGCTTCATACCGTTGCAGGACTCCTTCGTCACCAGGAGACGCTGCATCACCAGCGGGTCGTGGTCATTGTCCCACTTCAGCTCCTCATCTCTATCCTCCACGGTGCCGAAGAGGTAGGTGAGCCGCTCCACATCTCCCCGCTCGCTGGCGACTCGGAGGTGGTCCCCTCTGCGGAGGAGCGTGTCGTTGGTGGGGGTGATGTACTCGCCGTCGCGGAAGATCCTCGACACCACGAAGTGTCCGCCGAGTATCTCCTGGAGGCTGCTCATCTTCTGTCCGTCGAGGGCAGGATTGGAGACCACGTACTCCCGCGCCGTATGCTGCGACTCGTGATCCACCAGAGTCGAGTGCTGGCGGGTCTTGGTGGGGAAGAGACGCTTGAGCAGAGCCAGCACCAGGATCACTCCCACCACACCCATCGGGTAGGTGATCGCCGTGGCGATCGCCATGTCACTCGTCGACCGAAGCACCTCTGCCGGATCGGAGAGCGCCGTCGTCGCAGCCTGCTGTGCCGCTGCCATAGCAGGGGTATTGGTCACAGCTCCGGAGAGCGTCCCTATGAGTCCCGAGAGATCTAGTCCTGTCGTCTCGAGGAGGATAAAGAGTATCGCAAAGCCCCCGGCTATCAGTACAAGCCCCCAGAGATTGAGCCACACGCCATGCTGCCGGAAGGAAGTGACAAAGCCCGGCCCCACCTGCACGCCGAGAGCGTATATAAAGAGTATCAGACCGAAGTCCTGGATCACTCGCAGCATATCCGCATTGGCTCGCGCACCGAAGTGCGCAAAGAGGATGCCGACGAAGAATACCCACGTCACTCCCAGAGTAAATCCCTTGATCTTAGCCTTGCCCAGATAGACCCCGATCGCACAGACTGTGCAGAGTAGTAATATCGTCTGGATCGGTGTGCCGGAGGACCAGACTGCCTTCCATGCTGATTCCATTGCCTTATCCATTTTCTGTTTTTTGCGTGTGCAAAGTTAATCATAATAAGCAAGATGAGCCCCTGATCTATTACCGGTATTAGTGAAGACTATTACCGGTATCAGTCGACACTAATACCGGTAATAGATAATCCCCTGAGGGGAGGGGGTATTTCGGCTGCTGTTCTCTGACATCTTTTGTCTGCTTCAGTATGGGGGGTGACCTTCACCTTGCACCCTATTTATTATGGTATGGATGGCTGACTTTTTTTTTGTTCCACTTCACGGCTCTGTAGGGCGTGTAGAGCGGTCAGAGCGGGTGGTGAATGGCTGTGTGGGGCACTTGACTTATCTACCTACCGATCTCATTTTAGTTAAAGTCGTGGAAAATGGGGTCGTAACCCAGAATGTTTGTATATTTGGGGATGGGAGGGGTGTCTCCTGACTCGGCAGAGGCAATAGGGTGATGCAGAGGAGGAGAAGTACTTAAGGAGTGCCGGATGGCAGACCACGTCAGGAATGTAGCAGAGTATATGAGTTATCAGAAGTTTGATCGTCGCATAATGACCAACTTGGGGACTGCGCTTCCCCGGGAGCTTCTTCATGCCAATAGCCGTGGAGCCTACCACTGCTCTTCGGTCGTGGGATGCAATACGCGTAAGTATCACGGGCTCCTGGTGGTGCCGTCGGAGAGCGGTCCGGATCCCACCGTACTCCTCTCGTCGATGGATGAGACGGTGATCCAGCATGGGGCGGAGTTCCACCTCGCTGTGCATAAGTATCATGACGGGACCCTGAGCCCAAATGGGCACAAGTATATCCGCGAATTCTCTGTCGAGGAGTGCCCTCGCACGATCTACCGTGTCGGAGGGGTCGTCCTCTCTAAGGAGATCGTCTTCTCGTCCAAGATCAATCAGCTGCTGATCCGCTATCGTCTTCTGGAGGCGCACTCGGCGACGACTCTGCGACTGATGCCGATGCTTGCCTTTCGCTCAGTAAAGGAGATGACCCATGTCAATGACAAGATCGACTGGAGCTATACCGATGAGGATCAGGGCGTCTCTCTGAGTCTCTATAAGGGGATGCCGCGACTCTATCTGCAGCTCTCTAAGCACGATGCGGTCTGGCATCAGGAGCCGACCTGGTATCGGGACTTCTTCTACGACCGAGAGGCGGAGCGAGGCAATGCCTGCGTGGAGGATCTGCCGGTCCCGGGACACTTTTCCCTGAGTATCCGACGAGGTGAGGATATCATCCTCTCAGCGTCAGACTGTGCGATAGACCCAGAGACACTGGAGGAGACCTTCGAGGAGGCGCTCCGGAGCTACGGCGTGGCGGACACCTTTGCCACCTGTCTCAGACGCTCAGCGAGGCAGTTTTACTACGAGCCCCGTCCGGGTAAGTCCTACCTCAAGGCGGGATACCCCTGGTACGGTGTCCGTCTGAGAGACCAGATGGTGGGGCTCACCTCGTGCAGCTTCGGCATCGGCGAGCCGGAGATCTATCATAAGGTGATGGACACGGCTCTGCCGGCGATCTGGTCCTATATGGATGACGGAGTGGAGGACCCGGTGATCGAGGATATCTGGCAGCCGGACAGTCTGCTCTGGGTGGCCAATGCGATCCAGGACTACTATCGCTGGGTCGGTAAGGAGGAGACGCGGGAGCGGTATGGGGAGACCCTCCGTCGGGTGATCCGGTACATCAGGGAGGGGCGGGTGCCCCTACTTGAGATGAGACGAAACGGTCTCCTCTACGCCGATCCGGGCGAGGATCGCCGACCGATCACCTGGATGGGAACCATGCTCGACGGCGCAGCGGTCGTGGATCGGCGGGGCTATATCGTGGAGTACAATGCTCTCTGGTATAATGCCCTCTGCTTTTATCGCTTCCTCTACGACCTGCAGGGGGACGAGGAGGTGACGGAGCTGATTGATCAGGTGCGTGAGAGCTTTATCCGAACCTTTGTCAATGAGCACGGCTACCTGCTCGACTATGTGGCCGACGGTCGTCCGCTCGACTGGAGCGTCCGTCCGAGTCAGATCATCGCTGTGGGACTGACCTATTCGCCCATGTCGCGCAAGCTGCAGCGGTCCGTCCTCGACTATGTGACCAAGGAGCTGCTGACGCCCAAGGGACTTCGCTCGCTCTCACCTGTCAGTCCGCTCTATAAGGGCTTCTCGGGCGGCAATCAGAGGGAGCGCTACTACGCTTATGTACAGGGCGGAGCGTGGCCGTGGACACTTTACTATTACCTCAGTGCCTATCTGAAGCTCTTCAAGCGTACCGGTCTCTTCTTCGTCGATCGGATGCTGATCCCCTTTGAGGAAGAGCTTAGCCTCAATGGCATCGGCACCATCTCCGAGATCTATGACGGTACCCCGCCCTACAGGGGACGGAGCGACCTCTCCTTCATGATGAGCGTCTCGGCTATCCTCCGCATCGTGAATCGTATGGTGGAGTACAAGAGTATCTGGGACGAGGAGGGAGACCTCTATGACTCCTTCCTCAGTATGACCTCTCACCACTCGTCCTCGCCTGATCAGGGTCGGGGCGGTGCGGATGAGGAGGCCGCAGTGACGGAAGAGCGCAAGGATTAAGCACCATTAGCAAGACAGAAATCGTATGAAAGCACTTATGCTTGGCTGGGAGTTTCCCCCTCACATCTCCGGAGGTCTCGGGACTGCTACCTACGGCATCACGAAGGGGCTCTCCTCGCAAAAGGATGTGGACATTACCCTGGTGCTGCCCGCTCCGTCCGGAGATGAGGACACCTCTTATATGAGGATTATCGGTGCCAGTGAGGTGCCGATCGTCTACCATGATCCCTCGAGAGAGTATCTCGAGCAGCGGATCGGTCGCGTGATGAGTCCGGAGGAGTACTACCACCTGAGGGACCATATCTATGCGGACTTCAGGTATATGCTGACGGACGATATAGGGTGCATCCAGTTCTCCGGGAAGTATGGGGACAACCTGATCGACGAGATCAATAACTACTCCATCGTCACCGGCGTGATCGCCAGAGCCGACCACTACGACCTGATCCATGCTCACGACTGGGTGACCTATCCTGCAGGTATCCACGCCAAGCAGGTCCTCGGTGTGCCACTGGTGATCCATGTCCACGCGACCGACTTCGATCGCAGCCGCGGTAATGTCAATCCTACCGTCTACGCCATAGAGAAGGACGGTATGGACCATGCCGATCATATCATGTGTGTGAGCGAACTGACCCGCCGGACGGTGATCGAGAAGTATCATCAGGATCCCGCCAAGGTGACAGCCGTACACAACGCCGTGATCCCGCTCGAGGACTCGATCCTCAATATCCCGGACAAGAGGGGCGTGAAGGATAAGGTGATCACCTTCCTCGGTCGTCTGACGATGCAGAAGGGACCGGAGTACTTCGTCGAGGCGGCAGCGCGTGTGCTGGCGAAGAAGCGAGACGTCCGCTTCGTGATGGCCGGCAGCGGAGACATGATGGATGAGATGATCCGTCTCGTCGCCGAGAAGCGCATCTCGGACCGCTTCCACTTCACCGGCTTCATGAAGGGCCGTCAGGTGTATGAGGTGTACCATGCCAGCGATGTCTACGTGATGCCCTCCGTGTCGGAGCCCTTTGGCATTACTCCCCTCGAGGCGATGCAGTGCGGCGTCCCCTGTATCATCTCCAAGCAGTCCGGCTGCTCCGAGATACTCACTTACGCGATCAAGCTCGACTACTGGGATGTCGATGCGATGGCGAATGCGATGTACGCTCTCGTCACCTATCCGGCACTTCACGACCTCCTCTCTCAGCGAGGGCTGGACGAGGTGGCCGGGATCACGTGGGATAATGTGGCGCTCAAGATACGCGGTCTCTATGATCAGGTCCTCGGACGATGATACCCTCGATACCTCTTATGAATAACCTCCCCGATAGATAAAGTTCTCACCATGGATAAGAAAAAACTCTGCCTCGTCTTCCAGCTGCATCAACCCTTCCGTCTGAAGCGCTACCGTTTCTTCGACATAGGCAACGACCATTACTACTTCGACGACTTCCTCAATGAGCAGTACATGAGATCCGCCGCTGAGCGATCCTATCTGCCGGCCAATCAGATGATCTACGACCTGATCCAGCAGACTAAGGGCAAGGTGAAAGTCGCTTTTGCCATCTCCGGCACCGCTCTGGACCAGATCGAGATGTACACGCCGGAGCTAATCGACAGCTTCCGTAAGCTCACCGAGACGGGGTGTGTGGAGCTCCTGGCAGAGCCCTACGCCCACAGTCTCTCCTCTCTGGCGCCGTCTAAGGCGGAGTTTAAGGGTCAGGTGGGGATGCATGTCACGGCCCTCAAGGCGATATTCAATTACGAGCCTAAGGTGCTGCGCAATACAGAGCTCCTCTACGATGATGACATCGCACTGGCAGTGGCAGAGATGGGATTTCATGGGATGCTCACCGAGGGCGCTAAGCATGTGCTGGGGTGGAAGAGTCCCGACTTCGTCTACCAGAGTGCGGTAGTGCCTGAGCTCCATCTCCTGATGCGTCACGCCGCACTATCGGAGGATCTCTCTCGGCGCTTCTGCGACCAGAGCTGGGACGAGTATCCGCTGACAGCGGACAAGTACGCCTCCTGGCTCGCTGATCGGGGCAAGGGGGAGCAGGTGACCTATCTCGACATGAGCTACGACGTGCTGGGCAATCTCTGTCCCGCCTCGTCGGGGATCTTCGACTTCTTCCGCGCGCTACCGGAGTACGTCGATCGTGCCGGGCTGGAGATGGCGACGCCGTCCGAGGTCTTCGCGCAGCTTCAGCCCGAGGATGAGATCAGTGTCCTGGACACCATCTCCTGGTCTGAGGAGGAGAAGACGACGAAGTCCTGGCTCGGCAATATCCTCCAGCAGGAGTCCTTCGGCAAGCTTGTGGAGTGGACTGAGCGGACCCGCATGAGCGGCAATAGGCGGATCAAGCAGGACTGGGCCTACCTCCAGAGCAGCGACCACTTCCTCTACATGTCCACAGCCATGGAGAATAAGGACTCCGGTCTCTACAGCCCCTACAGCAGCCCCTACGACGCCTTCAATAACTATATGAATGTGCTGAGTGACTTCCACCTCCGCGTGGAGGAGGAGTATCCCAGCTCGATCGAGAATGAGGAACTCAATGCCCTCCTCAAGACGATCGAGAATCAGGGCGAGGAGATCACCGCACTGCAGGAGGAGCTCCATAAGCTAAGGGCAGAAAAACCGGCCAAGCGCACCGGTACAACAAAGAAAGCGAAGTAAGAGCAAGAGAGCAAAGCAATGCCACAAGAAGAGACCGACTGGGAGTCACTGACTTTCGGTTACTATCCGACGGACTATAACGTACGGAGCTATTACTCTAAGGGGGAGTGGAGCAAGCCTGAGTTGTGTGCCGATCCCACAGTAGCTGTTCATCTGGCAGCAACGGGACTCAATTATGGTCAGCAGGCCTTTGAGGGACTCAAGGCCTTCCGCTGCCGGGATGGTCGGGTCTGTCTCTTCCGCCCCGAGGAGAATGCCCGTCGGCTACAGAGCTCTTGCGCCGGGATCATGATGCCGGAGGTGCCTGAGGACCTTTTCTTGGAGGCTTGCCATATGGTGGTGAAGCATAATAGCCGCTTTGTCCCGCCCTATGGCACGGGTGCTGCCCTCTACCTAAGACCTCTCGTCATCGGTATGGGGCCACATGTCGGCGTGAGCGAGAGCAGCGAGTACCTCTTCTCGATCTATGCTTGTCCTGTGGGACCCTACTTCAGGCGCGGAGTCTCCTCCGTCCCGGTGGTGATCCAGCGCTCTTACGACCGGGCTGCTCCGCGCGGCACGGGGAGGTTCAAGGTAGGCGGAAACTATGCTGCCTCCTTCCGTGCGATGCGAGACGCTTATGAGGAGGGCTACGCCGGGGGCTGCCTTTTCCTGGATCCTCAGGAGAAGAAGTACATCGACGAGTGCGGGTCTGCCAATTTCTTCGGCATCAGAGGGAAGTCCTACATTACTCCCCGCTCCGAGTCGATCCTCGCCTCTGTGACCAACGACAGTCTGATGACCATCGCCGGCGACCTCGGGCTGTCGGTGGAGCGCCGTCCTCTGCCCGTGGAGGAGCTCAGCACCCTCGATGAGGCGGCAGCCTGTGGCACCGCCGCAGTCATCTGTCCCATCAGCAAGATAGTCGACCTTGACACCGGCAGCATATACGACTACGGTAGCGAGCCCGGTCCGGTATGCCGAGAGCTCTACCACCGTCTGACCGGCATACAGTCCGGCAGGCTCCCCGATCGTCACGGCTGGCTGACAGCCGTCGACCTATAGCTCCCCTCTCACTCTATTGAGGTCTCCGGACTAATACCGGTATTAGTGATTACTATAGTCGGTATTAGTTGACACTATTACCGGTATTAGTCGAGCCTAATATCGGTAATAGGAATAGGCCTTTGCTTTCTGCTGGTAACCAGACTATTGGGTCGCGTACCTTTTGTCTCAAAAGTTTTGTGGCTTTTGATGGATGGTTCTGATGCGTTTTGGCTGATCTGATCGGGTCGCCAAAAGGCGGATGGAGCAAAAGTATTATCTTTGTAGAAATGTAGGGTGCGGCGGTACGCACCATAATCGAAGTGACTAATAGAGATAGAGAATAATGATGCGATACGTTACCAGAGTGCTAAGCCCGGTGCTGGGCTCTCTCCTGATGATGTGTGGAGTGGCGGCAAGCGCTCAGAGTGTGGGGGATGCCGGCGAGGTGGTCCCTCTGTACCCTGCTTACTCCGAGCAGATAATGGCCAATGATACCCTGACCCGAGGTCTGAGCCCGGAGGCGCTGGGTGTGATCAGCCGTCCGATGCAGCTGAGGACAGAGGGGTATGTGCCCTCCTCCTCGCTCTTTGCTCCACTGCTCTTCGACCTGTGGAAGCTGCCCTCCCTCCACTTCGATAAAGTGGCTCTCGTTCGCTCGACCGATCCCCGTCTTCACAATCCCTTCGTCCTGCAGTCGCTGCTTCGCACGACCCTGGATAAGCTGGAGCGGGAGTATAATCCTACGACCGGCTTTGCGAAGCGTATGGATCGGTGGAATACCGATCAGCGGCTGAGGGAGCAATTCTTCTTCTCTCATCCGGATCTGATCCGCTACACCTCGGACTTCCTCCCGACAGATCATCTGGAGTACAAGCCGGTGGAGGGCCCCTCGTACTCGGGTGAGCTGGCGGTGATGGATATGCCCAATGTGCCGACGAAGTCACAGGGGGTGATCGAGACGGTGTCGGTGGAGCGCCGCTACTGGCTGCCGCGCTTCGAGGCGCACGCCCAGCTGGCTCAGAATCAAGTCTCCCCCAACTGGCACAAGGGTGGTACCAGCAGTGCCAACCTCTCCTCTCGACTTTACTATCAGCTGGCCTATAAGAAGGATAAGGTGGAGTGGGTCAATGATCTGGAGTATAAGCTGGGACTCTTTACGGTGCCAAGTGAGATCAAGCTCGAGGAGAAGCCCGACTTTAAGATCAGTGAGGATGTCTTCCGGATGCGTAGTAACCTGGGTCTAAAGGCGTGGAAGCGCTGGTTCTATACCGTAGACCTCAACCTCCGAAGCCAGCTGCTCAATAACTATGACCGCGAGGGCAATGTCACCACTCGAGCCTTTGCACCGCTGATCATCGACGGCGGTCTCGGTATGAAGTATAACCTCAAGAAGAAAAAGATCGGCGGTAATCCCTTCAATAACCTCAACTTTACGCTCAATGTGGCGCCTGCGTCGATGCAATTTATCTGGATCCACGCCAAGGACGTGACGAGGGGTAGGTATGGTCTGCAGGAGGATCAGGACTATCTCCTTCGCCTCGGATCATCGCTGCGGATGAATCTGGACTGGCAATTCTCCGACGCCCTCTCCTGGCGCTCTCGGCTCTACTACAACACCTCCTATAAGCATATAGAGACGGAGCTGGAGAATACTCTGGAGTATGCCTTCAATAAGTACTTCAGCACGATGCTCAATGTCAATCTCCGCTTCGATGACAGCGTGATCCTGGATGAGCCGAAGACCTTTAAGTCTCTCCTTCAGTACAACGAGCTCTTTAGCTTCGGCTTCTCGCTCAAGATCTGATGATGCTGCCGGACGGCTTTAGGGAGTCCTTTGCTTCGGACTTCGGGCAGAGAGCCTACGAGGCGCTTGAGAGAGCGCTGACGGAGGTTCCCTCGCCTGTATCCGTTCGGCTTAATCTCTCCAAGCTTCCCCCTCACTCCTCGGGTCAGATCCCGTGGTGTCCAGAGGGGGTATTGCTCGATGAGCGTCCTCTATTTGGTGCCGATCCGCTCTGGCATGCAGGGGCCTACTACGTACAGGAGCCGGCATCGATGGTGGTGGCGCGCTATCTGGATCACGTCGACTTTGCCCCCTCAGTGGCGCTGGATCTCTGTGCTGCGCCGGGGGGCAAGACGACGCTCCTCCGCAGCCACCTCCCGGAGACCTGTCTCCTGGTCACGAATGAGCCGGATCGCAAGCGGGCAAAGGTGCTGGAGGAGAATGTCCTCCGCTGGGGAGCGGACGAGACGATCGTCACCTCAGCCTATCCCGAGGCGCTGAGAGCTGCGGGATTGGAGGCGGATCTCATTCTGGTGGACGCACCCTGCTCCGGCGAGGGGATGTTTCGCAAGGAGCCTGACGCCATCACCGGCTGGAGCCTTGAGCTGGTGGACCACTGCGCCCGCACACAGCGGGAGATCCTCGCCGAGGCGTGGGAGATGCTGACGGAGGGTGGACTCCTTATATATAGCACCTGCACGTACAATAGGGCGGAGAATGAGGCGCAGCTCTCTTTCCTCCGGGACAACTACGGCGCAGAGGTGATCCCACTGCCTGAGCTCCTCGACTATGGTGTCCAGGAGAGCGAGGAGGAGCCGGGGGTATACCGCTTCTTCCCCCACACAACAGGGAGCGAGGGGCTTACTTGCTTCGGCGTACGAAAGCCGGGCCCCCCGGTGGCTCCACAGATGCCCGGGCGTAAGATCGCCGGCAGGTCGGGCGGTGTACCGGACGAGCTGAGCAGTCTGCCGGTGGAGTATCTGCTCTGTAATCCCGACGGGTCTGTCTGGCGACTGCTCTCTCCGATCGGTCAGTCTGTCGCTGCTCTGCTGGAGGGGAGTGAGGGAGTCCGCGTGCTGAGCTCCGGACTTCATCTCGGGGATATCAAGGGGCGGGACTTCATCCCAGGTGCCCCTTGGGTCCTCAGCTCACGGGTCTCGAGCTTGCTGCCGTACCCGAGACGGGCGATGACGGCAGAGGAGGCCTTTGCCCTCATAGGACGACAGACCCTCACCGGATCGGGGGAGCGAGGATATCGTGTCGCCACTTATGCTGACGTACCGATCGCTCTCGTCAAGGAGCTCGGCTCTCGGGCCAATAATCTCTACCCGAAGAGTCTCTCCCTGCATGACACACGGCTTGTCTTGTCAGATATGCCACACATTTTTGATCTTACATGAATAGACGACTTCTCTATACTACCCTGCTTACTCTACTGAGCAGTCTCATCCTGCCGCTCGCTGCCGAGCCTCGGGCGAGTCTGATCACCTGCGGACAGTCAGCGGAGTATGTCTTCTACCTCTATGGTCATACGGCGATACGTATTCAGGACCCGGAGACCGGCTTGGATAGGGCGTACAACTATGGGTACTTCTCGACGTCTCAGAAGAACTTTATCCCCAACTTTATGATCGGTAAGCCGATGTATATGCTCGGGGTCACTGACTTCGACAGCATGGTCTACGAGTATGCCGATCAGGGGAGGAGCATGGTGGAGCAGGAGCTTAGTCTGAGACCGCAAGAGGTGCGCGCGCTGATGGAGTACCTCGACTGGAATGCCCTGCCGGAGAATGCAGAGTATCAATACAATTACTTCTACGACAACTGCGCCACCCGACCGCGCGACCTTATCGAGCGCTTCGTGGAGGGAGGGCTGGTCTATAGGGTCGACCGCAAGTCTCTGCCGACCTTCCGTGAGGCGACGAGGCAGTCGAGTAAGTCGGCGAAGTGGTACACCTTTGGCACCGATCTCTGTCTCGGGGTGAAGAGTGATGCACAGATGACCGTCCGCGATGCGGGATTTTTGCCGGTGTTGCTGGAGCAGTCGATGGACCTAGCTTATCGGGAGGATACCGGTGAGCCGATCGTCGCCCGCAAGCAGGAGATCATCGCTCAGACGCAGGTGATCGAGGTGCCTCGCTTTGACGGACCGTTGGTGACGATACTCGCTGTGGTCGCCGTCTACCTGCTCTGCTACTTTGTCGTGCGGAGGTACACCCCGCTACCGTGGCGGATCCTACGCTGTGCCCTTTATGTCATCTTCGGTCTGGCGGGGATCGTACTCTGGTTCCTCAGTCTCTTCTCCGCCCACCCGCACACTTTGCTTAATGCCAATATGGTGCTGCTTCATCCCTTCTGGCTTATCCTTGTGGTGACGATGTGGCAGGAGGGGCGTCATAAGCGGCTCAATAGCCACCTCTATCTGATCAATCTCATCCTGTCGCTCGTCTACCTGGGACTCGGGTATGTGCAGACCCTTCCTATCGGTATGGCCTACATGGCGATCCTCGTCGGTTTGGATCAGTTTGTCTGCCGCTTTGTCGAGCCGAGTCCTGAGGGTGGCAAGGTATTTGACTACAGTACTAAGTGATGAAAGATCTACTCAAGCCTCTGGTCGTCCTCCTGAGCGTCTGCTCGCCTGTCGCAGCACAGCAAGTCCCTAAGCTTGTGGTGCTGCTGACGGTGGATGAGTTTCGGACGGACCTCTACGAGGCGATGGCCCCCCATCTCTCGGAGAGTGGTCTGGCAAGGCTGACTCGCGAGGGGAGGGTGTATGATGCAGTGATCCATCCGCTGGCTACGGCCGATCCGGTAGCGAGTGAGGCGGTACTGCAGACCGGAACGCTCGGACTGACAAGTGGGATCACCGGCAGACGCGCTGTGGTGCGCAAGGAGGGCGGCAAGCGGAGCCGTGAGGGCTCTATCCTCGAGGATAAGAACTATATCGGCTATGCGACGGCTGACCGTCTGTCACCCCTTGCTCTCCGCGCTCCTGTCCTTGCTGACCGACTGTCTCAGGCGACTCATGGGCTGGGACAGGTCTTCTCCATCGCTCCGTGTGCCGAGGAGGCAATCATTGCCGGTGGACACGAGGCTCAGGCTGCATACTGGCTCGATGACTCTACGGCGAGGTGGGTCAGCTCCACCTTCTATCCCGCAGGTCTGCCATGGTATATCAGTAAGAGCAGTACAGTGGCGACCCGACTCGATAAGGGGTCGATCACCTGGCAGGCGTCGGACCCGGCGCTGTACGCTTCGCTTCTGCCCTATGCCGGCAGTGGAGCCTTTGCTTCCGACCATATATATACGAGAGCCTTTTCGTCCGTACAGGACCTGAAGCACTCCCCGGTGGTCAATGAGTATGTCATCCGACTTGCTGAGGCGGTGATAGAGGGCGCCGGACTGGGATCCGATGCCTCGGTCGATCTGCTGGCGCTCCACCTTACGGCAGGTACGCCGCCCGGTGTCCCAGCAGGTATCTCCCCCGAGCTGCTGGATAGCTATCATCTCCTCGACCGTGCGGTAGGGGAGTTGATGGATCTTCTGGATCGGAAGTTTGGACAAGGGGAGGTCCTCCTGGCGCTGACCGGCAACGGCATGGCACGTCAGGAGTTGATCAGGAATGATAAGAAAAGGTATCCCACCTTCTCCCCCGAGCGCTGCCGAGCGATCACCAACATGTACCTCCATGCCAAGTATGGCATCAAGGGGCTGGTCACTGAGGTAACCGATCGGGGCGAGCTTTACTTAGACCGCACATTGATCGAGAAGAGGGACGACCTCACCCTGGCAGAAGTACAGGACGCAGTCTCCTCCTTCCTCCTCGAGATGGCGGGAGTCTCCTACACGATCCCCGACCATACCCTACGCGATCTCCTCCCCGGGGATCGGATAGGGACTGCACGCCTGACGGCACTCCATAGCGCGCTCCCGTCCCATCGGGCGGACGTCTTCGTGGGGATTAGCCCCGGCTATGTGGTTGATCGGGGTACAGAGCCGGCTCAGCCGTCTTACGCTCCGATGCCGACAATGTTCATCCTCTGGGGAGCGGGTATCGAGCCGGAGGTGATCAGCGCACCTCTCGACCTTCGCAGGGTCTCCAGAGAAATCTCCCACGTCCTTCGTATCCGACCACCGACGCCCTGATCGAGACTGATCAGATATTTTTTGTACCTTTCGACTCCCACTGGAGTCCGGTACTCTCGAGAATGACAACGGATACACTTTTTTACTAGACAATATATATGAGTTTCTTTAAAGACTTACTTGCCGGTATCTTCGGCAACAAGTCACAGAACGACCTCAAGCAGATATACCCCATCGTCGATCAGATCAAGTCGACCTACGAGACGATCGATCAGCTGAGCCATGATGAGCTGAGGGCTCACACCGCTCGTATGAGACAGGATCTCCGCGACCATGTCGCCGAGGAGCAGAGCCAGATCGCAGAGCTGAAGGCTAAGGTCGACAGCGCTGAGCTGAGCGAGCGTGAGGCGCTGTGGGAGCAGATCGATGTGCTGGAGGAGAAGGTGAAAGATAAGCTGGAGGATAAGCTCAATGAGATCCTCCCCGAGGCCTTTGCCGTCATGAAGTCCACTGCGCGGCGCTTCGCAGAGAATAGCGAGATCGTCGTAACGGCGACGCAGTATGACCGGGATCTCTCTGTAGAGCACGACTTCGTCACCATCGACGGGGACAAGGCGATCTACAAGAATGAGTGGGAGGCCGGTGGCAACCTCACCAAGTGGGACATGGTCCACTACGACGTGCAGCTGATCGGCGGTATCGTCCTCCATCAGGGTAAGATCGCCGAGATGGCGACCGGTGAGGGTAAGACTCTGGTGGCGACGCTGCCGGTCTTCCTCAACGCCCTCTCCGGCAATGGCGTCCATGTGGTGACGGTCAATGACTACCTCTCCAAGCGTGATGAAGAGTGGATGGGACCGCTGTACCAGTTCCATGGCCTCACCGTCGACTGCATCGACAAGCATGAGCCCAACTCTATGGAGCGCAAGCGGGCGTACGACTGCGACATCACCTTTGGGACCAATAACGAATTTGGTTTTGACTACCTGCGTGACAATATGGCACGTCGTCCGGAGGACATGGTACAGAGGGTCCACAACTATGCCATCGTCGATGAGGTGGACTCCGTGCTGATCGATGATGCCCGTACACCTCTGATCATCTCCGGTCCGGTGGAGTCTAAGGGGGATCAGATGTTTGAGGAGTTCCGCGAGGATGTGGAGTCAGTTGTCAATGCTCAGCGGACGCTCTGTACCCGGCTCCTCAACGAGGCAAAGAAGAAGATCGCGAGCGACGACCCCAAGGAGGTCGACGAGGGCTATCTCCTGCTCTTCCGGAGCTACAAGGGTCTGCCGAAGTACAAGCCGCTGATCAAGTTCCTCAGTACCGAGGGCGTGAAGAAGCGCCTCCTGGATACGGAGGGCTTCTACATGCAGGACAACAACCGCGAGATGCATGTGGTGACCGATCCGCTCTACTTTGTCGTAGATGAGAAGAATAACCAGATCGAGCTGACCGATAAGGGCTTCGACCTGCTGTCTCAGAAGAATGAGGACCCCGCCTTCTTCGTCCTACCCGATATTGCCGCCCAGATGTCTGAGCTGGAGAATAAGGAGATTAGCGAGGAGGAGAAGGCCGGCACAAAGGACGAGCTGCTGACCAATTACTCCGTCAAGAGTGAGCGTGTCCATACCGTCCAGCAGCTGCTAAAGGCTTACACCCTCTTCGATCGAGACGACCAGTACGTCGTGATCGACAATCAGGTGATGATCGTCGACGAGCAGACCGGTCGTATCATGAACGGACGCCGCTACTCCGATGGACTTCATCAGGCGATCGAGGCGAAGGAGCACGTACAGGTGCAGCAGGCCTCGCAGACCAAGGCGACGATCACGCTGCAGAATTACTTCCGCATGTATCACAAGCTCGCCGGTATGACCGGTACGGCAGAGACGGAGGCGAAGGAGTTTTGGGACATCTACAAGCTCGATGTCGTCGTGATCCCGACCAATCGCCCGGTGATCCGCAGGGATGAGAATGACCGCATCTACAAGACGGCGAAGGCGAAGTACAACGCTGTCATCGACGAGATCCAGGCGATTACCGAAGCGGGTCGACCGGTTCTGGTCGGTACCACGTCGGTCGAGATCTCAGAGCTACTCAGCAGGATGCTCGACCTAAGACACATCCCGCACAATGTGCTTAATGCAAAGCTCTTCCAGAAGGAGGCAGACATCGTCGCTCAGGCGGGTCAGTCGAGTACGGTAACCATTGCCACCAATATGGCCGGTCGTGGTACCGATATCAAGCTATCCCCCGAGGTGAAGGAGGCGGGCGGTCTCGCCATCATCGGTACTGAGCGACATGAGTCCCGCCGTGTCGACCGCCAGCTGCGTGGTCGAGCAGGACGTCAGGGGGACCCGGGGTCGTCCGTCTTCTTTGTCTCTTTGGAGGACAAGCTGATGCGCCTCTTCGGCTCGGATCGTATGGCGAAGGTGCTCTCTACCATGGGACTCAAGGATGACGATATGCTCGTCTCTAAGCAGCTCAGCAATACAGTCGAGAATGCTCAGAAGAAGGTGGAGGAGAATAACTACGGCATCCGTAAGCACCTCCTCGAGTACGACGATGTGAAGAACGCCCAGCGTAAGGTGATCTACACCCGTCGCCGTCACGCCCTTATGGGTGAGCGCATCGGACTCGACGTGATGAATACGCTCGAGCAGTCCGCGATCTATCTCGCCACGAAGCATGCGGGAGGCTCCTTTGACGACTTCCGCACTGAGGTCTACAAGGTCTTTGCCATCGAGTGTCCGGTCTCCGAGACCGAGTTTAAGGGACTCGAGGCTAATGATATTGCAGCCCGTCTGCTGGATGAGGCCTCTGCCACGCTGAAGCGACGTATGGACCGGATGGCAGAGCAGGCTGATCCGGCACTGCAGGCTTTCTATAAGGAGCACGGCTCTCAGGTGGAGCAGATCTATGTCCCCGTCACTGATGGTCGTCTGATGTACAATGTGGTGACCAATCTGAAGGAGGCGGTAGAGAGCAACTCGCAGAGCATCTCCAAGTCCTTCATGAAGACGATCCTCCTCTACACGATCGACGAGGCATGGGAGCGTCATCTGCTGGCGATGGATGAGCTGCAGAATGCCGTCCGCACCGCTTCGTATGAGAATAAGGACCCGCTGGTGATCTTTAAGGTCGAGGCGTATGACCTCTTCAAGCGCATGATCGATGACCTCAATGTGAAGATCACCGAGATCATCATGCGCGGTCACATCAATATCGCCACCCCTGAGGAGCAGGAGGCACGTCGTCAGGCGCAGGCAGCGAGAGCCGCCGCCATGGCACGAGCAGCCGCCGCTCAGCAGCAGGTGAGGATCGGGGAGCACCACGATGATCCTCGTGCCAATGACCGCAGTCGCTACCGTGAGCAGAAGGATGACTACCAGCAGCAGGCGGAGCAGCGCACCGAGGCTGGTCGCGCCGCCTCCGAGGCTGCTCAGGCGAATAACACCCCCTACCGAGCTGCCAAGAAGGTGGGCCGTAACGACCCCTGCCCCTGTGGCAGCGGTAAGAAGTTTAAGAACTGCCACGGCCGCAACCTCTGACCGTAACTAAGCACGATATTTACTTAATCTAAGGACAGCCATGACGTACCCTGACTCCGGTGGAGATACAGTGGAGCGGAGTGGCTGTCCTTTTTTATACACCACATATGATATACTCAATGACCGGCTACGGGAGGGCTGAGCGGAGCGGTGAGGGAAGGAAGGTCACCGTGGAGATCTACTCTGTCAATAGCAAGAATGCGGATGTCAATGTCCATCTCCCCAATTACCTCCGAGCTCTGGAGCAGGAGATCCGCAAGACCACTACCAATCGATGCCTGAGAGGCAAGATGGACGTCTACATCAGCGTCGACCATCTCGAGACACAGGCGCCACTCACCATCGATGAGCGTGTCGCGACCACCTACTGGGAGCGACTGCAGCAGCTGAGCGCAGATACCGGCATTCCCCTGCCCAGGGATCCCATGAGTCTGATCATCGGCTTCCAGGGCGTGGTCCGCACGGCCGAGCTCGACCAGGCAGAGACGGAGAGTGACGGTCGCATCGTGATGGAGACGCTCTCAGAGGCGATCGACCACTTCACTGCCTTCCGGGCACAGGAGGGTGAGTCGCTCTACCGAGTCTTCCAGGAGAATATCGAGGCGATCCGGACGCTCATCAGCTCCACTGAGCCCTACGAGCAGGAGCGCATTGACACAGTCCGCGAGAGGCTGGAGACAGAGCTCCGTCGTGTGACGCAGAATAACTACGATGCCAGCCGACTCGAGCAGGAGATGATCTACTACATCGACAAGCTCGACGTGCACGAGGAGCGGAATAGGCTCATCAACCACCTCTCCTACTTCGAGACCACCATGGACGGTGAGGTCGGACAGGGACGCAAGCTCGGCTTTATCGCTCAGGAGATCGGTCGGGAGATCAATACCTTCGGCTCCAAGAGCAACCACGCCACGCTCCAGAAGATCACCGTAAAGATGAAGGATCATCTCGAGCAGATCAAGGAGCAGGTCCTCAACGTCCTCTGATCCCCCATGCACTTGCTCTATCCTCATCGGAGCCTCTACTGCTGTCGGATCCTCCGTCGGCTCCGCTACGGGAGGGGACACGGCGTCCACTCGCCGATGGCGTACCGGATGGTCTGCTCTGTCGTGCAGCCGAGGTATGAGTACTACCTCCCCACACCGGAGCGGGACCGACTGGCGCTCTGGTATAGGCTTATTGCCCGCCTGGACTATGTGGTGACTGCCTATGGCGAGACCACTCCGGATCGGCAGGCGGCGATGGACTACGCCGCTCTCGCAGACAGCCGCATGAGGACTCTGCCGCTGAGTGACCTCGGGACGATGGATCGCGCGCTGCTCTATACCGACAGTGCCGAGGAGGCCCTTCGCTTCCTACAGGTGCAGGGTAGGGCGGTCCTGCTGACCGATGTCCGACGGGACAGGGCTGCTGAGGAGCGACTGCGAGACTTGGTTGCCCACCTGACTTGCGGGGTGGTGATCGACCTGTACGACCATGCCCTGCTATTTAGCAAGAATGATAACCTTTACATTTACCGTAGTACAGTATAAAAATGGACGAAAAAAAGAAAAGCAAGCTCTACACCGGTCGTGGCGATAAGGGGAAAACCTCTCTCGTCGGCGGTAAGCGAGTCTCCAAGGCATCTCCGAGGCTGAATGCCTACGGCCAGCTCGATGAGCTCAATTCATTCATCGGACTGCTCCGTGCCGAGCTGCCCTCCTCTCTTGGGCAGGATGATCTGCTGCAGGAGATCCAGGAGCGACTCTTCACCTGCGGCACACACATTGCGACGGACACAACTGACCCGGAGCTGCTGAAGTACTGCGGCAGCGGACTCTCCGAGGAGGACATCCGCCACCTGGAGCAGATGGTCGATCGGCTCGATGGAGAGCTGCCGAAGCTGAAGCAATTCATCCTCCCCGCCGGAGGTCGAGCCGCCTCCGTAGCGCACATCTGCCGCACGGTGGCACGGCGGTCAGAGCGGGACATCTACGCCTTCCTCGAGGCAGAGCCGACGGCTGAGATCGATCCCTCTGTCCTGCAGTACATCAATCGCCTGAGTGACTACTTCTTCGTACTCGGACGCACTGCCGCTCGTGCTGAGGGTGGTCAGGAGGTGGTCTGGAGGGGGAGCAAAGAAGTCTTCTGAAGCCGTTCGGACCGTCACCACATTTCCCTGCCCACTTCTCGCCAATCTCTAATACCGGTAATAGAGAATTCTAATACCGATATTAGTGAAGTCTATTACCGGTATTAGTATTCTCTCTTATCGGTAATAGATTGCACCCCTGATGAAGGTGCTCGGGGGAGGGGGTGGTGTGCCGTTTGATTTGGTATATTTGCGTAATGAAAGGACGGACGTAAGCGTGACGAAGCGCTGAGGAGAGGGGGCTGGGAGATCGGCTCTCAGATCTCTCGCCTGCTTCTGAAGAAAGCTAACGCCATCCGAGATAGTCAAAATAAGTTGTGGTAGATAGACATGTCGACTAAGCCCAAGAAATCGCATCGGGTCCCGGTGACCGGCTCTACATTCCTCAGTACAGTCAGTATCTGTGCTGTACTCTTCCTGATCGGACTCGTGGCGATGATCGGGCTGGTGGGGCGTGGCCTGGGGGACTACATCCGCGAGAGTCTCAGCTACACCGTACTGCTCGATCCGGAGAGTCCCGATGCCGACATCGTCTCCATGCGTGATAAGATCTCCTCCAGACCGTATACTAAGGAGGTGAGCTATTACTCCAAGGAGGAGGCGATGCAGGAGCTGGCTGAGGAGCTGGGGGAGAATCCTGAGGACTTCCTCGGGTGGAACCCTCTCTCGCCTACGCTGGAGGTGCATGTCCTCTCAGAGTACGCCGCCAGTCCGGACAGTATCGAGCTGGTGGCTAAGGAGCTGCAGTCCTTCCCTATCGCTCAGACGGTCTCCTACCGCAAGGACCTGGTCGATGAGCTCAATCGCAATCTCAGCACCATCGCCCTGATCATGGGTGCGCTGGCGCTGCTCCTGCTGGTGATCTCGGTCGTTCTGATCAATAATACGATCCGCCTGCGGGTCTATGCCAAACGCTTCATCATCTACACCATGCGATTAGTGGGGGCGACCGGCTCCTTTATCCGCCGCCCCTTCATCGCCTCGGGCATAAGGAGTGGGGTGGTGGCAGCGGTGGTTGCCATCGGGCTGATGGTCTGGTGCCGCTACTACCTCCTGACAAAGTATCCGATCCTCAGCGGTGTGCTGTCTACACAGAATATGGTGATCGCCGGGGCAGTCGTGCTGGTCTCAGGGATACTGATCTCCTGGATCGCCTCTGCCGCTGCTGTCAGTCGGTATCTCAAGATGGATGAGGATCGTCTCTATCGTGCCTGAGAGCGGGCCATCAAGACATAAAGCTATGAGTAAAGATAAGGGTAAGAAAACGAACTTTGAGACCTACGGCTTCGGGAGAGTCAATCTCCTGATCCTCCTCGGCTCACTCCTTCTCCTGATCATCGGGTACCTGCTGATGAGCGGAGGTGCCTCCACGGATGGGGTCACTTTTAATCCTGAGGTCTTCAGTCCCCTACGCATCCGCGTGGCTCCGCTGGTCTGTATGCTGGGATATGCCGGCATCGCCGTGGCGATCCTATGGCGGAAACGAAGCGACTATAAGGGGAGCGACTCCGTCGAGGAGACTCCCTCTGACGACACCACCAAGCCTACTGAGTGATGACAGTTGTCCAAGCCATTATCCTCGCCATCGTCGAGGGTCTGACAGAGTTTCTGCCGGTCTCCAGTACCGGTCACTTAGTGATCGCTCAGTCCCTGATGGGGATCGAGAGTACGCCTTTCGTGAAGGCCTTCACCGTCATGATCCAGTTCGGAGCCATCCTCTCCGTGGTGGTGCTCTACTGGAAGCGTTTCTTCGACTTCAGGGTGGCACCGGAGATGGATCACCCTGATGTGCCGACGTGGAAGCGAAACGTGAGCCGCTTCCGCTTCTACATAGCTCTCCTGATCGGCCTCTTGCCGGCAGTCGTGCTGGGTTTGCTCTTCGGCGACTGGGTGGATCATGCTCTCGGCTCGGTGTGGATCATCGCAGTCAATCTCCTCATTGGAGGTGTGGTGATGCTCTTCATCGACAAGTGGCTCCATAAGGGAAGCCACGGGCGGGAGATTACTTACAAGAATGCCTTTGTCGTCGGTCTCTTCCAGACCATCGCTATGTTTATGCCGGGGATGTCTCGCTCTATGAGTACGATTGTCGGTGGTATGGTGGCGGGGATGGATCGGAAGCGGGCAGCTGAGTTTAGCTTCTTTCTCGCTGTGCCAACGATGCTGGGTGCCACCTGCTACGAGGTGCTGAAGTTCTGGAAGTCCGGCGAGCTGTCGGTACTCTCCGATCATATGGGCCTATTAGTGGTGGGTAATGTGATCTCTTTCGTCGTGGCATTGGCTGCGATCCGTTTCTTCATCACCTTTGTGCAGAAGCACACCTTTGCCTCTTTTGGTTGGTATCGCATCGTCGTCGCGGGTGTCATCCTGACGATGCTGGGCTTGGGCATGGATCTTGCTGTTTTCTAAGTGAGGGTTATGGACGGTAGAGAGGAGCGACTGACTCGAGCGGTCTATCAGATAGGCGCTGAGCGGGGACGCAGGCGTGTCGCACCGCCTAATCCCTTCAGCGACGGGATGATCATCTCTGTAGATAAGCCGCTCGGCTGGACCAGCTTTGACTTGGTCAATCTCTTTCGTCGACTCGCCTGCACGGAGCTCAATCTGAAGCGGCTCAAGGTCGGACATGCCGGTACACTTGATCCTCTGGCCACAGGTGTGGTAGTGCTCTGTACCGGGCGCTTCACCAAGCGCATTGAGGAGCTGCAGGATCACGACAAGTGCTACGAGGCGACGATAAGACTGGGCGCCACCACGCCGAGCTTTGACTTGGAGCACTCCATAGACGCCTTTTTCCCCTACGATCACCTCACAGAGGAGGAGATACGTACAGCTCTGCGCTCGTACGAGGGGGAGATCGACCAAGTGCCGCCTGCCTACTCCGCTGCGAAGATAGGCGGCGAGCGTGCCTATATGATTGCGCGCCGGGGGGATGAGGTGGAGCTGCCGGCTAAGCGGGTCCGCTTTGATCGGATCGAGCTGCTGAGCTACGAGGCGCCGCTGGCACGGGTACGGGTAACGGGGGGCAAGGGGATCTTCATCCGCGCGCTGGCTCGTGACCTGGGCGAGCAGCTCGGCTGTGGGGCTCATCTCACGCGACTGCGTCGGACTCGGGTCGGCGACCGAAGCGTGGAGGATTGCATCCGTCCGGAGGACTTTGAGTCATTTATCCGGCAGACGCTGGATGTCTACGCCTCCGTCCACCAGACCGACCTGAGGGCGTGGCGGGATCGTATTGCTGCTGAGGGGGAGAATAGATAAAATCAATTTTAGAGACACTGATATATGAAGTTGTCACAATTTGGCTTCAAGCTGCCCAAGAAACTGATTGCTCAGCATCCGACAGACTTTCGTGATGAGTCTCGGATGATGGTGCTCCACCGCAAGAGTGGGGAGATCGAGCATAGACAGTTTAAGGATCTGATCGAGTACTTCTCAGAGGACGACGTGATTGTCCTCAATAATGCGAAGGTCTTCCCTGCCCACCTCGTGGGTCATAAGGAGAAGACGAATGCCCGCATCGAGGTATTCCTGATGCGCGAGCTGAAGGCTGAGAACTATCTCTGGGATGTCCTCGTGGATCCGGCTCGCAAGATCCGGATCGGGAATAAGCTTTTCTTTGGTGACGATGAGCGACTGGTCGCTGAGGTGATCGATAATACCACCTCTCGGGGCCGCACCCTTCGCTTCCTCTACGACGGAGATCATGACCACTTCATCCAGGATCTGAAGGACCTCGGCATGACGCCTCTGCCCGACTATATCAAGCGTGAGCCGACACCGGAGGATGCTGAGCGGTACCAGACCATTTACGCAGAGGCGGAGGGAGCTGTCGTGGGACCGTCGGCAGGGTTTCACTTTAGCCGCGAGCTGATGAAGCGCCTCGACCTGAAGGATGTCCACTTCGCCAAGCTCGAACTGAGCACCAGCCGTGTGATGTACGACGAGATCGACGTGGACGACCTGGCGAAGTACAAGATGGGATCCGAGCAGATCTCTATCACTCAGGAGTGCTGCGACGTGGTCAATAAGGCGCGAGTGGGAGGGCATAAGATATGTGGCGTAGGTACCTCGACGATGAAGGCACTGGAGACTGCGCTCAGCACCGATGGCTTTATCAAGCCCTATGGAGGCTGGACGGGGAAGTTTATCTACCCAGAGTACACCTTTGGCATCGCCAATAGTATGGTGACCGGTTTCCATATGCCATACTCCTCTACGCTGCTCACGGCGGTGGCCTTTGGTGGGTACGATCATATGATGAATGCGTACAAGGTGGCGATCAAGGAGGAGTACCGCTTTGGATGCTACGGTGATGCTATGCTCATCATCTGACACCTATGGAGCGCACCGCTTATATCGCTCTTGGGAGCAACTTGGGGGATCGCACCCACTACCTCTCCGAGGCCGCGCGGCTGATCGGTGAGCGGGTAGGGGACGTCCTCGCCGTCTCTTCTCCTATGGAGACGGAGCCGGTGGGCTTTGAGAGTGAGCATAAGTTCCTCAATCAAGTGCTCGCTGTCCGTACTTCGCTTGCCCCTCGTGCCCTCCTGACGGTGACGCGCGAGATCGAGCGGGAGCTGGGGCGTGAGCGGAAGAGCGTCGGCGGGATCCACTTCGACCGGACCTGCGATGTTGATATACTGATGATCGATGACCTGGTCTACCACGACGAGTGGCTGGAGATCCCTCATCCTCGTATGCGGGAGCGACTCTTCGTCCTCAAGCCTCTGGCTGAGATAGCGCCTGACGTGATCGACCCGGTCACCGGTAAGACCATCCGAGAGCTGCTATGGGACGTCTCTTAGGGCTGGATGTAGGGCGCAAGCGAACCGGTATGGCGGTGACAGATCCCCTGAGGATCATCCCCGACGGCATGGGCTATGCCTCCACGGGCGAGATCCCTGACCGAGTACGGAAATACTGTGAAAAGGAGGAGGTGGATGCGATCATCATCGGGCTACCTAAGCAGGCGGACAATACGCCCTCGGAGAGTGAGAAGTACATTACCCCGTTGATCAATAGGCTGCGTAAACTTTTGCCTACCATGCCCATCATAAGGTATGACGAGCGCTTCACTTCAGTGATCGCCAATCGGACCCTCCTCGAGAGCGGAATGGGGCGGATGAAGAGGCGGGAGAAAGGGCTGGTCGACGAGATCAGCGCCGTGATCATCCTGCGGGACTTCCTCGAGAGCAGGACCTATCGTGAGATGCAGGAGCGGGGAGAGATATAATAATGAATAGAATGTAAGCAATGGAACTACCTATATACGTCTACGGCACCGACATACTGAGAGAACCGACCAAGGAGGTGACTCCTGACCTGCCGGGTCTCCAGAAACTGATTGCCGATATGTACGACACCATGTACGCCTCCGATGGGATTGGGCTGGCCGCCCCGCAGGTGGGCAAGGCATTGCAGCTCTTTGTCATCGATGCATCGCCCCTCAAGGACGCCTATCCCGAGACGGCGGATATGAAGCACACCTTTATCAATGCGGAGGTGTTGGAGTATGGCACAGAGGAGGTGACCTTGGATGAGGGATGTCTCAGCCTTCCCGGTCTCAGCGAGCCGGTGAGTCGACCGACGATGGTGCGGGTGAAGTACCAGGATGAGAGCTTCGAGTGGCACGAGGAGACCTTCCGAGGCTTCAGCGCTCGGGTCTTCCAGCACGAGTTTGACCACACCCGCGGGATTCTCTTTACGGACAAGGTCCCCGCAATGCGCAAGGCCATGATCCGCAGTAAGCTCAAGAAGATGTCCCGCGGCAATGTCCGGGCGGACTACAAGATCATCACCAACAGCCGATAACTATCCGGGATGAGAGAGAGGATCCGCTTACGACTTTGGATGACTGCCCTACTGGTGGTCTGCCATCTCCTGCCCGCACACGCCCAGATCGACCCGACCCGGGTGATGACCATAGGGCAAAATGCGATCCTCTTCAAGGACTACGTCCTCGCCATCCAGTACTTCAATACCGCCATCCGGGTCGACTCCACCTCGGCACGCCCCTACTACTGGCGTGCGGTGGCGAAGTACAGCCTTGGGGATGTGAGGGGTGCCGAGCAGGATGCTTCCGTGAGCATCGGACGCAATCCCTTCATCTACGATGCCTATTACCTCCGCGCCCTCACCCGTCACACGCTGGGCGAGGACTCTCTGGCGCTTCAGGACTACAAGGTGGTGCTAGCCGACAATCCCGACAATCGGGGAGCGCTCCATAATGCCGCGGTTCTCTACACCTCCATGAAGGACAGTCTCTCCGCCCGTCGCCTCCTAGACCACCTCCATCGATTCCATCCCGACTATGCGGATGGCTATCTGATCGATGGCGGTCTCCGACTGCAGCAGGGGGATACCGTAGCGGCTCAGGGGCTCTTTGAGAAAGCGCTCGCCCTCTCGCCCACGCTGACCAATGCCCACCTCTCGATGGCGGATATCGCGTACAGCAGGCACGAGTACCGCAAGGCGGAGGACTACCTCGACAAGGCGATCCGCATCAATGCGAATGAGCCGATACTCTATACCAATAGAGCGCTCATCCGATACCAGCAAAATAACATGCGCGGAGCGATGGGCGACTACACGATGGCGGTGGAGCTGGACCCTAATAACCTAATTGCCCGCTACAATCGCGCTCTCCTCCGGACGCAGGTGGGGGAGCTCAATGGCGCACTCGACGACTTCAGCAGAGTGGTCATGCTGCAGCCCGACAATTACTTTGCGATTTTCAATCGCGCTTTAGTTGCCAATGAGCTCGGCAGCTACACTCTCGCCAAGTCCGACCTCACCAAGATCATTACCCGCTATCCAACCTTTGTCCCCGCCTTTGCCGAGCGCGCCAGAGCCAATATGGGTCTGGGGCAGACCCTTGAGGCAAAGAAGGACAATTACCTCGCCAGCAAGATGATGTACGATCCCGCTACCCGTCGCAAGGCGGAGCAGCAGCAGAAGGAGATGTCCGAGCTGCTGAAGGAGGATGCGGAGAATATGTACGCCGAGGGAGGCGCCCGCCAGGTTCGGGACGAGCGGGACGATAACATCCGCAAGTTCCGTCTCCTCGTCTACAACAGCCGAGAGAAGGGGTACAATGAGCTCTATGCCGAGGCGGAGGAGGGCGGCATCCGTGGTCGCGTGCAGGATCGAGACATGCCGGTGGAGCCGATGCCGCTCTTTACCCTCTCCTACTATATGAAGGAGGAGGCTCAGCCCCGACTCGGCAAAGAGCGGGACTACTCTGGCGAACTTCGTCTGCCGACGTCCGATCGTAAGATCTATGTGGTCAATGACCTCCCGGTACTCAATCAGCTCCAGTTTGACTACCACATGAGCCGCATCGACTCCTTCCCGCAGATGAGGCAGCAGGATCTCTTTGCTCTCGCTATGGATCAGGTGATGGTCAGTGACCATGCGGCGGCGGTGTCGACGCTCGACCGGGTGATCACTGAGCACCCCGACCAGCCCGATGCCTACCTCCAGCGCGGTGTCTCCCGCATCAAGGACTTCATCAATAGGGAGGCCGTCCGCCACACCCAGATCGACCTCGGCGTTGACGTCTCTAAGGCAGATCTCTCCAAGGACTACCTCCTCAGGAAAGCGGCCTACACCGCCTCCATAGAGGACTTCCGTAAGGTCCTCGACCTCGTCCCCGGCTACCTCCCCGCGCTCTACAACCTCGCCTATGCCTTCTATGGTATGGGACAGTACCACGAGGCGATCTCCACCCTCAGCGATCTGATCATCAGGGATCCCTCATTTGGTGACGCCTTCTTTGCCCGCGGACTTGCCTACTACGCCACGGGGGATAAGGAGAAGGGGGACGAGGACATGAGCCGCGCCGGCGCTCTCGGCGTCTTCGGCTCCTACAACATCATCAAGCGCATGCAGTAATGACAGACAGCAAGATCAATATCGCCCTCGACGGCTACTCCTCCTGTGGCAAGAGCACCATCGCGAAGCGTCTCGCCCGCTCCCTCGGCTACACCTACGTAGATACCGGCGCCATGTACCGGGGCGTCACGCTCTATGCCCTCCGTGAGGGACTCTTCAGTGGAGAGGAGCCGATGGTCGAGGAGATCATCCGCCGCCTCCCCCGGATAGAGATGCGCTTCGCCATCTACCCCGATGGTCAGCACCTTCTCCTCAATGGCGAGGATGTCGAGCGGGAGATCCGAGGCATGGAGGTCTCGGAGCATGTCAGCCCGATCGCTACCATACCGGAGGTCCGTGCCGCACTCACGAGGCAGCAGCAGGATATGGCGAAGGAGAAGGGGGTCGTGATGGACGGAAGGGATGTCGGTACCACCATCCTCCCCGATGCGGAGCTCAAGATCTTCGTCACCGCACGACCGGAGGTCCGTGCCTGCCGTCGCTTTGATGAGCTGACGGCAAAGGGCGAGTCGGTCACCTTCGACTCCGTGCTCGCTAACGTCCGAGAGCGGGACCGCATCGACTCCGGTCGCGCCGTCAGTCCCCTTCGGCAGGCTGAGGACGCCCTTGTCCTCGACAACTCCGATATGACCCTCGACCAGCAGCAGGCCTGGGTCGAGGAGCGGGTGAGGGAGCGCCTATGATCGACATTGAGATTAATAGCAAGTCCGGCTTCTGCTTCGGCGTTGTCACTGCGATCGAGAAGGCTGAGACCGAGCTCGAGGGTGGGCACTCGCTCTACTCCCTCGGCGACATTGTCCACAATAGTCAGGAGGTCTCCCGTCTCTCCGAGAAGGGACTCCGTCCGATCCGCTACGAGGATCTCAGCCGTATGAGGGACAAGCGGGTACTCTTCCGGGCGCACGGCGAACCGCCCGAGGTCTATGCCGAGGCACGCGCCCGCGGGCTGGAGATCATCGACGCCACCTGCCCGGTCGTCCTCTCCCTCCAGCGCAAGATCCGCAAGACTTATGAGAAAACCTCCCGCGAGGGAGGGCAGATCGTCATCTTCGGCAAGCTGGGGCATGCCGAGGTGAATGGACTCGTCGGTCAGACCGAGGGGCATGCGATCGTCGTCCAGTCGATCAGCGACGTGGAGGAGAAGGTCGACCTCAGTCGTCCCGTCTACCTCTTCAGCCAGACCACCATGGACGGCAAGGCTTACCGGGAGCTCGTCGGCTTTATCAGCGACCATCTCGCCCCCGGGGTCCCTCTCGAGAGCCATGACACCATCTGCCGTCAGGTCGCCAATCGGATGAAGGACCTCACCGACTTCGCCAAGAGCAAGGACGTGATCTACTTCATCGCCGGCAAGAATAGCAGCAATGGTAAGGTGCTCTACCACACCGCCCTGCAGGCCAACCCCCACACCTACTTCATCTCCGACCCCTCCGAGATCACCGACCCCCTCCCACCAGAGGTCCGGACGGTGGGCGTCACCGGCGCTACCTCCACCCCCATGTGGCAGATGGAGCAGGTCCGTGACCGCCTGCGGGAGCTCAATCCCTGATCCCGACCGTAGTCGGTCTATCCCCCTATTCATCCAAATTGCTAAGCAAAGCCTGATCGGCATCCCCGGTCAGGTCACTTCGTCGTACCCATTGCCCAGGTCTCTCTTACCGCAACGGTCTTCTGAAGAGTTAGACTGATGGGGGAGCGAGATTTCCCCCTTTGGAATAGCTTCATATACTGCCCGGATCAGTACAGCGCATTAGTGCCTACCACATTATGCAGGAGGAGTCTCGATCTTAGAAAAGGGAACCCTATGTCACGTATGCTTACAGGTTTGGGAATCAGCGTGTAGGGTTCGCTCGTTTCTTTTACCGGTATTAGACTCATCTATTACCGGTATTAGTCGACACTAATAGCGGTAATAGTGATCACTAATACCGACATAAGTCTGAGGTCATATCCCGTTAGTCCTGTTTTTCGGACAGGGGTGACGCATTTGAGCATTGGGGTAATCATATACCTAGAGGGCTTATCCGTGAGGCACCCGAAGGGTGCTCGCTCCATAGGCATCGGTCATCCGCGAAGCGGTGACCGATGTACAAAGACCCTTCCCTACCCCCTCGACCCCTTGTGGGTCGCCGAGCATAGCCTTCAGCGACCCCGCCATGGTGTCGCACATACCAGTCAGTCAATCAGTGCGACACCCTAGCGGGGTCGCGGGATCGCGAGCAACGCCTGACCCCCGGGTCGTCGGGGCTACGCCCCTCGACCCGGGTCTAAAAAGCGGGCACCCCTGTCGGGGTGCTTCGTTCACCACTCTTT
>NZ_AQWR01000005.1 GCF_000375645.1 Porphyromonas bennonis DSM 23058 = JCM 16335 | reverse complement strand
GCTAATTGTAGCTTGGACATTCCGTTATGATTTACAATGTTCTCTGAGTTTGCCAGGAGTAAAAACCGAGATCCCTTTATGAGCCTCCTTTTAGCCGGGTCTACCTCTCGTGAGACCAGCTCTCTTCGGATGTTGTCCAGGGTATCGTCCATTAGTTTGATGACGTGAAAGTGGTCGAAGACATAGATGGCATCGGGGGCGTTTTCGCGTGCAGACTTTGCAAAAGCGGAGGACATATCAGTGGCGACATATCGCATGCTGACGCCCTCTTTCCTCACACGCTTCCAGAATTCATCAAGTTCGTCTGCCCCTTTGCCGTCTCCCGCATGTAAGATCCTGCCCGAGATCAGATCCACTACAATGGTCTTGTATACGTGTCCCCTCCTCACTGCGAACTCGTCGATTCCGATGCTCTCAATTCCTCTCAGGGACGGTCTCCTGTAGCGTCTCTCAAGGTGCTTTAGATGTATCTCCTTGACCACATCCCAGCTAAGGTGCAGCAGTTTTGCCACGTCTTGTATGGTCATACATCGCAGAAGCATAGAAATTCCCTTGACAGAGAGAGCCATACCAAGCCACCAAAGATAGTTGATCGTACACGAAAAGCGGCATATGAGGATCCCTTTCTCTTTATTGCTGTCTGTATGATGACCCTTAGATTGTAAAGAAGTTGTCGGTGCATCGGCAGCAATGCATAAAAAAGCCGAGGGGGTGTCGATCTTAGCCGATCGACACCCCTCGGGTCATATGAATTATGGATGTGGTATCAGCCGCACCTGGAGGTGCCACAGTCCTTACAGATCAGGCATCCCTCCTGATAAACGAGCTGGTGAGAGCCGCAGTTGGGACAGGTCTGACCGTCTGCGACTGTGCCGGAAGTAATGTACCTCCTGAGAGCTCGCTCGACACCATTCTTCCAGGTATTGATGCTCTCATTTCCAAGGTCGAGCCCGCGGACGAGATTGACCACCTGGTCGATCGGCATACCATAGCGGAGGACGCTGGAGATAAACTTCGCATAGTTCCAGAACTCAGGATTGAACTTCTCATCCAGTCCGGCGACCGTAGTCCGGAGTCCTCGCTTATTGGAGAACTCAAAGTCGTAGTGCTTGGATCCGTCCGCCTCGTAGACCTTGATGATCTTGCCTTGGGTGACGCGCTTGGGGATATAGAGTCCCTCGTCCTCGTCATCAATACCGGTGAAGATCTCGTAGGGACGGCCGTCACGCATACCGATGAAGGCGATCCAGCGCTCCTTGTTATTCTGGAAGCGAATGATATCTGCCTCCAGCTCATCGGGACGCTTCAGAGGCTCTTTCCCGTCTGCAGTGAATGGTAGTGTCGGCAGCTCAGGTTCCTTCTTCTCTTCCTTCTTCTTTGTGGAGAGTAGCACGCCGTCGCGCGACCCCTCGCGGTAGATGGTGCAGCCCTTGCAGCCCGCTTCCCAGGCAGTGAGGTAAAGGGTATTGACGAGCTCCTCATCTACGTCGTTGGGGAGATTGACGGTGACGCTGATGGAGTGGTCCACCCACTTCTGCATCGCACCCTGCATCCTGACCTTAGAGATCCAGTCCACATCGTTGGCGGTAGCCTTATGGTAAGGCGAGCGCTCGACAAGGTCATCAATCTCCTCTTGAGTGTACTCCTTGTCGGTGGAGATACCGCTCGCCTTCATCCAGTCCCTAAACTTTGGGTGATAGACGATAAACTCCTCGAAGACATCCCCCGTCTCGTCGGTGAAGGTGGGGTGAGTGCTGTCCGCCACCTCGTTGCTATTGACCTTGCGCCGACGCTTGTAGACCGGCATAAAGACCGGCTCTATGCCGGAGGTGGTCTGGGTCATCAGGCTGGTAGATCCCGTGGGGGCGATGGTCAGGCAGGCAATGTTTCGACGACCGTGCTTGACCATATCCTCATAGAGCTGTGGGTCGGCCTCCTTAATGCGGAGGATAAAGGGGTTGCGCTCCTCACGCTTGGGGTCGTAGATCTCGAAAGCTCCGCGCTCCTGTGCCATCGTGACGGAGCTGCGATAGGCACTGAGAGCGAGCGTCTGCTGAACCTTGACGGCAAAGTCGATCGCTTCCTTGGTCCCATAACGGAGACCAAGAGCAGCCAGCATATCCCCCTCACCTGTGATCCCAAGTCCGGTGCGACGACCCTTCAGGGTCTTCTCGAGGATCTTCTCCCAGAGGTGGTGCTCGACATACTTGATCTCGTCGCTCTCCGGATCGCTCTTGATCTTAGCGAGGATGGTGTCGATTTTCTCCTTCTCCAGGTCAATGATGTCGTCCATCAGTCGCTGAGCGCAGCCGATATGCTCTCTGAAGAGGTCGAAGTCAAAGGAAGCGTGGTCGGTGAATGGATCCTTGACGTACCCATAGAGATTGACCGCCAGCAGGCGGCAGCTGTCGTAGGGACAGAGAGGGATCTCTCCACAGGGATTGGTAGAGATGGTCTCGAAGCCAAGGTCCGCATAACAGTCGGGGATCGACTCCTTGAGGATGGTGTCCCAGAAGAGGACGCCCGGCTCGGCGCTCTTCCAGGCATTGTGGATGATCCTGCCCCAGAGTTCGCGAGCCCTGATGACCTTGGTGTACTTGGGATCCCCCTCGCTGTCTACAGGGAAGCGGAGGGTAAAGTCCTTGTCGTCCCGCACTGCCTCCATAAAGTCGTCCGTGATGCGAACCGAGACGTTGGCTCCCGTCACGGCTCCCTCCTCCATCTTAGCATCGATGAAGTCAGCGACGTCAGGGTGCTTGATGGAGCAGGAGAGCATAAGAGCGCCACGACGACCATCCTGTGCTACCTCGCGGGTAGAATTGGAGAAACGCTTCATAAAGGGGACAAGCCCGGTAGAGGTGAGGGCGGAGTTGCGGACTAATGATCCCTTGGGGCGGATGCCGGACATATCATGTCCCACTCCGCCACGGCGCTTCATCAGCTGCACCTGCTCCTCGTCAATCTTGAAGATCGCCCCGTAACTATCGGAGGGTCCGTCGAGACCGATCACGAAGCAATTGGAAAGGGAGGCTATCTGCAGATCGTTGCCGATGCCGGTCATAGGGCTGCCCTGCGGGACCAAGTATTGGAAGTGGTCCAGCAGCTCTACCACCTGACTCTCGGTAAGTCCGTTGGGATACTGTGCTTCGATCCTCGCTATCTCCCGGGCAATCCGGTGGTGCATGTCGATAGGAGACTTTTCGTAGAGATTGCCGTCCGCATCCTTCAGTGCGTACTTCGTAGTCCACACCTTAGCAGCCAGCTGATCTCCTCCAAAGTACTCCAGAGTGGCTTCGTACGCCTCGTCGTACGAGTATGTTTTCTGAGTCATGAGTGAGTGAGTTTTGGTTATCTTTTGCTCACAAAGATACGCTTATTTTGGTCGATCGGAAGTCTTTTCTCTTCACTTTTGGATGACTTTTTTATCTGAGTTGCCACAAAAGTTTACCACTTCGTGACACTCAGAGCCATATCTCTTGCCATCGTGGTAGCAGTTCCGTGAGGGCGGATTTTTAGTACCTTTGTGCTACAAATAATAACTTCTGATCATCCAATGAGTCCAAGTAATACCACAGGGCAGATGAGGGATAGCGCTCCTGCTCTAAGATATATATGTCACTCCCTCCGCTGTGAGGCACGGCTGATGTCGCGGCGACTCTTGCTTGCCGATGATGGGTCTGAGCTTCCGGAGGCAGGGTCTCAGACAGATCTCCCTGAGGGAGCGACCGGAGCCCTGCTCTCTGTCGCTGTGGAGTCTGATCGGCTCCGGAGCCTAGTGGACGAGTCTCAGGATCCATACAATCTTCATCTCATCCCATACTCTTTCAGGAGTAGTGGAGATGCGGTACTCCGCTCTGCGCTCTCATGTGCGGAGCTGATTGCGGCTATGGATCAGGACGAGCTGGACCCGAGGGATGAGGGGGCGATAAAGGAAGTGAAGGGCTCGCTGGACGCTCTTCGGGAGACAGTGGCGGTGGCTTCAATGACGGGCGTACCGATGCCGGTGATGTCGGCAGCACTTCACTTCTTCCTACAGATAGCGTACCGAGAGGAGAGACAGAAGCAAGGATGAGTATTTCACTGGATCTGCAGGCTCAGGACACCGGATCAGACGCACGTGCCGGTGTACTGCATACGCCACACGGAGACATACACACACCGATATTTATGCCGGTGGGAACGGTTGGCTCCGTCAAGGCGGTACATATGCGGGAGCTCAGAGAGGAAGTGGGTGCGGAAATTATTCTCGGTAATACCTATCACCTCTATCTGAGACCCGGGACGGACGTGTTGAGAGCTGCCGGAGGACTGCAGAAGTTTAATGGCTGGGGAGGACCGATACTGACGGATAGTGGAGGCTTCCAGGTCTTCTCACTCACTGATACGAGGAAGATGACGGAGGAGGGCGTCACCTTCCGTAGTCACATCGATGGGAGCAAGCACCTCTTTACTCCCGAGAGGGTGATGGACATCGAGCGACTGATAGGGGGCGACATCATGATGGCCTTCGATGAGTGTCCTCCCGGGACTGCTGATCGTCGCTATGCCCGAGAGTCACTCGATCGCACGTTAGGTTGGCTGGATCGATGCTTCCGCCGCTTCCGCAGTACAGAGCCACTGTACGGCTATGGGCAGGCGCTTTTCCCGATCGTGCAGGGAGTCGTCTACCCAGAGCTAAGACGGGAGGCGGCAGAGCGTGTGATTGAGTATGACGCTGACGGGTATGCCATTGGTGGGCTGAGTGTAGGGGAGTCCAAGGACGATATGCGCGCTATGATCGAGGTGGTCAATGAAGTGCTCCCCAAGGATCGTCCTCGCTACTTGATGGGCGTAGGTACACCGCAGGACATCCTGGATGCGATTGAGCGCGGGGTTGATATGATGGACTGCATCATGCCCACTCGGGACGGTCGTAATGCGAGACTCTACACCTGGAAAGGGACGATGAATATGCGTAATGCGAAGTGGAAGGATGACTTCTCGCCCCTTGATCCCTATGGTACCTCTTCTGTGGACAGAGACTACACTAAAGCATATGTCCGTCATCTCTTTGCGGCCGACGAGCTGCTGGCTCTGCAGATAGCGAGCATCCACAACCTCGCCTTTTATCTCGACCTCGTCCGGACAGCAAGAAAGCACATCCTTCAGGGGGACTTCAGTAGCTGGAAGTCGAGTGTTTACGATGACTTAGATCGCCGTCTATAAGCTTATATGGGACGTAAAGCTCGGAATAGGAATGGCTGGCACTCGTTCCTGTCGAGGATAGGCATCCTCCGGATCGATCGTTATATCATCTGGCGATTCCTCTCCACCTTCTTCTTCACCCTCGCCCTCATTATGGCGATCATCGTAGTGGTGGATGTGCAGGAGAAGTTGGACAACTTCATGAATCCCCTCCTGACGATGCGCGAGATCATCAATTACTACATTGCTCTGATCCCGTACTTTGCCATCCTGCTGGCGCCGCTATTCATCTTCATTGCCTGTGTCTTCGTGACGAGTAAGTTGGCAGCCCGGTCGGAGATCATAGCGATGTCATCAGCCGGGATGAGCTTTAATCGTCTCCTTCGGCCCTATATGATTGCGGCAGCCATTCTGTCGGCTTTCTCCTTTATCCTCTCGAGCGAGGTGATCCCTCATCTCAATAAGACGCGCATAGCCTTCACCAATCAATGGGTGTATAATAAGGAAGTGAAGCAGGGGGATAATGTCCAGCTGGCTGTTCAGCCGGGAGTGATCGCATTCTTCAGCACCTACGATAAGGACAGCTATACCGGCTACAATTTCTCCCTTGAGCAATTTGAGGACAATACGCTTAGCAGCCGTATGACGGCTCGTCGCATCGAGTACCACCCGGACAGCGTCTCTCACTGGACGGTCTACGACTATCACATACGAGACTTCCACGGTCTCGTAGAGCAAGATACGATGGGTGAGCAGCTTGATACGCTCCTGATGATCACGCCCCAGGATATCCTCATCTCTCCCGAGGACGGCGAGATGCTGACGACCGGACAGCTCTACACCTATATACAGGCGCAGGAGAAAAGGGGAATGGGGAATATTAAGAACTTTCAGGTCGAGTACCACAGGCGATTTGCCAGCATTCCCGCTGCATTCATCCTCACCCTCATCGGGGTCTGCCTCTCCGCACGTAAGGTAAAGGGAGGCATCGGGCTCAATGTGGCCCTGGGACTTCTGATGGCCTTTGCCTACATCCTATTCTACACCATCTCAGCCTCCTACGCCATCAGTGGCGCCATGTCCCCCTTCATGGCCGCCTGGCTCCCCAATCTAATCTTTATCCCCATCGCAATTTTTCTCTACTGGCGCGCCCCGAGGTGAGATGAAAAAGGGCACCTACAGGTACTACGGGGTGCTGCTTGGGCTCCCTCTCGAGTCGCCGATATTTACCTATCGGCTCGAAGAGGACGACACCTCGCTTGAGGAGTTGCTCGGGCGAGTGGTCTTGGTGCCGCTGGGAGCCGGTAAGACTGTCTCCGGCGTGGTCTGGGCCTATCAAGGTACACTCTCTCCGCTCCCTATGGGTAAGGTGAAGAGCATCCGTAAGGTGCTCTCTCATCCTGCCATTCCCGAGTCGGTGCGAAAGTTCTGGAGCTGGGTTGCCTCCTATTATATGTGTAGCCTTGGCGATGTGCTCCGGGCAGCCTTGCCGGCTTCCTTTAGACCTGAAGGGGGACAACGCTATGTGCTACCGGACACGGTTGGGGGAGAAGAAGTAGAGATCCTGAGGAAAGAACTGGGGCGGTCTTACTTCTCACTAAAGGAACTGAGGCAACTCTTTCCGGACGACTATGCCAATCTCTTCTCCTCCTGGTCCGAGGAGGGGAGTGCCGTCCCATACGAGAAGGGTATCTCTGGAGTCGGGACCCTTGCTCACGACACAGGATGGGGCGTTAGCGCCCGAGTCCTTCAGTCTGAGACGCTGGATGAGGTGATAAAATCGCTTAAGCGAAGCCCCCAGGTGCTTAAGGCACTGAACCGCTTGGTCTCCGACCCGGAGGGGAGCAGTCTCTTTTTCCCCACACTTGCAGAGGTCGCCGACTATCTGGGTGTCTCTACGTATGTGATCGGACGGCTGAGAGAGTGCGGGGCGATCGAGGAGCGAGCGCGGGAAGAAGTGCTCTCTGAAGAGGCTCCGGGCAAGAAACCGAACCTAAATGGGGTGACGCCTGACTTCCGAGACCATCAGATCCTACTGCTCCACATGCCTCTCTCCAGGGCAGATGAGCGAGTACCGATACGTCATCTCTATGAGCAGATCACAGAGACGGGAGGACAGGTGTTGCTCCTCTTCCCTACATTAGACAGGCTCAGAGAGGTTGAGAGGGAGATAAGGCAGGTCTTTGGGGCATCCTACTTCCCCTACCACACCGGTGTCTCTCAGTCGGACAGACAGCGGACCTATCTGGCAGCATGGCGCAAGCGACCCGGACTCTTTGTGGGACTACGGTCGGCAGTCTGGCTTCCCCTGGGGACTCTATGTGAGGTGGTTGTGATAGACAGCGAGCATCGGGGGTATAGGCAGTGGGAGCCTGCACCCCGCTTTACTGCCTCTGATGCGGTGCTGGTGCTTGCTGCTCTGTCCGGAGCCAAGTCCCTGATCGTCTCCTCTACTCCCTCTGTGGAGTGCATGGCTCAGGTACTGAGGGGAAAGTATGCCCTCCAGACGGCAGTCTCCACACCATCCGAGGGTAGGGTGTCACTACAAACGGTCAGTATGAGGACTGCCTTTGATGACAATCAGGTCCAGGCCAGACTTCTCTCAGACGTTATGGTCGGTGCCATCAGGGAGACGATAGCGAAGAGAGAGAAGGTGCTCCTGCTCTATCAGCGTCCCGGTTACGCCCGATCCATCGAGTGTCAGGACTGTGGCGAGCAGATCCTCTGCCCCCGCTGCCGCACCGCCTGTAGACTCTCCACCGACGCCAGGACCATCGAGTGTCCTCTCTGCGGCTACAAGTCACCGCTCCCCGCGAGTTGTCCACACTGTGATCATCCCTCTCTCAGAGCGGTCGGGACAGGCATCGAGCGGCTGCAGGAGGCTGTGAGCCGTTACTTCGCCGGTGTGAAGGTCGCTACCGTAGAGTCGGACGACAGGGTGCCGACGGCAGATATCATGCTCTGTTCGGACTACGATCCGCCCCTCCGTCTCCTGCACCAGGTCTCGATGGTGGGAGTGATCCAGCTTGATCTCCTCCTTACCCTCCCCGAGCATCGGGCTGCTGAGCGAGCGTATCGGATGCTGACCTCCTGCAGGGATGAGCTGCGAGACGGGGGTAGGCTGATCGTCCAGTACTTCTCCAAGTCCCCTGTGCTTGATGCCTTCCTGGAGGACGACTATCAGACCTTCATAGAGCATGAGATGGAGGAGCGGCATCAGCTGCTCTTCCCGCCCTTCTGCCGTATCACGGACTTAGTGCTGGAGGGGAAGAGTCAGCCCCTGATCAGTAGGTTTGCCGACCGTATGGCAGGCGAATTGTCCCGATTGCTTCCTGCAGTGCAGATCTTGGGACCGACTCCTCTTCCGGTCAGCAAGCGAGCTGCCTCATTTGGCTTTCGGGTGACGCTTCTCATCCCCTTAGATGTTGCGCTGTCGCCCCTTCGCACCTTTATGCAAAGCACTGTGGCAGGGTGGGTGAAGACCTCCGGCATCCCCTCTCTCCGCTATTACTACGACGTAGACCCTTAAAAGAAGGCGTGCAAACTATTACCGGTAATAGTTGCGACTAATACCGATAATAGTATTCACTAATACCGGTAATAGACTTCACTAATATCGGAATTAGTTTGGAGGCACATTTGATCGGGGGATCAGTAAAGGTCCTATAACAGTGAAAAGTGGTAACTTTGTCTCACCAAGAGATAGGTTAGCAGACCGGAGCGGTCGCATCTGTCTCCCGGCTTGAATTTGAAACCAATAAGTAAGAGTAATGATCAATCGATCGCTCATTCGTGTCAAGGTACTGCAGGTACTCTACAACTATTATCACAAGGAGTCGATGTCAATCTCGGCTGCCCAGGAAACTCTGGAGGCGGCCATGGAGAGCGACTATAGGGTCTACCTCTACCTCTGCGGCTTGCCGCTGGACTTCTCAGACTTGGCTCGGAAGCTTATTGGGATCGAGGAGGGAAAGTTCTCCCCAGATCCGGATCGCCTCTCCCTGCTGAGAGCACTGGAGACCAATCCTGTGGTGCAGCACCTCGAGGGTGACCAGGACTTCGTCGTGCGGCGGATGGCTACCTCAGTCTTCCATAATCCTGAGCTGAGCGAGTTTCACGAGTCAGTGCTGTCGGAGACGCTCGAGGAGCAGTCTGTGACGGTCGCACAGCTGGAGACCTTTGAGGGAGCACGCCAGTTCTATCGTGATCTTTATGGTGCCAAGTATCGGCAATCCGATAGGGTCTACGACATTCTGGAGACGACGGATGCCTTTGTCACAGACGCTGATCTGCCGGTGATCTTCTCCTTTGTCACCAAGTTCTACAACGGTCTGGATCCCGAGAAGGAGGTCTCGCAGCTGCTCCGCCCCAAGTTTATCTCCAAGAGCGACAGTGACTTCGGACCGACGCTCCTCAGGGCATCCATAGACAATAAGGAGGCCTACCGGGAGCAGATCAGTGGGTACTTCAAGGGGTGGGACGCTGACCGAGTGAGCGAGGTGGACTATCTGCTCCTGCAGATGGCAATGGCTGAGGCCATCGCCTTCCCGACCATCGCTACGACAGTGACAATCAATGAGTATCTTAATCTTGCTCACTCCTTTAGCTCCGATAATTCATACGTCTTCATCAATGGCATCCTCTTCAAGCTCTTCACAGACCTTAAGGAGGAGGGCAGGATCATTGGAGACTGACACGGAAATAATTTTAATCCATAATAAATATGTTACAAGCAATACTTCTCCAGGCGCAGGCACCTCAGGGAAACGCCCTTATGAGCATCTTCATGATCGTACTGATGATCGTGATCTTCTACTTCTTCATGATCCGTCCACAGACGAAGCGTCAGAAGGAGCTCCAGAAGGCTCGTGAAGCGATGAAAGCGGGCGACAAAGTGATCACCAGCGGAGGCATGTATGGCATCATCCGCGAGATCAATAAGGCCAATGGTCAGGTCACCCTCGAGGTGTGGGATGGGGTCAAGGTTAAGGTAGATATCAATAATATCTTCTCTCTCGAGGAGGTCGGAAAGGACAAGGAGGCAAAGTAAAGTCTCTCCAGTATCGCTTAGTCGACGAGTATGAGAGGACTTAGACGCTTACTGAGAGAGGGGCGATTCACCGCTTACTTTATGCGAGATAGGAGGTGGGTGGCGCTCTCTATCTGTCTGCTCATCTCTGTCTTCTTCTGGGTCGTTGCAGCGATCGATGACCCGAGAGGCTATACCAAGGAGATTGCTGTCCAGCTGGATAAGCCGATCCTCCCTACGAACTACCGGATGACGGATCTCTCTCAGTACCCTGAGGTGGTCTACGTCAAGGTCCATGCTAAGGGAGGCTCCTTGCTGAGGTACACCATTAATCAGATCGGTCGATCCTCCTACCGAGTGCGCCCTACTGTGGATACCACTCAGCTGCTGGCTGAGGGTGGTCAGTATCGACTAAGAGAGAGGGATCTCAAGCGGCTACTACTGAGTAAGCCGCTTCATGATGTCTCACGGATGGATCTCAATACCTCGACGGACCTTAAGATCTATCCTGAGGAGATATCCTTCTCTTACGAGCCACTGAGTGAGGGTAAGGCAGACGTGCTATTTGGTAGTCAGATCGACTTCGGGGTCCATCGGAACTTTAAGCTTGCCGATACCATCAGCCTTATACCCTCATCAGTACGGGTTTTTGGTGTAAAGAGTGATCTCGAGGACTTCATGGCTACAGGAGCTGTCCTCACCACGGATACGATCGGTCTGAAGATAGATAACCCCGGTCGTGACACCATACGTGTCGCCATAGTGACGCCATCCGGTATCGATGCGCGTCCCGACTCCGTCGATGTGGTCCTGATGACCAACGAACTGGTTTATCATAGCTTTACCACCTCTGACATAGAGATCCGAAATCTGCCGCCCGGATACGACCTGAGCCTGATCCCTCTACAAGTGACGGTGACCTATCTGGTCCCGAAGGACAAAGTGGGTGAGGAGACACTCTTTGACCCCGGACTCTACATTGATGCTCGCGAGGCATTTGATGGAGCTAATCGCAAGGCTCTGATGGTCCACGTTGATAAGGTTCCCTCTCAGGTGGATATGATCCAGGTGGTGCCTGACCGACTTGACTTTATCCTCCGTGAGAGGAAGTGATATGAGTGAGCGACCTCTTGTCATAGGCGTCTGTGGCGGTATCGGCTCCGGTAAGAGCGTGGTGAGGAGAGTGCTGGGGCTGCTCCTTGACTCTCCTACCTACGACTGTGACACCAGAGCTAAGGCACTTTACAGAGATCCCGTGGTGCGGGCTGAGATCACCTCGCTACTGCATGAGGATCCTATCGATCAGGATGGTCGACTGAAGAAGGAGCTACTCTCCTCCGCCTTGCATGACGAGCACCTCAGGCCGCTACTTGAGGGGATCATCCATGAGGCTGTCAGGGAGGACTTTGCCCACTGGCTTGCTGAGTCCGCGGAGCCTTATGTGATACTGGAGTCGGGGATCCTCTTCTCCTCAGGTATGGACAGGTGCGTGGACTGCTCGATCGAAGTAGCTGCTGATGAAGCCCTACGGTCCCGGCGAACCCAATTCAGAGATCGTACTCACGGTGCCACTCAGTACAAGTCAATGAGTAGTCTGCAGCTCAAGGAAGCTGATCTCAGAGGCCGACTGGCGGACTACACAATCTATAACAATGGATCTGACTCGCTGATCCATCAGTGCGAGCGGATCCTCATAGAAATCAATCATCGTTAGACATGAAACTATCAGAAATCGTCTCTATCTCCGGCAAGCCCGGACTTTTCCTCTTTATCAATAGCTCACGAGTTCCCTACACAGTGGAGGAATTAGAGACCGGACGTCGCATGCCGGTCTTTGGTCGGGAGAAGATGAGCCTGCTCAGCAATATCTCCATGTACACCACCGAGGGGGAGAAGCCACTGGCTGAGGTGATGCAGGGGATGTACGAGACTTTTGGGGAGGAGATCCCGGATGCTAAGTCTGTCTCCGAGAGTGCCGAGTCACTTAAGGACTTTATGGACAAGGCTCTCCCCAATTGGGACCAGGAGCGGATCCATCAGAGCGACATTAAGAAGCTGGCTAAGTGGTACCAGATCCTGCGACAGAAGGGTATGGACTCCTTTATGCCCTCTGAGGAGGAAGAGAAGGAGGACTGAAGTACTTACACTCTCGTAAAACAAAAAGCGGAGCGCTCTTGATGAACGCTCCGCTTTTTATTAGAGAAAAGTCCCCAGAGGGAACGGTGAGTGACCAAGGAGAAATGCCTTCGTGGGCATCACCTTGCTGGAGGGCCACTGCAGCTCCAGCACCTCTATAGTGCCCCTGGCTGTGCCAACGAACAGCCGCTTGTCGTCTGTCTCGAGAGGCTCACCCGGTGCGAGATCACGGTGGATCGGTTTCTCGCAGATACACACGCTTAATATCTTGATCTCCACCTCTGCATCGGTAGTCTCATCGTGGAAAAGGGCTAATGCCTTAGGGTAGGGCGCCATAGCTCTCACGCGTCGATCGATCTCCTCTGCAGTCATCGAGGCAAAGCGGATGGTCTGCTCCTCCTTGAAGATCTTTGGAGCCATCGGCAGGTGAGAGACATCCTCCGGCTGAGGATGACCGAGATGCTCCTTCGGCTCCTCAGACTGCCCGATCAAGTCGATCGTCTCCTCGATCACCTTTGCCCCGATGACCATAAGCTTGTCATGCAGGGTCCCGCCTGTCTCATCTACTGAGATCGGCACACGCTCCTGGAGAAGTACTCGTCCGGTGTCGATCTCCTTATCAAGGAGAAAAGTGGTGACACCGGTCTCCTGCTCGCCATTGATCACCGCCCACTGGATCGGTGCCGCCCCACGGTACTTAGGCAGGAGGGCGGCGTGGAGATTGATCGTCCCACGAGGGGGCATATCCCAGACCTCCTCGGGGAGCATCCTAAAGGCGACGACAATAAAGAGGTCAGCATTGATCTCTCGCAGGCGCTCCAGAAACTCCTCGTCTCGAAGCCGTTCCGGCTGGAGGATTGGGATCTCGGGCAAGAGCACCTGAGCCGTACGCTTGACGTCTGAGGGCTGGAGCTTATGGCCACGCCCCTTGGGCTTATCGGGCATCGTAACTACAGCAACCACCTCCCGATTATGCTCTACGAGCGAGTGGAGAGAGTAGGCTGCAAATTCGGGTGTGCCAAAAAATACGATCTTCATTATCTTATTCGTCACCAAAGTTCAGGTTAAGCACTCTCCGGTAGACGTTGAGGATAGCCGACTTGGAGATGAAGCCGACATACTTCCCCTCAGGAGTCTCTACCGGGAGATTCCACAGTCCAGAGTCATCAAAGATGGTCATCACATCCTCCATCTGCATATTCGTTTTAATTCGGATCCCCGGCTCTACCATAAACTTCTTCACTCGGAGTCTCTCGTATAGGTCGGGGCGGAACATAATGTTTCGGATATTGTCGAGCATCACAATGCCCACTAAGTGGTCATCATCGTCCAGTACCGGGAAGATATTGCGCTGGCTCTCCGTGAAGGTCTTTACTGTCTCACCGAGGGTCTCTTCCGGATGCAGGGTCTTGAATTTCTTCTCCACCACATCCTCCACGTCCATCAGTGTCAGTACTGCTCGGTCCTTCTCGTGCGTCACCAGTTGCCCCTCTTCACCTAGTCGCATCGCGTAGATATTGTACTTCGTGAAGATCCGCATGAAGCCGTAGGAAATCAGCGACACTATCAGGAGCGGAAGGAAGAGATTGTATTGTCCTGAGAGCTCCGCAATGAGGAAGGTCCCGGTCAGCGGCGCATGCATAACGCCCGCCATCAGTCCCGCCATACCCATGAGGGTAAAGTTTTGATGGGGCAGATAGGTCTCAATGCCCAGTTCACCGCAGATGTAGGAGAAGAAGAATCCCAGGAAAGCGCCTACGAAGAGAGTAGGGGCAAAGGTTCCGCCGCACCCGCCACCGGAATTGGTTGCCACGGTGGCGAAGATCTTAAGTAGCATGGCTGCCAAGAGGAAGAGGATGAAGCTCCGATGGGATGGGTCGGAGACATTCTCCAGCAGCGACCCCTCCAAGATCCTCTCCGGGTGATCGCTCATCAGCATTGATATGATGTCGTATCCCTCGCCATATAGAGGAGGGAGGAGGAAGATCAGGCTGCTGAGGATCAGAGACGCAATCACAAAGCGGACGCTCCAGGTACTGATTCCGCCAAGTTTCCGCTCCAACCACGAGGAGCATCGGGTAAAGTAGAGTGAGAGACCACCGCAACAGAGACCGAGCAGAACCACGTAGGGTAGTCTATTGAGGGTAAAGGCCTCCTCGGCCATCACAGGGAAGAGGGCACCCATACCGAAGATCAGATAGCTAACCGTCGCTGCTGTCACGGATGAGATCATCAGAGGCATCACGCTGGTGAGAGTAAAGTCCATCATCAGCACCTCGATGACAAATAGCAGCCCGGTGATCGGTGCCTTGAAGATCCCCGCAATCGCGCCGGCGGCACCGCACCCCACGAGGAGCATAAGGTTTCGGTGCTCCATATGGAAGAGCCGACCTATATTGCTACCTATGGCGGCACCGGTTAGCACGATCGGTGCCTCCGCTCCCACAGAGCCGCCCAGTCCGATAGTAATGGACGAGGCAACGACCGAGGTCCAAGTGTTGTGGGGCTTCAGCCGGCTCTGACGACGGCTGATCGCATAGAGCACCCTGGTGATCCCATGAGAGATATTGTCTCTTACGATGTACTTCACAAAGAGACCACAGAGGAAGATCCCCACCACAGGTGTGATGAGGTAGGAGAGATAAAGGTCGGTGTGGGTATTCAGCCCGATGACGAAGTGCTGTATCGTGGTGACAAACCACTTCAGCAACGCTGAGACAAGCGCACATGCGATACCGGTAAGGAGTGCCAGTGCCGTCACCGGCATCCCCTCAGGAAGGTGCTTATGGAGCCAATTGGAGAATGGCTTCCTGGGTTGTGACTTTACCTCTGTAGCTTGCATTTATCGGATCACCTTTACTTCGCCTCTCAGTCCCAGCTTGATGATGTTGGAGGCCACATGTTTCGTCTGCTCCTCTTGGCGATACCTCACGACGTAGTCAACTCCATTGCGCACTTCGTCCGTGATATCCGCAAAGGCAGCGGGCGATGGCTTGCCGGAGATATTCGCTGAAGTACTCACGATGGGTCCGCCCAGTCGCTCACACATTTTCTTACAGAAGTGATCTCCCACCACTCGGATGCCTGCGCTGCCATCCTCAGCAAGGAGGTTAGGAGCGAGGCCAATGGCATCAGGATAGATGATCGTCAGGGGCTTCGTCGCCGTATCCATCATATCGTAGGCAATGTCCGGAATGGTCCGGACCACTTGTGCCAGCATCCCATCGCTGGACACGATAGAGAGGAGCGCCTTAGCATCATCTCTCTGCTTAAGAGCAAAGATCCGGCTCACCGCCTCGGCATTAGTCGCATCGCACCCAATGCCCCATATGGTGTCTGTGGGGTAAAGGATCAGACCTCCACGCTTCAGCGTAGCGACAGCCTCGCTCAGGTCCTCCAGATCCCAGCGGGGCATCTCTTCCAGCTCTTCGTCTATTCTCTTCTTCATATTTATATCTGCATAAAGTCTCGGTAAAAGTCGATCGCCTCATCCAGCTCCTTGAGTGAAAAAAACTCCGCAGGGGCAGGCTTACCGATACCATCCAGCATCACCACCGGGATACCCTCCTCTGCCGAGCGAAGCTTCTTGTCCTGTTGGGCAAGCGTATGGATCTGCTCATACTCCGTACAGAGGACAGAGACGGGAGGGAAGTAATCCCTTACTACTCTCGCCAGTCGCATCAGATCCTCCTGTGGCAGTCGATCCCTCCGTAGTGACAAGTACCCCTCCATCACCAGTCCAGCAGCCACGGCGATACCGTGTGGCGCCGGCTCGCCCTTGCTAAGATGAAGCGCCTCCAACGCGTGACCAAGGGTGTGACCAAGGTTGAGGAACTGTCTTTTGCCGCCCTTGTCCAGCGGATCCGAAGCGACCACCTCTATCTTGTAGTCAATACATCGTCGGGTAAGCGAAGGGGCTACCTCAGCCGTCCCCCACACGTCCTCATCCACGGAGAAGCCCGCCAGCATAGAATACTTCAGGATCTCGCCCCAGCCGGAGAGTAGCTCCAGCTCAGGGAGTGTGGAGAGAAAGGCGGGCGTTATCAGCACCTCCTCGGGGGTATAGAAGGTCCCAACGCCATTCTTCACGCCCTCAAAATCTATCGCTGTCTTACCGCCAATAGAGGCATCCACATCCGCCAGCAGGGTGGTCGGGACATAGACCAGCCCCATCCCACGCTTGTAGGTCGCAGCGGAGAGTCCCGCCACGTCCAACAGCGCCCCACCACCGACCGCTATCATCAGATCTCCTCGGGTCGCTCCCAGATCGGTCAGTCCGCTCCAGAGGCGGAGCAGCTGCTCAGCCGTCTTTGCCTCCTCACCGGGAGGAAGCACAATGTCAGCGGACTCTATCCCGATCCGATCAAGGCAAAGGTCGGCACAATTGCTCTCAGTTACCCAGATCGCCCGTCGACCTGACGTCAGTGACCGAAGTCGGGTCCTAAGCTCCTCAAGGTTGTCGAAGAGAATATAGCGGAGCGGGGACTCCATAGCATTTACTCCTTCTTCAGTCCCAGCTCTCCCAGAACAAAATCAACAGCCTCAGGTAGTCCCTCCGGCCGTTTCCCACCCGCCGTAGCGAGAGAGGGCTGCCCGCCGCCACCGCCTTGGATGAATTGACCGGCAGCCTTGACCAACTTGCCGGCGTTATACCCCTTCTCCACGAGACCATCGCTGATCAGCACGGTAAGGAGTGCCTTGCCCTCATCCTTAGAACCGCTCACGAAGACATAGTCGCCGTCCAGAACCTGCTTGAGCCCGAAGGCAATGTCCTTCGCCAGAGCAGACGGGATCGCTACGTCAGGTCGAATCACCTTCACACCATCCACCAGCTCATAGTGCTTCTGCAGACGACTGATCAGGCTCCCCTTCTCACGCTCATAAGCCTGCTTCACCTCGGCAGAGAGAGTGTGATTCTCCTCCAGCACCTTCTTGATCGCTGAGATCAGGTTGCCACCGCCGAAGTAGCTCTTCACACTCTCGATCGTATCCTCCAGCTCGTGTACATAGTCGAGAGCAGCGGGACCGGTGACGGCAAAGATACGGCGCACACCCGCTGCCACGGAGGTCTCTTGGGTGATGTGGAAGCTCCCCAGTACCCCGGTCGACGGAGCATGGCAGCCACCACAGAGCTCAATACTGTCTCCAAATTGCATTACCCGGACGTAGTCCCCATATTTCTCTCCGAAGAGGGCAATGGCTCCCATCTCCTTCGCCTTAGAGATCGGTACGTCCCTATGCTCGACCCGCTGGTAGTCTGCTTGGATTGCCTCATTGACCATCCGCTCCACCTCTCGGATCTCCTTCTTCGTCATCTTCTCGAAGTGGGCAAAGTCGTAACTCAGTACACGATCGCTCACGAGGGAGCCCTTTTGCTCCGTCATGTCCCCGAATAGTGTCCTCAGGGCATGGTCCAGCAGATGGGTAGCAGTGTGATTGCGCTCGATGTTATACCTGCGCTCGCTGTCGATAGAGGCGAGGAAGTCCTGATGAGGATCGGTGGGCAACTTATCCACCAGAAGCATCGGCAGGTTATTCTCCTGGATCGTATCGAGGACCTTGATCCTCTCCTGATCCTCCTCGCCGATGAGAGTACCTGTGTCGCCCACCTGGCCGCCCATCTCGGCGTAGAAGGGCGTTGTCTCGAGGACCACCTGATAGCTCTTCTTTCCATTCTGCGTCACCTGGCGGTACCGGACGATCCGAGTCTGCGCCTCGTGCATCTCATAGCCGACGAAAGTGGTCTCTGTCTCCTGATCTCCGATCCACTGCCAGTCGCCAGTCTCGGTGTGCTGAGCCTTACGGGCGCGCTCCTTCTGCTTCGCCATCTCGCTGTCGAAGCCCTTTAGGTCGGCCTCCATACCCTGCTCCTCCAGGATCAGCTCCGTAAGGTCTGCCGGGAAGCCATAGGTGTCGTAGAGCTCGAAGATGATCTCGCCGGATAGCGTCTTCTCTCCCTTCTTCTTGGACTCATCTATGTGAGACTGCAGCATCTCTATGCCGGTAGAGAGGGTCCTGAGGAAGGCACTCTCCTCCTGCTTTGTCACGCGAGTGATCAGCTCCTGCTGAGCCACCAGTTCTGTGTAGTGTCCGCCCATGCTCTCCACGAGGGTGGGGATAAGGAGGTACATAAAGGGCTCCTTGAGATTGAGGAAAGTGTAGCCATACCGTACCGCGCGCCGGAGGATTCGGCGGATAACGTAGCCCGCTCTCGTACTGGAGGGCAGCTGTCCGTCGGTAATGGCAAAGGCTATCGCTCTTATGTGGTCGGCGATCACACGCATAGCTACGTCGGTCTTCTCCGACGAACCATAGGTCACGCCGGAGATCTCTGCGACCTTGCCGATGAGTGGTTGGAAGACATCAGTGTCGTAATTGGACTTCTTCCCCTGCATCGCCATACAGAGGCGCTCCAGTCCCATGCCTGTATCGATGACGTGGTGGGGCAGAGCCTCGAGGTGACCGTCTGCCATGCGATTGTACTGCATGAAGACGAGGTTCCAGATCTCGATCACCAGCGGGTCGTCCTGATTGACGAGGTCTCTGCCGGGGATGCGGGCGATCTCTTCCTCGCTCCTCAGGTCGATATGGATCTCCGAGCAGGGGCCGCAGGGACCGGTCTCGCCCATCTCCCAGAAGTTATCGTGCTTGTTACCATTAAGTATCCTCTCCTCCGGCAGCAGCTTTGCCCAGGCATCATATGCCTCCTGATCACGCTCCAGACCCTCCTGAGGTGCTCCCTCAAAGATGGTGACATAGAGCCGATCCTTGGGCAGCCCGTATACCTCCGTCAGCAGCTCCCACGCCCACGGGATGATCTCCTGCTTGAAGTAATCTCCGAAGGACCAGTTCCCCAGCATCTCAAACATGGTATGGTGGTAGGTGTCGTGTCCTACGGCGGAGAGGTCATTGTGCTTACCGCTCACGCGCAGGCACTTCTGAGAGTCGGTTACCCGCGGGTACTTCCTCGGAGCATTCCCCAGGATGATGTCCTTGAATTGATTCATCCCCGCATTGGTAAACATTAGGGTCGGATCCCCCTGCAGGACCATCGGAGCGGAGGGAACGATATGATGTCCTCGCTCTGCAAAGAAGTCAAGGTACATCTGACGGATTTCATTAACCGTTTTCATTTCTGCAATAACTCACATAGTAATATGACCCCGCTCCCTCCCACTTGCGGAGTCATTCGTTTCTCTCTCACAAAGATACTAATGAAAAAAGAATTTACTCAGCCCCCTAAACAAATGCGATAAGACTACACCTCCGGACTAATATCGGTATTAGTGATTACTATAGTCGGTATTAGTCGACACTAATACCGGTAATAGTGGATGCTAATACCGGTATTAGAAGAGGCCGATCACAATCTACTGATTACCAGACTGATGTGTGGGTGTTTTTTGTATCTGCTATGCGGGTATTTTCTACAGTCGTAATTGATTGATTTTTATGTGATTAGCGATACTTCACTTAGAGCGACAATTTGTCAGGAGAGTTCGCCACGGTCGGCAATCCTTAGGAGGTCCCCAAAGACTCCGAGCGCAGTCACTTCCGCGCCTGCTCCGGCCCCGCGGATGACAAAGGGAAGGTCCCCATAGCTCTCGGTATAGATCTCGAAGCAGGAGTCCGCACCACTGACTGAGCCGAGGGCGCTATCGGCGGGAAGACTTCTGAGACCGCAGGAAAGCCGGGCGGCATCGGTGCTGTCCCCGATGGTCAGCTCCCCGACATATCTCAGCACCTCCCCCTGCGAGGTCTCAGATAGGCTCTCGAAGTAGACCTGAGTCTCATCCAGTCGCTCCATGAAGTGCTCCGCTGAGCAGTCCCTGAGGGTCTCGGGGACTAAGTCCTCCACCTCTATGTCCGACATCTCTGCCGATATGCCCACCTCGCGGGCAAGGATGAGCAACTTCCGCGCCACGTCGAGACCATTGAGGTCCTGCCTTGGGTCCGGCTCTGAGTAGCCGAGACGGGCGGCGGAGCGGATCGCCTCAGCGTAAGAGGTGCGGTCGCCGAGGGAGGAGAGGATATACCCGAGCGTGCCACTGAAGAGCCCCCTAATACGGGTGATGCGATCTCCGGAGAGGTGGAGGAGCCTGAGGTTGTCGATCAGGGGCAGTCCGGCTCCCACATTGGTCTCATACCTATAGGTTCGGCGGTGGTCCCGCAGGATCTCACGGAGTCGGAGGTAGTCAGGGTAGGGACCGGTATTGAAGATCTTATTGGAAGAGACGAGGTCGTAGCCCTGCTCAGCGAGCTCGCAGTAGCGGTCGGCGATGGCAGGCGAGGCGGTGTTGTCGATGACGACAACATTCTCAAGGTAGTTCGCCTCCGCATAGTGGATGATCTCGCGGATCGGGTCCTCGGAAGCTGGGGCGGCTGCCTTTCGCTCCCTCCAGTCGGTACCGATGCCCTCTTGGTCGAGGAGCAGCTGACGGCTGCTGGCGATGGCGAAGAGGCGGAGATCGACCGCCTTGTCGGAGAGGATCCGCGCCCGCTCCTCAGTCACTCGGTCGAGGAAGGCGCCACCCACTGTACCGTGACCGATACAGGCGACATGGATCCGCTTGGCGTGGGCAAACATTTCCCCGTGGATCACATTGAGCGCCTTCGGTACCTCTTCGTCACGCACGAGGAGGAAGAGCGTGTCGCCGGTGACGGCGTTATTGACCAGTAGGGGCGTGATGCCGTTTCGGATCAGGGCAGAGTAGGGGTGATCGAAGCCGGAGAGGCTTACCCCGATGAGGGCAATGACGGAGAGTCCCTTCGTCGCCTCGATCGTGGGACGGTGGATGTCTCGGTCAAACTCTCGCCTAAGTGACGCCACGGCGTGATCAGCCTCACTCTCCGCCACGACGAAGCCGACACCGCGCTCCGTCGATCCCTGGGAGATGATCCCGGTGCTGATACCCTCGTCCCGGAGGACGGAGAAGATCCTGGCGTCGAAGCCGGGTAACCCCTTCATCTCGTGCCGCTCGAAGTGGATCAGCGCCTTGCCGGAGAGGGCGGCAATGGCTCTTGCCTGCTGAGAGGAGGGGAGGAGATGGACGAGTGTCCCCTCCTGGCGGCATCCCTCGGGGCTGAAGGAGTCGAGTATGCGGAGGGGGATCTGCTTGGCAGCAAGTGGATCGATCGTCTTGTAGTGGAGGATCTCAGCCCCAAGCTGGGAGAGCTCGGCCGCCTCGGTGTAGGAGAGCTCGGGGATCTTGTGCGCCGACAGGACGATGCCCGGGTGGGCAGAGTAGATGCCGTCGATATTGCTGTAGTTGTCGAGCTGCGTGGCATCGAGGAAGTTGGCAAGGAGGGCAGCGGTGTAGTTGCTTCCGTTTCTTCCGAGGGTGGTTCGCGTTCCGTCCTCGCTTCGGGCGATGAAGCCGGTCACGATCGGGAGTGTGCCGGCTGGGAGGTGAGCGAAGTAGCTGCGTGTCTTTTCCTCCGACTCCTTGAGCTCCACACTCGCCTCTCCGTAGGAGCTGTCGGTGACGATGAGGTCCCCGGCGTCGATCGGTAGGGCGTGGGACAGGAGCCGGGCGATGTGGTGGGCGGAGAAGAGCTCGCCAAAGGAGAGTACCTCATCCAGCGTCTTAGCACTGCACTCTCGCAGGAGCTCTATTCCCTCGAGGAGTCGGGTAAGTCGATCTGACAGCCCTTCCGTTCCCTCCCCCTGGTCAGAGAGGAGCTGTCGGTAGCTCTCCCGCCAGGGCTCCCCGGCCTCGGCGAGGTGAGCCAACTCGAGGAGTCGGTCTGTCGTCTTGCCACGAGCAGAGACGATGACTAAGGGTGGGGTTTCGTCACTTGCGACAACGTCTTGGATGATCCGGAGGGAGAGACGGAGGGGCTCCCCATTAGCGAGGGACTTGCCCCCAAACTTTAGCACACGCATATATACAATTGTCTTATGGTTTAAGGAAAGAAGGGACTCATGATCCTGCAGAGCTGGTCATACTCGATGAGGAAAGCGTCGTGACCATGGTCGGAGACAATGGTGTGGAGCTCCGCACGCTCTTTGCCGGAGCACCTGAGTCGCTCAATGGTCTCACAGGCGATGAAGTAGGGGAAGAGGCGGTCGCTGTCAATGGCAACAAGGTGGATGTCGGAGGCGATCCGTGTCAGCTCTTTCTCACTCTCCGCCGCGTGGATCGTGGACGTAAGGAAGGTCATCACCCGGTAGGCGCTTAGGCTGAAGCGTCCCTCCAGCGTGCGACCGTGGTAGTCAAGCCAGTCAAGTACTCTGGGGAGTCCGCTGTCGGTTGTTTTCCCCTCAAAGCGACCTATAAGAGACTTCGGCGTGCGGTAGGTGAGCATGGCGTGGACCCGCGCGTCGTGGATCGGGCGGTCGGAGTGATCCAGTATCAGTCTCTGTACCTCAGTCTGGGCAAGAAGCCAGTCGGAGGCCTTGTAGTCAGTGGCTATGGGGAAGAGGAGCTCAGCCAGCGTCGGCTCAAGGGCGGCAATCTGCCAGGCAATGCCTCCACCGAGACTGGGCCCGATGAGGGCGTAGAGGTGATCGACACGGAGCTCCCTCAGCACGAGCAGCCAGAGGCGAGCCACATCCCTGACACTGAGCAGGGATGGGTCGTCCAGTGGCGCAGAGCCGGCATACTCATTCCCCGGGATGTCGATCGAGAGGATGGTATAGCGGGTCGTGTCGATCGTCTGCCCCGGACCGATGAGCTTTGCCCACCAACCCTCAGGACCGACGACGGCAGAGTTGCCGGTGAGGGCATGGCAGACGAGGACGATCGGAGCGGCACCGAGGGCGGGACCTGCCACCTGGTAGGTGAGTGTGAGTGAGGGGATACTCTCCCCTCGCCAGTTCGTGAATCCCGAGAGCGTTACTTGTCCGAGCATGATTGGTCGAGTGCGTATTGGAGATCTGCCTTCAGGTCCTCGATGCTCTCTAGACCGATAGAGAGACGTATGAGATCATCTGAGATACCCGCCTGGCGGAGCTCCTCTTCGGTCATCTGGCTGTGGGTGGTGCCGGCGGGATGGGTAATGAGGGACTTGCTGTCACCGAGATTAGCAACGAGTGTAAAGAGCCGGGTACTCTCAGTTACCTTGCGAGCCGCATGATAACCACCCTTGGGTGCAAAGGTGAGGATCCCACCGCCAAAGCCTCCGAGCAAAGTCCGGCAGAGGTCGCTCTGATCGTGAGAGGGAAGGGTGGGGTAGCGAACCCAGGCGACCTTTGGATTAGCCTCCAGCCACTCAGCCAGCTCACGGGTACGGTCACTAATGGCGTGCGCCCTCAGGTCGAGCGTCTCCAGTCCCTTGATCATCTCGTAGGCATTGAGGGGACTGAGCCCGGTCCCGAGGTCCCGCAGACCGATAGCGCGGAGTGCCGTGATGAGTGCCTGGGGTCCGAAGGTTTCCGTAAAGGAGATGTTGTTGTATGTGGGGCAGGGCTCTGAGAGCTCGGGGAAACGCCCGCCACCCCAGTCGTACCGACCGGAGTCGATGATCGCCCCTCCAAGGGTCGTGCCGTTGCCGCAGACAATCTTGGTGAGAGCAGATGTGAGGACGTCGGCGCCCTCACTAATGGCATGGCTGATCCCCTCGGTGAGGGTAATGTCTGCCACGAGAGGCAGACCGTGGCGATGAGCTATCTCGGATACCTCGGGGATATTGGTGATGGTTAGCCGTGGGTTGCTGAGTGTCTCGCAGAAGACCAGCTTGGTCTTGTCGGTGATGGCAGCCTCCACTTCTTCTGCATTATTGATGTCTACAAAGGTAGTGGTGATGCCGAAGCGGGGTAGGGTCGACTCGAGGAGATTAAAGGTCCCGCCGTAGATGCTATTGGAGGCGACGACGTGGTCCCCAGATCGGAGCAGGGTGAGGAAGAGTGTACTGTGGGCGCTCTGTCCCGTCGCGGTAACCACTGCACCGACTCCGTCCTCATATGCGGCGAGTCGCTTCTCGAGGACGTCCACAGTGGGACTGCCGAGTCGGGAGTAGAGGAACCCCTCCTTGCGGAGTGCAAAGATGTCGATCGCCTCCTGTGAGTCGGCGAAGGCGTATGCGGTCGAGGCTACCAGCGGAACGGACACCGCATGGTGACCGGTAGCAAGAGGATCGTAGCCATAGTGGAGTGCAATGGTCTCAGGAGTGTACTTAGGCTGAGAAAAGTGTGACATAATGGTAGGGTGTAGTGTATGTGATGATAAAAGTGAAGCGAAACCAATCTGAGCTTCTGGCTCGTCGGTTTCGCTTCGTGTGCATGAATGTTGTCTTCGGAAATAGTTTCGAGACCAAGTGTGGACACGATAGAGCCGACGAGTGTACGCCGTACATCCGCATCATCATCTGCGGCAGCATGCTGCAGAGGGATATGTAGCTCTTTTGTCTCATAATGTTTATTTGAACAGTGTGACAAAGGTACGAAAATACATTTAAGTAGCAAATATATTTGATGATTATTCTATTTACGGAATAAATACTGTGTTACAAAACCATTTCTCAGAATAAGGTTATAGCATCGCAAGCAGTGAAAATCAGGTCGGCAGGTAGAGAAAAATGAGTTACCTTTGGGTGCTGGATAATATAACTCACGAAATAACACCCTATGTTTACCTCCATAACCGTAGCTGAGAAGATTGCTAAGCTCCTGCTGGACGCTCATGCAGTGTCACTTAACCCTGAACATCCCTACACATGGGCCTCGGGCTGGCATAGTCCCATCTACTGCGATAATAGAGTGACGCTCTCGTCGACGGAGATCCGTACACAGATCGCTGATGCGCTGGTGGATCTGATCAAGGATAAATTCCCTCAGGTCACAGCAGTCTCCGGTGTCGCCACGGGTGGTATCCCTCAGGCAGCTCTTGTCGCCGATCGCATGCATCTGCCCCTCTCCTATATCCGCGCAAAGGCTAAGGATCATGGGATGCAAAATCAGATCGAGGGCTCCATAGATAAGAATGCCAAGGTGGTGGTCATCGAGGACCTTATCTCCACCGGTGGTAGCAGTCTCTCAGCAGCGAGGGCACTGCAGGCAGCCGGTTATGAGGTGCTCGGACTGGTCGCTACTTACTCTCATGGCTTTGCCGTCGCTGAGGATGCCTTTACTGAGGCTTCCATACCGATGTACACCCTCAGCGACTATAATCACGTGGTTGCAGAGGCGGAGAGGAGAGGATTTATCCACAGCGACCAGGTGGAGACCCTCAAGGAGTGGAGGAAGGATCCGGCCAACTGGGGTAAATAATGCACGTAGAATAGACGATAGATATGCAGGTAATCAATAGCAGACCGTTTACCATTAAGAAGGATATAGAGACGGTATTTGATCTAGCGGGAGAGCCGGAGTCGGCACGTCACTTCCTGAGCAAGGTGGGCGATAAGCCGATGTTTAAGGATGTCTCCGTAACCGATGATAGCATCGCTGCCAAGCTTCCATTTGTCGGTGACATTACCCTTCGTCGCAACCGCATAGAGAAACCCTCTCTTGTCAGCTACAAGGCAGAGGGAGCTCCGGTTCCGGTGGAGCTGGTGCTTAATTTTCAGCCCGATGGCGAAAACACCAAGACTCAGGTGTCTGTCGAAGTAGAGGCACCCTCCTTCGTCGCCGGTATGGTGAAGACTAAGCTGCAGCCTATGCTGGATAAGATGGCTGATAGTCTCGAACTCCTGGACGTGGATCGCTTCCTTGGCAAGAAGTAAGTCAGAAGTACTCTACCCACTCCCTCAAATGGTCACAGTGCTGGTGCTGGCTGTGACCGTCCTCTCTTGCAGACACTTCGGCACCGACACGCCCATACAGGATACACTACCGGACCTTCCGGTGTCCTACACCATTGATCTCATGTCCTCCGAGGGAAGGTCAATTGCCTCCCCTCAGACTGCGATCCTTATCATTACTCCTCGTCATCAGAGCGATCTGCTCGGAGTGGGGGGGGTGCTCGTATGCCATGGACTTCCGGGTGAGGTGGAGGGTGGTGGCTATGCGGCATATGATGCTCAGTGTCCCCTCTGCTATCCCACGGCGGGGGTGGTAAGACCGGATCATGTCCCGGCAATGGAGACACTGATGTCTGCCACCTGCGACAAGTGCGGTGCCGTATACGATCTATCGCTTGGTGTGGGACAGCAGATCCGTAAGGACCTGCCGGCGGCGGTGCTGAAGCGCTACCCTGCCATGGTCCGCGGAAGAGACTTAATTATCGGCTACTAAGATGAATAAACCTTTCCTACTTCTTCTATGTCTGGCTCTGGCATCCATTAGTTCTGTTTTCGCTCAGGAGTCACCATATAAGGATATCATCCCTCGTCCACTCCTTGCGGAGCAGCATCCAGGGGCGATTCCCTCCGACTTCGCCCTCATCCCACAACTGTCAAGCGACAGTCTTTCCACTCTTACGCCTGCAATAGACCGAGCTTTTCCACGCCGAGCAGGGCATGAGGTGACACTCTCCCTCCGCTGTACGGATACGCTCTCTTTTAGCCCCAGTGTTGAGGCATACCGTGTCCTTGTTTCCCCATCAGAGGTCCTTATCGAGGGGAGGTCGATAAGGGGAGTGTACAATGGGATACAGACGCTGAGACAATTGGTCTCCGACTCCGGCATTCCCTGTGGACTGGTGGAGGATGCACCAGCCTTTCGCTGGCGGGGATTTCTGGCGGATGTGGGGCGCAACTATCAGTCGGTGGCGCTACTGAAGCAGCAGATTGATGCCATGGCCGGTCTGAAGCTCAATGTCTTTCACTTCCACGCCACCGAGGATGTGGCGTGGCGCCTCGAAAGCCGGCTGTATCCCGAGCTCAATGACCCGGCTACGATGACGAGAGACAAGGGGCTATTCTATCGTTATGAAGAGCTTGAGGAACTTCGTCGGTATTGCGAGGAGCGGTTCATCCTCTTCCTCCCTGAGATAGATATGCCCGGGCACTCTGCTGCATTTGAGAGGACAATGGACTGCTCCATGCAGAGCGAGAAGGGACAGGCGATTACACTTGAGTTGCTGGACGAGTTTCTATCACAAGTCAACTGTCCTTATCTGCATATCGGTGCGGACGAGGTGAAAATCCACAATCGAGACTTTGTACCCACTGTGGTCTCATTCTTAGAAGATAAGGGGGTGAAGGTGATCGGCTGGAGCCCCGGGGGTAATTATCCCGAGACTGTGATCCGCCAGCTCTGGAGCGCCGCAGAGAAGTCGGAGATCGATAATCCCAAGGTTGCAAAGATAGATTCTCGAAACCTCTACATCAATCACATGGATCCGCTGGAGAGTGTTGTCTCGATCTTCTATCACAGTATCCTGGACAGTGACTCCGACAACAATGATGAGCACTTACTTGGTGGGGAACTGTGCTTATGGAATGATCGGAATCTGCTCTATGGCGATCTCAATCATGTCCATAATCCGACCTATCCATCGCTTGTTGCCTTTGCAGAAAAAGGCTGGCGAGGGGGCGGATATGTAGACAACTTCGTCAGTCTTAGCCCGGATAGAGACTTCGAGTGCTTTAGAGACTTTGAGCGGCGGCTCTGTATCTATGGTAAGAGATATATGCAAGGGCTTCCTTTCCCTTACATAGCTCAGTCGGAGATCCGCTGGAGCGTATTTGGCCCCTATCCCAATGGCGGCAAGACGGCCATGACTTTCCCCATTGAGTCACTATCCCCACGGGAACTGGAGAGGCTGACACCCGACACGACCTTTGTAGGAGGTACACTAATACTAAGGCATTTCTGGGATCCGCAGATCAAGGGGCTATGGACCGATCCCGCTCCCAATCAGACCGTTTATGCCTATCGGCGGGTCTGGAGTGACGAGGAGCGAGAGTCGGGTCTATGGGTAGGTTTCTACGATTACTCGAGGTCGCAATGGGCGGACGCTTTCCCCAAGGGCAAGTGGAGCAACACCGATGCTCAGATATGGCTTAATGGCGAGGCTATCTCCCCTCCACTGTGGGCTCACTCTGGTCAGAAGGGCGATCCTGAGATCCCATTCTGGGACGAGAATTATACGATGAGACCTCCGACACGGGTAACCCTGCGACAGGGGTGGAATACGATACTTCTGAAAATTCCAGTCGGCTCCTTCGCCGGAAGTGCATGGTATGCTCCGGTCAAATGGATGGCAACGGCAGTTTTTGTAGACGATATGCTCCAGTGAGTTATGACAGAGGAAAAGAAGATCAAGTGGGTGCTCAGGCTCTGGCGGCGGCTTGGTAGGATCCCTCTCCGACGGCTCTATCGTCTGTCTGATTTCTTGGCCTGGGTGGTCAGGGATGTGGTTCGGTACCGGAAAGAAGTAGTGGATCACAATCTTGAGATCGCCTTCCCGGAGCTTACTAGGAAGGAGAGGCAAAAGATAGCGAAAGACTTCTACAGCTACTTCTGCGATCTGATACTGGAGGCTCCAAGGATGATGACTTGGTCGAAGGAGGAGATGAAGGAGCACATCACCTTTGAGGGCATAGAGCAGATCCGCGAGGATACCGCGAGTGGACGCAATTTTACCCTCTACATCGGTCACTATGGTCAGTGGGAGTGGATCCCATCCATCGCTCTCTGGCTTCCCGGGGTCACTTGTGCACAGATCTACTCTCAGCTCCACGACCCGGTCTCTGACCAGATCATCCTTGCCAATCGTCAGGCTCACGGCAGTAAGTCGGTTGAGATGAGAGACACGCTCCGGTATGTGCTCTCAGCAAGACAGTCAGGAAAGCCATTCGGGGTAGGGTATGTGGCTGACCAGTCTCCCTCTGCAGACAAACTTCATCATTACATTGACTTCTTTGGTCGGCAGGTGCCTACACATGTAGGGGCGGAAAAGATCACAAGGAGACTGAATCTGACTGCTTACTTCCTTGATCTGCATCGCGAGAGGAGAGGCTACTGGAGTGTGAGAGTCATCCCTATGCCCTATGACAAGGAGGACGACCAGGGGGGCTTCACACTCACGCAGCAGTTTTACGTACTATTAGAGGAGATGATCCGGAGAGAGCCGGCCTATTACCTCTGGAGTCACAAGCGCTTCAAGTACGAGAAACGATGAGAAAAAAAGCAGGACGCAAAGCACTAAGCTTTACGTCCTGCTTTTTTCTTGATATAGATATCAGCCTAGTCGCTCAATGGCGTACTGAACCCTTTGCTTCGTCTCCTTGACACCAATGAAGTCGATGATGTCGTAGATGTAGAGCCCTATCGCCTTCCCTACGAGAGCCACTCTGAGGGCGTTCATCACCACTCCGATCTTATAGCCTTTCTCCTCCAGCCAGCCGTGAGTCTTCTCGTCGAGTAGCTTCACATCGAGAGGTCTCGAGAAGGTGTCGATATACTCGAGGTACTCAGTAAGTTGCTTGGCGCTATCCTCCTTCCACCGCTTCTTCACCGATTTCTCATCAAAGTCAGTCGGCGCCTGGAGGAGGTAGCCTGTCTGCTCGACGACATCCGGGAGGAGAGTCAGTCGCTCACGTGTCAACTCAAGGGCACAGACCAGCTTGTGGTGGTCACAAGTGATGCCCGCCTGCTCAAGGTAAGGCTTACAGAGGTCAGCTAAGCGATCGAGGTCGCAGATCCTGATGTACTGCTGATTGAACCACTTCCCCTTCTCGTAGTCGAAGCGGGCGCCACTCTTATTGACACTGCTGAGGTCAAACCGACGGATGAGGACATTCATCGGCATAAGCTCAATATCATCACCTGGATTCCACCCCAGGAGAGCGAGAAAATTAACCACCGCCTCAGGCAGGTAGCCGCTCTCGCGATAGCCCGGGCTCACAGCTCCGTCCTCAGGTGACTCCCAGCGAAGGGGGAAGACCGGGAAGCCAAACTTGTCCCCATCTCTCTTGCTAAGCTTGCCACTACCCTCGGGCTTAAGTAAAAGGGGTAGGTGGGCAAATCGAGGCATCTCATTCTCCCAGCCAAAAGCACGATATAGCAAGACATGAAGAGGTGTAGAAGTCACCCACTCCTCACCACGTATGACGTGAGAGATCTTCATCAGATGATCATCTACTACGTTAGCCAGATGGTAGGTGGGGAGGTCATCGCTCTGCTTGAAGAGCACCTTGTCGTCAAGCTCCGAGGAGTTGATGGTCACCTCACCGCGTACCATATCGGTGAAGCTGATCGCCTCTCCCGGCTCTATCCGAAGCCTCACAACGTAAGGCACGCCAGCTTGCTCCAGCTCCTCGCACTCGCTCTCAGTCAGCGCGAGCGAGTTGCGCATACCCATACGGGTGGATGCATCATACTGAAAGTTCTTGGTACTCTCACGAGCCTGCTCCAGCTCCTCAGGGGTGTCGTACGCCTTATAGGCCTGACCACTATCCAGCAGCTCGCGGACATACTTGCGGTAAATGTCCCTGCGCTCGCTCTGGCGGTAGGGACCATACTCACCTCCCACACCTACACCCTCGTCGATATGGATACCAAGCCACTTGAGGGACTCAATGATGTATTCCTCTGCTCCGGGGACAAACCGACGAGAGTCGGTATCCTCAATCCTCAGAAGCAACTTTCCGCCCTGATTTTTGGCAAAGAGGTAATTATAAAGAGCGGTGCGCACACCACCGATATGAAGTGGTCCGGTAGGACTGGGTGCAAATCGTACTCTTACCTGTGATGGAGTAGTATCAGTCATGTCTGTATTCTTATCTATCGTTCTGTCGCTGTCGTTGGGTCATAGGATCAGTAGGGATCCTCGTCATGCATCCTACCTCCGGCATCGGTCTCCGCGGACTCCTCGTCAGTGTCGGAGGACTCCACAGCATCATCCTCGCTCTCATCGAGTTCGACCCCTTGCAGGGTGCGATTGAGATTCTGCTCCACGAGAGGAGAGACCGCCTCAAAGTTATTGACGGTAATGCTCTTCCAGATCAGATCCTTGAGCTCTGCCACTCCCTGTCCGGTTACCGAGGAGAAGAAGCAGACCGGCACCCCTTCTGGGAGAGTCTCGCGAATCATTTCCTCGAGATCCTCATCAACGAGGTCGGACTTTGAGATGCCCAGGACCCTATTCTTATCCAGCAGCGAGGGGTTGTACTTCTCCAGCTCTCCCAGCAGTATCTCGTACTCCTCTGAGATGTTGTCAGCATTGGAGGGGATGAGGAAGAGTAGGGCGGCATTGCGCTCGATATGACGGAGGAAGCGGAGTCCCAGCCCCTTGCCCTCGGCAGCACCCTCGATGATCCCGGGGATGTCTGCCATGACGAAGGAGCGACCATCGCGGTACTTCACGATGCCGAGGTTGGGCACCAGTGTCGTGAATGGGTAGTTCGCCACCTTGGGCTTAGAGGTGGTGATAGCAGATAGAAGGGTCGACTTCCCTGCGTTGGGGAAGCCTACCAGTCCCACATCGGCCAGCAACTTCAGCTGGAGTATCACCTCCCGCTCCTCGCGCGCCTCACCGGGCTGAGCGAAGCGGGGAGCCTGATTGGTCGAGGTGGCAAAGCGGGTGTTTCCCTGTCCCCCACGACCTCCCTTCAGGATCCTGATCACCTCTCCATGCTCTCGCACCTCGGTGATGTAGTCTCCCGTGTCGGCATCGTAGCAGGCGGTCCCGAGTGGGACGTCAATGTAGATATCCTCTCCATCGGCGCCGGTGCGGTTGTTCTCACCACCGCTCTTGCCATTTCCGGCAAAGATATGGCGATTGTAGCGAAGGTGAAGGAGGGTCCAGTAGTTCCGATCACCCCTTAGGTAGACATCACCTCCGCGACCGCCATCACCTCCGTCAGGTCCTCCCTTAGGACTCCGCTTGGATCTGTAGAAGTGGACACATCCCTGTCCTCCCTTGCCGCTCCGGCAATAGATCTTTACGTAATCGACAAATCCTGACTCAGCCATGGCACTTATTTCTTCAGAGGGAACTTTTTCCTGATGCGTGAGAGAATCTACTAGATGACGGTATCAGGCTACGAAGTTATCGATAGCCTTGATGATCCGCTCCGTAATCTCATCGATACTGCCCTCGCCCTCTAAAGCAACGTACTTGCCTTGCTTGGAGTAGAAGTTGCGGACCGGCTCAGTCTCGTTGTGGTAGACCTTGAGTCGCTCACGAGCCGACTCCTCGTTGTCATCAGCTCGACCGGAAACCTTTCCTCGCTCGAGGATGCGGCTGATGAGCTCCTCCTCACCTACCTGTAGCTCCAGCAGAAGAGTGACGCTCTCGCCATGAGTACTCAGCATCGTGTCCAGCGCCTCAGCCTGGGCTACCGTGCGGGGGAAGCCATCGAAGATGATACCGGCATACTCACCGGGATCCTCGATATGACCCTCCATGATACTCACGATGGTCTCATCGGGTACGAGGTGTCCCTCGCTGATGAGCCCCTCCACCTTCTTCCCCAGGGGAGTTCCCTTCTTGATCTCTGCACGCAGGAGATCCCCTGTGGAGATGTGATTGAGGTTGTAGTGCTCCTTGATGTGTGCACTCTGGGTACCCTTGCCGGAGCCGGGAGCCCCGAATATGATGATATTAAGCATGATTATATGTTGAGTGATTGATTCTTCTTCCGGAGGGACTCCTCGTCGACCACGAAGATGTCATTGAGCATCCGTCCGAAGCCATTGTAGTCCAGTCCGTGACCCACGATAAAGTCATCTGGGATCTCCATCCCCACATAGTCCAGCTCGAGAGATGCATCCTTGTGTGCATTGGGCTTATCGAGCATGACAGCTATGCGCACCTCCTCGGCACCTCGGGAGAGGTAGAGTTCCTTAATCTGTGTTAGGGTAAATCCGGTGTCCACAAGATCCTCCAGCACCACCACGACGCGTCCCTTAACATCAATCTGTGGAGCCATAACCTCCGTGAGCCGACCCGTGGAGTGCATACCCGAGTAGGAGCTGTACTTCGCAAAGGCCATCTCGTAGGGTTTGTCCAGCAGATGGGCAATGTCAGAGCCAAACATAAATGCTCCGTTGAGGATACAGACAAAGAGCGGATCTCTGTCTCCCACGTCCGCGATGATCTCCTTCGCAACTCTCGCTATGTGAGGGTGCAGCTCCTCCTGTGACAGATAGGGCTTAAATGTCAGCCCATCCACCTCTATTGACTTCATGATCTACGTTCCTATGATTAAAAAACAAATTTACCATAAAGTATGTGCTTATGCCACCTCCGCAATCAAAATATCGTCAGAAAGTCTCGCATCAACTCCGCATATCGGTCGCTGTAGCCCTCACCTGAGGAGATAGTCAGCAGCTCATCTGTACAGTCGCTCTTTTCTCCACGTGTCCATAGTCCTATGACACGCTTGCAAGCCTTGCCTGCCACGGTCTGGATGAGACAACGGTGAATCATCTCCAGCCCGAAGGATGATGCTGCGTAATCGTAAAGGGGTAGCTGGCTCGATGGTAAAACCACTGCGATGTACCCCCTCGGCGACAGCAGCTCTGAGGAGATCCCGAAGAATACCTCCGGGGGCAGCGTCCCGCTGTGTCGGGCGATCTGCCGCCGCTCATCCTCGGGGAGGTAGCTCCCATTGTGGTAGGGTGGGTTACTGACGATCAGGTCGTACCTGTCGGTCAGGTCCTCCGCTCTAACTAAGCCATAGTCCCCCTCGGTAAGCTGAAGCCGGGATGAGAAAGGAGAGTGGGAGAAATTGCGCCTTGCAGTCTCTGCTGCTCCATGATCGATCTCGATAGCATGAACCACTGCGGAGGAAAACTTCTGAGCCAGCATGAGGGCGATGACTCCCGTCCCTGTGCCTACATCGAGGATCAGCCGAGGCTGGATATGCCTTTTCAGCAGCCACTCGATGGTGTATGCACCCAGCACTGTGCCGTCGGTACCCACCTTCATGGCTGCTTCGCCCTGCTCGAGCTCGAAGCCCTTCATGCGGAAGACGGACATAAGTTATTCTTCTGGCGAGTATCAGAAGTGGAAAGCACCCCTGACCTTATCGACGAGATCCGTTTTTTCCCAGGCAAAGAGCTCCACCTCCTTAGTGAGCGTCCGACCATTCCCATCCGTAAAGGACTTCGTCGCCACTCGAGGTGTGCGGCCGATATGCCCGTAGGCAGAGCTCTCCCTGTAGATCGGCGACTCCAGGTGAAGTGACTTGATGATGTGATAGGGTCTGAGGTCGAAGAGAGAGGACAGCATCGAGGCGATCTCGCCATCCGTCTCACGTACTCTGCTCCTGCCGTAGGTATCCACATAGATGCTCACCGGATCTGCCTGACCGATGGCGTAGGCGACCTGGATCTTGATCTCATCGCTCACCCCGGCGGCAACCAGGTTTTTGGCGAGATAACGAGCAGCATAGGTAGCGGAGCGATCCACCTTACTCGGATCCTTACCGCTGAAGGCACCACCACCATGAGCAGCCCGGCCGCCATAGGTATCTACGATGATCTTACGTCCGGTCAGACCGGTATCCCCGGCTGGACCACCGAGGACAAAGCGACCGGTAGGATTGATCAGATACCTGACCTGATCATCGAGGAGGTTCTGGACCTTAGAGCTGTACTTCTCGATCAGCCTCGGGATCACAATACGGCGGACATCCTCTGAGATCTTCTCCTGCATCAGTCGGTCAGCTTCTGCCTGGCTCATCCCATCATGCGGCTTTACGAAGTCATCATGCTGTGTGCTGAGGACGATGGTATTGACGCGCTTAGGAGTGCGGTCCATATTATACTCCAGTGTCACCTGTCCCTTAGCATCAGGACGAAGGTAGGGCATAAGGTCCGGCTCCTCCTTGCGGATCTGGGATAGGATCTGCAGCATCGAGTGAGACAGCTCGATCGGGAGTGGCATATAGTTGTCGCTCTCACATGAGGCGTAGCCAAACATAATCCCCTGATCTCCTGCGCCCTGGTCCTCGTCCGACTCACGCACGACACCCATATGGATGTCAGGACTCTGCTCGTGGATGGCGCTGAGGATACCGACCGACTGCGCATCGAAGCCATACTCGCCTTTGGTGTAACCGATGTCAGCGATCACTCCTCGCACGACAGACTGCAGGTCGACGTAAGCGTCAGAGGTGATCTCGCCGGCAATAAGTACCTGACCGGCAGTCACTAATGTCTCACATGCCACCTTGCTCTTGGGATCCTGAGCAAGGAAGTTGTCCAGGAGGGCATCAGAGATCTGGTCGGCCACCTTATCGGGGTGTCCATCGCTCACAGACTCGGAGCTAAAGAGGTAGGTATCAGAAGTTTTCATATATCAATGAACCTAAGTAGATGAAGTGTACAATGTCTATAAACCGAGAAGAGACCCTTATCCTAAAAGCATGCAACGCTCAAAGCCTCTCTCGGTCAGACTCCACGATCCGTGAGCAAGAAGCTCCGATCATTGTTCATTGACTCAAGAGTGCCCTTTAGCATTGTTTTAGCGTGGTTGCAAGCAGACACAAATCTCTCCACGTGTTGCCGCAAAGGTACGATTTATTCCCCTTTTTCCCAGATCGGTTTTACACAAGCAATTAATCTGTGTGCTTTTTCAGAGATAGCGTAGCTAGATGACCTCAGACTATTACCGATAATAGTGATTACTATTACCGGTAATAGTTGAGACTAATATCGGTATTAGTGTTGTCTATTACCGGTATTAGATTTGGCAGACTACTTCCTGCTGATAGCCATTCACTTGTAGCTCATAGCTTACAGACCAAATGTAATGCGGTTTAGATCGCCGGCACGTGGAGGTACGTACACCCTCAATAAGTAGGGTCACGCTTTCTTGCGATATGGGGTGAATTTAGTGAGTGTCAGGGACATCTCTCCCCTTAACACTTCCCAGCCCAACTTGGTCATCGTAAAGCGACAGCTATTGCTGTAGTCTATGGCGATGAGACCATTCTGGGTCATCTGGTAGATATACTCCCTCCATGCCAGCCAGGTCTCATCCCTACCGATCCCAAAGGTGGTCAGTCTATTGAGCCCTCTGCTCCAGAGCTCTCTCTGCTGAGATCCTATCAGAATGTTTGCCACATCCTCCACAGTCAGTGTCTCTTGTGCCCTTACGATGGTGCTCATCACCTTCTGAGCATGGATTGTACCGTCAAAGGTAGCTTCCGGTGGCAAGAGGCAGAGGTCGCAATTACCGCACGCCTCTGCAGTCTCCTGTCCGAAGTAGGCTAATAAGATCTTCCGTCGGCAGACTGTTGCTTCGCAGAAGCGCTTCATATAGTCCATTTTAGCCTTATTGAGATCCTCGTTTGGGGTGTTCTTGATGAGTAGTTCGAGTACCTTTAGATCTCCAAAGGAGTAGTACATCAGGGCTTCTGCCGGTTGACCATCACGGCCGACTCGTCCTATTTCCTGATAGTACTGCTCGATATTCATCGGCATACTGTAGTGTATGACCCACCTCACATCAGGCTTGTCGATCCCCATCCCGAAGGCTACGGTAGCACAGACCACCTGCACATTTCCCGAAAGGAAGGCACGATGGACCACCAGTCTGTCTTCGGGGGACATATTGGCGTGGTAGGGCAGAGCGTGGATGTTTTGACTATTGAGATACTCGGAGAGCATCTCAGTATCCTTGCGCTTTGTGCAGTAGATGATGCCGCTGGAGAGTGTGCCCTGCTCCTCGATATAGTCTGCTATCTGCCTTAGCTTCTCTCTCTTCTTTACTCCTCGCCGTACCGAGATGTGGATGTTAGGTCTATCGAAGTCCCCGACTATTTCCACAGGATCTGTCAGCTGCAATTTATTGATAATATCCTTCCTTGTGGCAGGGTCGGCTGTTGCCGTCAGTGCGATGATGGGAAGGGAAGGGTACTTTTGCTTAAGAAATCCAAGCTGCGAGTACTCGGGTCTGAAGTCATGGCCCCACTGGCTGATACAGTGAGCCTCGTCTATGGCGAAGAAAGAGATCTTGGCATTGCTCAGGATATAGTCTCCCATTGGAGACATCAGAGTCTCCGGGCTCAGGTAGAGCAGCTTCAGTTTTCCCCTGAGTAGCAGTAGAAGCACCTGGCGTCGTACAGAGTCAGAGAGAGAGCTATTGATGGTGGCCGAGGGGATGTGATGCCGATTGAGTGAGTCGATCTGGTCTCTCATTAGCGCAATCAGAGGCGACACTACGATGGCACATCTATCCTGGAGAATGGCCGGCAGCTGATAGCAGATCGACTTGCCGCCGCCCGTGGGCAGTATGACGAGCTGATCACGACCGTGGAGAAGGTTACGACAAGCCTCCTCCTGATTGGGTCTGAAGCCAGTATATCCGAATGCTTTTTTGAGTGCCTCCTGAAGCGTCATCCCCACGAGGTCTCTAGATACTTCTGCAGCTCTTCGCGAAGTAGTGAGAGCGCCTGAAGGGCGATGAATGCGCGATTGGTGTTTCGTCCCTCATCCTCATGCTCGAGCCATCGAGAGACAGTGCCCATAGGTGTATGGACGGCGATCCACGCTGCACATGGCTTGTACCCCTCGCTCTCCGATGGTCCGGCGACTCCTGTGGTAGAGAGTGCGACATCGACTGCTGAGAGCTTCGCTATGTGCTCGCACATGGCGATAGCAGTGGCCTCAGAGACAAGCCCGTCACGGATCTCCCGATCCTTCAGCCCGAGGACATCACGCTTGCTGTGCCGGGTATAAGTGGTTACTCCGGTATCAAACCAGTCTGAGGCACCACTTATACTAGTACAGGTGGCAGCGATCAGCCCACCGGTGCAGCTCTCAGCCACTGACAAGTGGGACTTGAGCGAGAGTAGGAGTTCGGATACCTGCAGAGCTGTAGCACTGAGCTCCGTCAAGTACTTGTGTAGTGACTTATCGTATTCCATATACTTGGCGCTTAGATTGTGATCCTTGAGTAAGGGGCGTCCGTCATCTCGCTACGTCGACCTGCAGCATAGAGACAGGCACCGGCCATTGCAATCATCGCCGCATTATCTGTCGTGTAGCTGAATGGGGGAATAAAGACAGCCTTACCACTACGCTCGCCATAGTCCACAAAGGCCTGTCTTAGGCGGCTATTGGCGGAGACACCGCCGGCTACACCCACCTGATCGATATTGAGATCCTCAGCAGCCCGCTCGAGCTTTTCCATGAGGAGCTCGATCACGGTCTCCTGGAGTGAAGCACACAGATCCTCCTTATTCTTCTCGATAAAGAGAGGATCCTTCTCCAGATTATCTCTTAGGGTGTAGAGGAAGGAGGTCTTCAGCCCACTGAAGCTGTAATCATAGCCCTCTATTCTGGGCTTGGCGAAGTGGAAGGCCCTTGGGTCTCCCTCCTTGGCAAGTCGATCGACGACCGGTCCTCCAGGGTACCCCAGTCCCATCACTTTGGCACACTTGTCAAATGCTTCGCCGGCAGCATCATCGATGGTCTTGCCGATAATCTCCATGTCTAGGGGGCTATGGACTAGAATAATCTGCGAGTTGCCTCCTGATACGAGCAGGCAGAGGAATGGGAAGTGGGGGACAGGTCGCTCCTCGCCCGGCTGCTGTACGAAGTGAGCCATCACGTGCCCCTGCAGATGATTGACGTCTACCATCGGGATACCGAGCGCCTGGCTCATCCCCTTGGCGAAGGTCCCTCCGACCAGCAGGGATCCTAGGAGACCGGGACCTCTCGTGTAGGCGATCACGTCTATATCCTCACGCGTGATCCCGGCCTGCCGAATAGCCTCACTGATGACGGGGACCACGTTCTGCAAGTGGGCTCGGCTGGCCAGTTCGGGCACTACGCCACCGTATTGCTCGTGGACCTTTTGGCTCGCTATGACATTTGACAAGAGTGTCTGACCCCTTAGGACAGCAGCTGAGGTGTCATCGCAGGAGGACTCGATGCCGAGGATGATTTTATCTGGATCTATTGAGAATGGTACCATTGGTTACTAAGATTTCTTCCTACAAAGATACGCAATTGTGGGGACGAAGTGATCGCCCGAAGTCCCAAGAGAGAGGGGCATCACAGCTCATATGCCATAATGCCCCTCTCTGAGTAGTATCAATTACTTATGAGATCAGTAGCGGCTCCGGTACCATGATCTTCAGCTTCATGTCCTTCCCCGTACCATCCACATCGATCTGGTAATCCTCTCCCGGCTGCACCTCGCCACTGATGATTCCGTCCGTGATCATCTCCTCGATGTACTGCGCTATTGCTCTCTTGAGCGGTCTGGCTCCGAGCTTAGGATCAAACCCCTTCTCAGCCACGAAGTCTCTCGCCTTATCGGAGTACTGCACTCGGATATTGAGGTTCTCCAGACGCTTATCCAGCTTACTCAGCTCCAGATCCGTAATCTTACGGATGTCTTGCTTTTTGAGCTGATTGAAGGTAACGATCTTGTCGATACGATTGAGGAACTCAGGGGCAAAGCGCTTATTGAGAGCCTTTCGGATCACCTGCTCAGCCGCCTCATCTCCATCGCTCTGATCCTTAAATCCTATACCGGTACCAAACTCGCTCAATTGGCGAGTCCCGACGTTGGATGTCATGATGATGATGGTGTTCTTAAAATTAACCTTGTCACCTGTACTATCTGTCAGTACACCATCATCAAGGATCTGTAGCATAAGATTTTGTACATCAGGGTGAGCCTTCTCGATCTCATCGAAGAGGATCACGGAGTAGGGGCGTCGCTTCACTTTCACCGTTAGCTCGCCACCCTGGTCATATCCGACATATCCGGGAGGAGCACCGATCAGTCGAGAGACGGAGTACTTCTCCATAAATTCACTCATGTCCACACGGATCATGGCATCCTCTGTGCCAAAGAGCTCCTTAGCGAGCATCTTAGAGAGATATGTCTTACCGACGCCGGAGGATCCTAAGAAGAGGAAGGAGCCAATGGGCTTCCCCGGGTCTCTGAGCCCCACCTTATTCCGCTGGATGGCTGTAGCGACGTCGCGCACCACATGATCCTGACCGATCACCTTGGACTTCAGTGTAGACTCTAGCTGACAGAGTGCCTTTAGATCTCCGGCGGTAAAGGACTGTACTGGCACGCCGCTCCCCAGAGACACCACGTACTCTACCTCCTGACTGTCCACGAGGGTAGGGTCGCCGAGCATCTCACCACGCTCCAGGCTACGCTTGACCGTCCTAAGATCCTCCTGATACTGCTTCTCCTTATCCCTCGCCTGAGAGGCAAGGTCATACCGCCCTTCGTTGACGTACTGAAGCTTCAGCTTCCGTATCTCGTCGATCTGGTCTTGATAGGGCTTCAGATCGACCGGCTTCTGATTCTTGATAAAGGAGTAGGCGCCCGCTTCATCGAGAGCATCTATCGCCTTGTCGGGGAATTGCCGGTCAGTGACATAGCGCTCAGTCAGATAGACGGCTGACTCAAGGGCTTTCTCCGTATAAGTCACGTGATGGTGCTTCTCGTAGATCGGCTGGAGCTTCTTTAGAATAAGGAGTGTCTCCTTCTCGTCAGGAGCGTTGACCATAACTTTCTGAAATCTCCGGTCCATCGCACCATCTTTCTCGATGCTCTTACGATACTCCTCTAGAGTTGTGGCACCGATGCAGCGGATCTCACCTCGTGCCAGTGGCGGCTTGAGCATGCTGGCGGCATCGACTCCTCCCTGGGTGTTGCCGCTACCCATAAGAGTGTGTATCTCATCCATATAGAGGATGACATCGGGATTTGCCTTGAGCTCGTGGATGAGCTTCTTCATCCGCTCCTCAAATTGTCCCCTATACATCGTCCCCGCCACAATGGACGACATATCCACCGCAACGATCCGCTTATTGAGCAGATAGGGTGGGACATTTCCGGATGCGATTCTCTGTGCCAGAGCCTCGACTACCGCTGTCTTTCCCACACCCGGCTCACCCAGGAGTAGGGGGTTATTCTTCTTTTTCCTTGCGAGTATCTGAGTGATCCGCTGAAGTTCCTTCTCACGACCATACACGGGATCCAGCTTCCCTCTCTTCACCTGCTCATTGAGCCACGTACCGTAGGCATCCAGGGTGGGAGTCTCAGTCTTCTGAGTAGACTCCTGACCGCCACTCGCATCATCTCCTCCCGAGCCCCCTCCATCGGATGAGGGCTGATCAAAGAGGGTATCGAAGTCCTCCTGGTCGGAAATAGAAGACTCCACTATTGGGTCATATATCTTCTTATTATTTTTATTTGACATCTATACAAACTGCTTAGTTATGGACTTGGAACCTAATGTTCGCCTGCCAAGGAGGTGCCCATGAGGGGGAACTGCTTGGCGCGAATAATCTCCATTACTAAATCAGTTGCATAATCTATGCCAAAGAAAGACGGTTGCAGAGCCAGATCGTAAGTCTCACAGCGTCCCCAGCGCATGCCGGTGTAATAGTTGTAGTACTGACGCCTTTCCTTATCCAGCTTCAGGAGTCTATCCATCGCCTCCTCATCGCTGACTCCCTCGTAGTCTCTCTGGAGGTTCTTTATGCGAATAGCCATCGGCTCGGAGATATAGAGCTTCAGTAGGTTAGGGTGGTTCCTTAACACGAAGTCAGCTGTATGACCCAGGAATATGGCAGAGCTCTCAGCGGCAAGCCTCAGGATTGTCTCTGACTGCATACTGTGAATGTTCTTATTGGACAAAAAGTTATCCGTATAGGTGATCATCGCTCCTGACGAAGCATACTCCGCACCGTATATAATAGGGACTGAGAAGTCTGTATTATCCTCATTTTTCACAAAGAGATCGCGCCGGATATTGTGATCCTTCGCAGAGAGGTCGAAGATATTGTCATCGTAAACAGGTATACCTAACTTATCCCCAAGCAGATGGGCGAATGTAACTCCGCCACTGCACTGGGATCTGGAGATACAGATTGCGAATTTGTCGCTTGGCAGCATGACTTTCTGCTCAGGGTTTATTGTATCGGATTCTCTCATGGTAGTTACGAGCTTGTAGTTGTTTCTTATGAGTCAAAGTTAACCATTCCCACTGACTTCATTATTGAGCTCATGTATCTCCCTCGCTTCTTACTTAACATAATCGCTATTATATACTCAATAAAAGTGGATTCGAAACATAGGAAGAACAAAGACCAGCAGCGCCAAAGTCCCTGCACGGGAGTACTTATAAAACCCATACACACAAGCCTGGTAACCAGCACATCACTATCGCACGTTTCTAATACCGATATTAGCGTCATCTATTACCGGTATTAGTGTTGCCTAATACCGGTAATAGTAATCACTAATACCGATATTAGTTTCAGGTTCAAATATTAGACTGTTACTCCTTATCGGGACTGGGGTCCAGATCGTCCAGTATACGATCGACCTCCTTGCCTACCTGCGCTATCTTTGCCCGACAGTGAGTGATCAGTGCCACGGCATATCGACTCTGGCTAAGCACCTCATCTATAGGCAGATTACCCTCTTCCAGATGTGAGAGCACGCGTTCCGTCTCGGCAATGGCCTCATCGTAAGTCAGCGCATCTACTTTCTCCTTGATCTCTTCTTTGGTCATGGGTCTATTGAGACTTATCAGTGTGTATATGGATGACCTTGCCCTCTATGGAGCCGTCGGTCATCAGGATCTGTAAGTTACTATCGCTGTCCACCTCACTTATCGAAGTGAGCTGGCGTCCTCCCTGAAGAACAGGCAGGAACCCGCGAAGCATGATTTTCTCAGGATTGTAGAGTTCTGCCAGCTTAGAGTAGTTATCCAACTTCTCCTGCTCCTGTGGAATGATCCTCGATAGGATCATAGAAAGACGCTTACTCCTGCTCTCCAGACTGACAGACTGAGAGCTGACGTGCATCCTGTGGTCGTAGAGCAGCGTGGTGGATCGCTTGGCTAAGGCCTCGACGTGATCACGGAGAGCCTCTTGGTGAGCATGCATAGCATAGTTCAGTCTCCTCTCAGAGCGCCGCATGCGATCACTCTCCCGTCGCTCGAGGGTGGACAGCACCTTCCCCAGTCGCGTGGGGTGATCGACCTGGAGCTGCTGCATCCGGTGATAGCGATCGAGGAGCAGACTGCTCAGCTGATCTCCAGCATCGACCACCCTACTCACCTGCTCCTCCAGTCGATGGATCAAAAACTCTGCTGCTGCCGTAGGTGTCTTGACCGATGTGTTGGCCACATGGTCCGCTACGGAGAAGTCACGCTCATGGCCAATAGCGGTAATCACCGGCAGGCAAAAGCAGGCAATATACTCGCAGAGTCTATAGTCATCAAAGGCGGAGAGGTCTATCGGGCTGCCCCCACCACGCAGGATCACCACAGCATCGTAGGAGTCTGCATGGCTATAGATCCTATCCAGCGCACTTATCACTGTCTTCGTGGTGGTAGCACCCTGCATCGTAGCCGGGTATAGATCGAAGTGGAAGAGTCCGGCAAGGGCGCTCCTCCGCATCTGATCACGGAAGTCGCCCCACCCTGCTGCCGTCTCAGAGGAGATGACGGCTATCCTCTGGGTAAGTGTGGGGAGTGTGCACTGCTCCTTATTAAGATTCAGGATCCCATTCTCCTTCAGCTTCTGGATGGTCTCCCGACGGATGCGCTCCAGATTGCCAAGCGTATGATTGGGGTCTATATCCTGGATATTTAGCGAAAAACCATACTGCTCATGAAACGTGACGCTCACAGTCATCAGGAGCTCCATCCCTACCTGAGGGTAACTGCCCGTTACATCGCAGAAGCGCTGCATCACGCTCCTAGCAGTACCGGACCACATGGTGGCTCGTGTGGAGGCTACTTTTCGTCCGCTTTTATTCGTCTCTGTCAGCTCGAGGTAGACGTGCCCGGAGGAGGCATTCGAGTTGATGCTCGCCACCTCTGCGACTATCCTGTAGTACCCTTTGAAGCTTGCCTCGAGAGCACGGCGGACACTTCCGAGCAATTCACTCAGCCTGTACGCCTTTATCTCATGATCGTCCTCAAAGAGGCTGATCCTCGATGCTCCCACGCTCATAGATAATTCCTCATCCGTGAAGTGATCTAAGGAAGCAGATCAGAGCCTCCACAGCTCTACCTCGGTGGCTGATATGATTCTTCTCCTCCTCGCTCATCTGTGCAAAGGTGCAGTCATAGCCCTCGGGCTGAAAGATCGGATCATAGCCAAATCCGTCCTCTCCCCGTGGCTGCTCAGTGATAGCCCCCCTGACCTGACCCTCAAAGGTGTGGACTTTATCGTCTAAGATCAGAGTGATTACGGTCTTAAAGACTGCAGTCCTGTCCTCGACGCCTTCCAGCTCGTGGAGGAGCTTACGGATGTTGTCGGCCGGTCGGCACGCCGGTCCTGCATAGCGAGCTGAGTAGACCCCGGGTCTACCTCCCAGAGAGGTAACCTCCAGCCCGGTGTCGTCGGCGAAGCAATCTATGTGATGCCGCCGATGACACGTCTCAGCCTTGAGCTGAGAATTCTCCATCAGAGTCTCCCCTGTCTCCTCTATCTCGAGGTCGTCGCCGATCTCATGGAGAGACACCACCTCATAGGGCAAGTCCTCGGAGATAATCAGGTCTCGTATCTCTTGTGTCTTATGCTCGTTATGAGTGGCAAGGATGAGCCTACGTTTCTCACACATGATGTCTTCTAGGCTTATCCTTCAGCCTCTTCTGATGCTGATGAGGTACTTAGTGCTTCCTCTTCCTGTTGCGACTTCTTCGTAGACTTCACATAATTGACGTCAAAGCCTTCTCCATAGACCCCTCTGACCGGAGCCTCTGTAATGAATGCCCGCTCATCGATATCCTTGACGATCCTCATGATCGTAGCGGTCTGAGCACGACGAGCAATAACCATCATCACCTTCATATCCGATCCGGAGAAAGCCCCAACGCCCTTTAGCAGGGTTACGCCTCGACCTGCCTCCTTGATGATTAGACGACTGATCTCTTCATACTTGGATGAGATGATAAAGAACTGAACACACTGGCGGTATCCGTTAAGGAAGAAATCAACGGACAGGTTGCATGTGATGATCTGGATGAATGAGTAGACCAGCTTATCCGGATCCTGAAAGATAAACCACGAGATGCCCACCGTGATCACATCGATCGCCAAGAGAGCACGCCCGATCGCCATGTGCTTGTACTTATTGATGATCGAAGCTATGATATCCGTACCACCCGTCGAGCCACCACGAGCAAAGATCATCGCAAGGCTGAAGCCTATTCCGATAGAACCAATGATGACAGCCATTGCCGGATCGTCGGCAAGCATAGGAGTGTCAAAGAACTGACCAGACGCAGGGATGGATATACCGAGTACGATGACGCTGAAGACAGTACGGATGGAGAACTTCCACCCAAGGATGATCACCGATAGTACCACCAGGATACCATTGATGATATTGTACGGCCAACCCACATCGAAGGTCATACCGGCCTTGTCGCAGGCCCATGTGATCACCGAAGCGATACCGGATAATCCACCAGAGGTGATCTCGTGAGAGAAGATAAATCCTCGCCAGAAGAAGGTGTACAGCAGCAGGGTTAAGAAGATCAGGATATAATCCTCTACCTCCCGCCAGATCTTAGCTGACTTGCTAATGCCCATGACTTATAAGTTAAAACTATACGTGATGTATTTTATTATTTTCCCAGGACGATATTGACGATCTTATGAGGAACCACGATTACCCTACCGGGCTTCTTGCCCTCAAGGTAGCGTTGTGTCTCCTCCGATGAAGTGACTATCTCCTCTATCTCTGCCTTACTCAGATCTGCTGCGAGGTCCATGGTAAAGCGTACCTTACCATTGAATGAGATCGGGTAAGTGATGGTTGACTCCTTGAGGAAGTCCTCATTCAGCTCCGGCCACTTGGCATCGACCACGCTATCGTCATGTCCCAGAGCATGCCATACCTCCTCCGCAAGGTGAGGAGCAAAGGGAGAGAGCATGACGATGAAGTCTTGTAATAGCTCCTTGGACGTACACTTCTGACTCGCGAGCTCATTGGCACAGACCATCATAGCACTCACGCAGGTATTGAAGGAGTAGGACTCGATGCCTTGTGTCACCTTCTTAAGCGCTGTATGGAGAGACTTCAGGGAGTCTTTCGACGGCTTGTCATCCGTCACCTTTAGCTTCCCTTCGTCATCGAAGAAGAAGCCATAGACTCGCCTCAGAAATCGGAATGCGCCATCTATCCCATTGGTGTCCCAAGGCTTAGACTGCTCTATAGGACCAAGGAACATCTCATACACCCTCAGCGTATCAGCACCGTACTGCTTGATGATATCGTCAGGGTTGACGACGTTAAGGTAAGACTTGCTCATCTTCTCCACCGCATTGCCGCAGATATAGGAGCCGTCGTCCTCCAGAATAAACTCAGCATCCTCCAGCTCGCGCTGAGATGCCTTAAACGCCTCGAGGTCTAGTCGATCATTGTGGACAATATTGACGGACACGTGTATTGGCTGTACCTCGTGGTCCCCAATCTTACCCAGTGAGACGAAGGTATTGGTCCCGATGACTCTGTAAGCAAAGCTGGATCGCCCCTGGATCATTCCTTGATTGATCAGCTTACGGAAGGGCTCATCCTCACAGACGTAACCGAGGTCGTAGAGGAACTTATTCCAGAATCGACTATATATCAAGTGTCCCGTAGCATGCTCGGTGCCGCCCACATAGACATCCACACTTCTCCAGTAGTTGTTTGCTTCCTTGCTGACAAGAGCCTCACAGTTGTGCGGATCCATATAGCGGAGATAGTATGCAGAGCTACCCGCAAATCCGGGCATCGTACATAGCTCGAGAGGGTATCCCTCCTTCGTACACCAGTTCTTTGCTCGACCAAGAGGCGGCTCACCGGTCTCTGTGGGCAGGTACTTATCTACCTCCGGGAGTTTAAGCGGCAGGTCGGACTCGTCCAAGGCGTAAGGTATACCATCCTTGTAGTAAATCGGAATGGGCTCTCCCCAGTACCTCTGTCTACTGAAGATCGCATCTCTGAGACGATAATTGACTCTCTTACGGCCAAGCTTGTGCTCATCGACATAATCTCTCATAGCACCTATCGCCTCATCGACACTCATTCCATCGAGGAAGCCGGAGTTGATCATCGTCCCCTCATGGCTATCAATGGACTCCTCCCAGATCGATGGGTCACTAACCTCTGTGCCATTTGCCTTGACCACCTGAATGATAGGTAGAGAGAAATGCTTTGCGAAAGCAAAGTCCCTGGAGTCATGCGCGGGGACAGCCATCACGGCGCCTGTACCGTATCCGATGAGGACGTAGTCACTGATCCATATAGGGATCTCAGCTCCTGTAATAGGATGGATCGCATAGCTACCCGAGAAGACTCCGGAGACGGAGTGATCCATCATACGCTCCCGTTCGGATCTCCTCTTGGTGCGCTCCAGGTAGGCATCCACCGCCTCTCTCTGGTCGGCAGTAGTCACCTCGTCCACCAGAGGACTCTCCGGAGCAAGTACCATAAAGGTTACTCCATATAGGGTATCCGCACGGGTGGTGAAGACCGTAATCGTCTCCTTGTTATCGGGAAGGTGAAAAACGATCTCCGCCCCCTCAGAACGACCGATCCAGTTACGCTGAGTCTCCTTGATAGACGGTGTCCAGTCTATATTCTCCAGCCCGGAGAGCAGTCTCTCGGCATACGCTGAGACACGCAGACACCACTGCTTCATAACCTTTTGCTCCACAGGATGACCTCCACGTACAGACAGGCCCTCGCTCACTTCGTCGTTGGCGAGCACCGTCCCCAGAGCAGGACACCAATTGACCATCGTCTCGCCACGATATGCGATGCGATAATTCATCAGCACCTCTTGCTGCTTGCGTTCATCCCACTCCTGCCATTCGTCAGCGGTAAATGTCAGCTCCTCAGATCCAACAGCATGGAGCCCCTCCGTCCCCTGCTTAGCGAAGTGGTCGGCCAGAGCGGAGATAGGTTGAGCCTTATCTAGCTGTGTGTCGTAGTAGGAGTGAAACATCTGTATGAAGGCCCACTGAGTCCACCTATAGTACTCCGGATCACATGTCATGACCATGCGGCTCCAGTCGTAAGAGAAGCCGATGTTATCCAGCTGTTTGCGGTACCGGTCAGTATTGATCTTAGTGGTAAGAGCGGGATGCTGTCCTGTCTGTATGGCATACTGCTCTGCAGGGAGTCCATAAGCATCGTACCCCATGGGATGTAGGACGTTGAAGCCACAGAGCCGCTTGTATCTGCTGAGGATATCAGAGGCGATATATCCCAGAGGATGACCCACATGAAGTCCTGCTCCCGAGGGATAGGGAAACATATCCAGACAGTAAAACTTCTCCTTAGACGGATCCTCGTCTACCTTATATACTTCATGGTCACGCCACCAGGCCTGCCATTTCTTCTCGATCTCAGTGTAGTTGTAAGACATGAGTACTACTTACTTTGTCAGACTGACTTAGCTATCAAGCGCAAAAATACCAAAAAAACGATAACTCTGCTTCACAGAATTACCTATTTTCCCCTGCTGACTGAAGTTTTTGCAGACTCAGACAGTAGCGAACTAATCAGTGATCATTGCGCCCACCATCTCACTGACCGAAGAGAAGTGATGCCTGGTCATATAGTCGTCGATGCCCTCGATCACCTTTAGGGGGGACAATGGATCCACAAAGTTCTGAGTCCCGATCTGTACTGCGGAAGCACCACAGAGAATAAACTCGATCGCATCCCTCCAGTCGCAGATCCCTCCAATACCTATCAGCGGCACATCGACAGCCTGAGACACCTGCCAGACCATCCTAAGAGCTATGGGCTTCACTGCCGGTCCGGAGAGTCCACCCGTGATCGTAGAGATCTTAGGGCGTCTTCGCTCAGCATCGACAGCCATCGCCATAAGCGTATTGATCAGAGACAGTGCGTCTGCCCCCGCATCTACAGCTGCTCTGGCAATATCAACAATGCTGGTCACATTAGGAGTAAGCTTCACGATAAGTGTCTTATCGAAGACTTGTCGTACGGCTCGTACGATCTCCCCGGTCCCCTCGCACGATACGCCGTAGAGCATCCCCCCGTCTCTGACATTGGGGCAGGAGATATTGAGCTCTATGGCATGTACCCGGTCAAGGTCATTAAGCGCCTCAGCCACCTGCACGTAGGAGTCGATGGTCGATCCGCTGACGTTAGGGATGATCTCCGTCCCCAGCTGATTTGCCTCAGGATAGATGTGGTTGATCCAGTAGTCCAGCCCTTTATTTTGCAGACCTACGGCATTGATCATACCGGATGGGGTCTCAGCCATACGAGGCTTCGGGTTACCCTGACGAGGCTCCAGAGTCACAGCCTTGGCAAAGATCCCTCCGAGCTGAGATACATCATAGATCTGATTCATCAGCACGCCGTCCCCAAAGGTTCCGGAGGCGGTCGTGACAGGATTCTTCAGCGTCAGATCACCTATCCGAGTCGTGAGGTCATTCATCGTTTTCATTGCCATAATAGATCCTTAGTATTAAAAACCGGTCCCTCTGTACAGACACACACATTCCCTCGCAGGGTTGGCTCTACGCAGCACAAGCAGATCCCTATGCCACAGGCCATCATATTCTCCAGTGACACCTCGCATCGGATCTGTCGCTCCCGTACAAGTGAGGCCACTGCCTTCATCATGGGTGTGGGACCACAGCAATAGATATCTGAGGGTGTGCCCTGCGACCAGACGGAGTGATCAGTCACAAATCCTATCTCGCCCAGACTTCCGTCCTCAGTAGTAATAAGGAGCTGCCCCAGCTCCTCAAAGGGCTTCAGGTCAGGAAACGCAGTCTCAGACCGTGCACCAAGGAGGAAGCAGGGTCTATGCCCCTCCTCCCGGAGGTGTCGCCCCATCGTCAGTAGTGGGGCTATGCCGACTCCGCCACCTACGAGGAGGATTTGCTCACCGGTCGGATCACTAAATCTGTTGCCTAGGGGTCCCAGTACCTCCACCTTGGTTCCTATGGGAGCAGTACTCAGGTACTTTGTAGCCTTTCCTGCCACCTGTATCAGCAGATCTAGGTGATGCTCACTGCCTCCGTAGATGGATATGGGGCGCCTCAGTAGCACCTCAGGAGCATGGATCCGTAGCTGAACGAACTGCCCCGGTGCAAACGAGGGCACGCTTTCACCAGGATTGATCGGCTCCAGTCTGATGCAATAGAGCGTCTCGCTAAAGTGGCGTATGCCCTTGACGGACATACATAGATCTTTCATCTGTCGCATAATCTTTTAAGCATCTCTCCCCCTATACTGACTCATTCATCCAAAAGTACGATTAAAAAGTCGATCCCCCACAAGCACCACCCTCTCAAAAGTAGAGAATGTATGTACGGAAACGTATCAAACCCGCCACGTACATATATTATTGAGCGAAAATGCATTTACATACATATATCGCCTTGATGCTTTCGTCGAGACGTCATCGTCTCGCGCATCGCGTCGTGGAACAATCACGAACACAGGAGAACGTCGACTAAAGCTGAAATAGAGAACAGACTAAGTATTGTATGCCATTAACTTACGTCCATTTGTTTAGATTTTATTTAGCCCTCGAGCCTCCTATTTACATCTGATCCGGATGACTAACATTGGTTTAGACCATTATGACTATTGCAAACCAATAGATTAGGATTCCTTATGTAGAATATGTTCTAACCATCACAAGCATCTCCGCGTGCGAAATAGATTCATTTGAATCTTTCTACACCGTTAATCCGGATATTTACATATATATTTGTATCGAGATATTATTTATGTACATCTGATATACGTATATGTGCGTTTATATATGGATACAAGGGATAGAATCAAGCTCATCATAGAGACCGAAGGGGTCACGCAGGTGGCATTTGCAGAGACGACAGGCATCAATACCTCGACTCTTAATCACGTACTGACCGGTCGAAATAACCCCAGCGTCGACGTGATCAGTAAAATACTTGCCGCTTATCCTCAATATGAGTCTGACTGGTTGCTGCATGGTAGTGGACCCATGTGGACCGAGGTCTACAGTGAGCAGCAGGTAAAGAGCACCTCCATTCCCCTCTTCAGCGATTCCGATGGAGACGGCTCCGGATCCACTCCATCTCCGGTAGCCGCTACGGTGCCTAATAGTGGAGTGAGAAGGGGAAAGGTGGAGGAGCGCACTCGGGAAGCCACTCAGACTACTACAGAGCGATCCTCCTCGAAGCGAGTGCAGAAGGTCATCATATACTATGACGATAATACGTTTGAGACGCTTTACCCTTCCCACCTGACCGACTGCACGAAGGACTTTTAGTTCAATTATTGATCCTCAACGAGATAGAGTAGGAGCATTAGTCACAACCTCGTAAGTCTCGGTGAGAGTTACAGGCGGGAATTTTTGCACCGCCGCTAAATCGTCTTAGTGTCTTAGTTCTCAGCATATAGTGGACAGTAAGATCTATTACCGATATTAGAGTCAACTATTACCGGTAATAGTGCCGACTAATACCGACTATAGTGAAGACTAATACCGGTATTAGATTGAGGGGTCTCCGTTGGTGAGAGCGGAGCAGAGGATTGAGAGTCGGAATGACTACCTTTGTGCCCGAAACAGAAAAGCTAGAAATCTCGCCATGACAACAGAAGAACTCCTAAAGTGGGACCGGACACACCTCTGGCACCCCTACACCTCTACAGTTCACCCGCAGCAGACCTATCCGGTAGCCTCCGCCAAGGGGTGTGTGATCACACTGGAGGATGGGAGAGAACTGATCGACGGGATGAGCTCCTGGTGGTGCGCTATCCACGGATACAGCCACCCCACTCTGACTCGGGCGATCAAGGATCAGACGGAGCAGCTGGCGCACATTATGTTTGGCGGCTTCACTCACCGCCCTGCAGTGGAGCTGGGACAGCTCCTTGTCGATCAGATACTTCCGGAGGGGATAGACAGGCTCTTCTACTCCGACAGCGGGTCGGTGTCGGTAGAGGTAGCACTCAAGATGGCGATCCAGTATCAGTTGGCGAGGGGTCGAGCGGGACATACCCACTTTGCCACTATCAGCAGAGGCTATCACGGAGATACCTGGCATGCGATGTCTGTCTGCGATCCGATCACCAGCATGCATAGTCTCTTCTACGGCACTTTGCCGGTTCAGTACTTTGCGCCACAGCCAGCATGTGCCTTCGGTGACGAGTGGGATCCCGAGGATCTGCGACCGATGCAGGAGTTGGTAGAGAGGCACCAGGATCACTTAGCGGGGATCATTGTGGAGCCGATTGTACAAGGTGCCGGGGGAATGTATTTTTATCACCCCAAGTATCTGGAGGGACTTCGAGCACTCTGCGACGAGTACGACCTGTTGCTAATCTTCGATGAGATTGCTACCGGCTTCGGACGAACCGGCGAATTGCTGGCGACCTACTTCACGAGTATTAAGCCGGATATACTTACGATAGGCAAGGCCATGACCGGCGGGTATATGACGCTCGCCTGCACCGCCACTACACAAGAGATCGCAGATACCATCTGTAGTGGCGAGGCGGGCTGCTTCATGCACGGGCCCACCTTTATGGCCAATCCTATGGCATGTGCGGTGAGCAAAGCATCAATCGAGCTTCTACTCAGCCAGGACTGGCGTGGTAAGGTCAGCAATATAGAGAATCAGCTGCAAGAGGGACTCAGTCCACTTCAGGAGCTAAGCGACGTGCGGGAGGTGCGCTGTCTCGGAGCGATCGGCGTCGTGGAGATGAGGGAGCCGGTGGATATGGAGCAGTTGATCCCCCGATTTCTGGAGGAAGGGATCTGGGTGCGTCCCTTCGGGAGATTGGTTTACTTAGAGCCTCAGTTCATGGCGATTACTGATGAGCAGCTGGATAGCCTCATCGGAGGACTCAGCCGGGTACTAAGAGCGTGCTATCGATGATAGAGTATAAGGAGCGCCTGCAGCAGATCAGGGAGAGTGGCACCTATAGGAGCCTACAGCCTACTGAGACCGAGGGGAAGTATGTCTATGTAAGTGGGAAGAAGTTGCTTAATCTGAGCAGTAATGACTACCTCGGTCTACAGGAGTTGTCCGGGCTGCCGGAGGAGTACCGCCAGTCTCGGGAGTTTCGCCCGATGATGAGTAGCTCATCCGCAAGGCTCCTGACGGGGAATGATCGGATCTATCAAGAGCTGGAGCAGTACCTCGCTGCTCAGTACTCGGTTCCCTCGGCGCTTGTCTGGACCAGTGGTTTTGCAGCTAATAGTGGGATCATACCCTCCCTCGTCGATGGAGAGACGCTTTTCCTTGCTGACAGACTCATCCACGCCAGCATGGTCGAGGGGCTGAGACTGTCAGGCTGTAGATTTGCCCGCTTCGAGCACAATGACGTGACCCGCCTGAGAGACTTACTAGAGCGGAATGAGGGGGAGTACCGCCATATCTGGGTGCTGGTGGAGAGTGTCTACAGCATGGATGGAGATGTGGCACCACTCGCAGATATTGTGGCACTCAAGAGAGACTTTCCCTCGATGCGACTGTATGTGGACGAAGCACACTCAGTGGGTCTCTGTGGTCATGGACTTGGTCTCTGCGCCGAGCTTGGTCTCCTCTCCGGAGTCGACCTGCTGCTCGGGACGCTGGGCAAGGCGCTCGGTTCGATAGGCGCTTACTCCCTCCAGTCGGCAAGTCTACGGGAGATCTTCGTCTCTCAGGCGAGACCCTTTATATACACCACCGCACTACCACCTCTGATGGTCGGGTGGACCTTATTCCTACTACGTAAGGTAAGGGAGATGGAGGACCGGAGGGCACATCTGGTGGAGATGAGGCAGCGACTGGGGGACCGTATAGGAAGGGCTCCGGAGAGTCAGATCATCAGCCTGGAGATCCCCGGAGAGCAGAAGGTTGCGGAGGCAGCTAAGGACTTTATGCGTGAGGGACTCTTTGTGCGGCCCATCAGGAAGCCCACCGTGCCATCGGGACGAGAGCGTCTGCGCATCTCACTCACAGCGGCGATGAGTACTGAGGAGATCGACCATATAGGAGAGGTGGTAAGGAGATGGATGTAAAGCTGCTTCATCAGGGGAGCAATGGAGGAACTGCTGTCCTCTACTTCACCGGCTGGAGTGCCCCCCACTCTCTTGCGCTGGAGATGGAGCTACCGGAGGAGTGGACCCTATTCTCTGTAGGGGACTACCGAGGAGAGCTCCCTCAGTGGCCTGATATGTCCTGCTTCAGCCGGCTATATCTGGTCGCCTGGAGCATGGGGGTCTGGGCAGCGGAGTATTTCCACAAGTGCTATCCGGCACCCTCCCTTGCAGTGGCGATCAATGGTACTCCCTCTCTGATCTCGGACCGGTATGGTATAAAGGGTGTGGACTATCAGAGGATGGCAACGGGACTGGATGTGGAGGGCTACCGTCACTTTGTCCGTCAGATGTGCCTCTCAGAGGAAACGACCGCGCACTTCCTCTCCCTACCGGATCATCGGGGCATCACCGCCGCTCAGGAGGAATTGCGCTGGGTCGGTGATCTCGGTGGCTCTGTTACCGAGTGTGATGTGCCCTGGACGCGCGCAATAGTCAGTGACCACGATCTCGTGATCCCTTCAGGTGGGCAGCGTCGCTTCTGGTCGGATCGCAGCATACCTATCGAGGAGCTCCCTACCGCCCCTCACCTGATCCTCGGCACCTACATAAAGTCATGGAGAGAACTGCTCAGACTATGATACCCCGTAAGCAGGACATTGCAGACCGATTTGCCCGGAGCATCTCCACCTACGAGACGGCGGGGGTTGTCCAGCGGGAGATCTCGGAGCAACTGATCAGCCTGATAGAGCCGATAGAGTGCGGCACTGTGCTTGAGATCGGCTGTGGGACGGGACTACTATCGTCCCTCCTCGTAGAGCGGCTCAGAGACTGCCGATTTATCTACAATGATCTGTCGCCTGAGATGGAGAGACCACTGAGGCAGAAGGTGGGGACCAGCGGGCTCTTCCTGCCGGGAGATGCGGAGCGGATCGATTGGCCGATGGAGTGCAGTGTTATTGCCTCCGCCTCTTGCATTCAGTGGTGGGAGGATCCACTATCATTCTTCTCTAAGTCATACGACGCCCTGATGTTGGGTGGCCAATTGGTCTTCAGCACCTTCCTCCCGGACAACCTTGGCGAGCTCAGTGCGGTTACGGGTGTGGGGCTGCACTACCCCGACTCGGAGGAGATCGAGAGTGGCCTGCAGAGAGCAGGCTTTAGAGACATACAGCTACAGCAGTATCGGAAGTCGCTCTACTTCCCTACCCTCATTGAACTCCTTCGCCACCTGCGCAATACCGGTACCAATAGCCTCGGATCGGGGGGTCTCTTGACTCCAAGAAGACTCGGAGCGATGGAGCAGACGTATAGAGAGAACTTAAACTTATCCCAATGCGCCTCCTTGCCACTCACCTACGTGGGAGTACTTGGCTACGGGCGCCGATGAAAGCAATTGATGATATGAAAGAATTATTCCCCCTCAAGACTTACTTCGTCTCCGGCATCGATACGGACGCCGGTAAGACAGTCGCCACTGGATTTATCTCAAGGAAACTCCGCGAGGAGGGTGTGGACGTGATCACTCAGAAGCTGATCCAGACGGGCAATCACGGGATCTCAGAGGATATTGCCATGCATCGAAAGATAGAGGATCGAGCACTACTGCCGGAGGATATCGATGGGACGACCTGCTGCCTTATATACTCCTACCCATGCTCCCCTCACATGGCGATCGCCATCGACGGACGCGCACCGGAGTATGACAAGGCGACTGCCAACACTCATCTACTGGAGCAGAAGTACGACAAGGTTTTGGTCGAAGGGGCAGGTGGACTTATGGTGCCGCTGACGGAGGACTACCTCAATATAGACTACATTGCTGACCAGGGACTACCCTGCATCCTCGTCGGGACAGCGAAGCTGGGAAGCATCAATCACATCCTCCTCAGCATGGAAGCACTTGGCCACAGGGGCATCCCCACTCCGGCACTCCTATATAATAGGGGTGTAGCCACCGATGAGAGGATCACCGCAGAGACCGAGAGATATCTCCGTGGCTATCTGCAGAGGCACTATCCTGAGACGAGCTTTATCCCCCTTCCGATCCTAGACCTATAGGGAAGAGGAAGAGGGCGACATAAAGCAATCTCTAAACTCCTCGTAGATCTCCCGCATTTCCTGTGGAAGATAGCTGAGAGCCCTCTCAGCAAGTGGATCCGGGACCCCAAAGTAGGCCTCTGCCATACTCCCCACGATGGCAGCAAGGGTATCACTATCTCCGCCGTAGTGAATTGCTGAGCGTATCGCGTCCTCAAAGTCTGTCGACTTAGTCAGTATGAGCAGGGAGAGAGGGACGCATCCCTGACAAGTCTCATCGAAGACACCCACGCCGGGAAGTTGCCGCTCATAGTCTGCTCCGTAGGACGAGATAAGGAGCTCCTGTATCTTATCCCACTCACCTCGCCTGAGACGGAAGATTGCCTCAGCTACTACCTGAGCCCCCTTGATCCCCTCTGGATGATTGTGCGTGGGGAGAGCGGTCTGCTCAGCCTCTGCCAGAGTGGTCTCCAGATCCTCAAACGCCCAGCCTACCGGGGAAACTCTCATCGCAGCCCCATTGCCGTAGCTCCCATAGGGGTGATGGACAGCAGAGGTGAGCCACATCTGGAAGCGTCCTCCGTACCCTCTCCCCGGGTATCTGTCACACCACTCCAGGAGTGCAGACTCGTAAGACTTGTGGTGCAAGATCGCATCCGCCACAGCTATAGTACAGACAGTGTCGTCCGTAAAGGTTGTTCCCTCGCGGAAGAGGTCGAGGTCGTAGTCCTCCGTATTATTGTCAAACTCATAGGATGAGCCTGTCACATCTCCGATAATTGCTCCTATCATACTTAATGTCTTCTTTTGTCCAAAAATACCATATTTTTCTTAATCAGAGCAAGGCACACTTCCATCCCCAACCAAGTTAGATGCTGATAAAGGGGTGTGAGCAATAGGACAAGCGTATTCCCTGATAAGAATATCGTGGAAGGGAGCACCTATCGGACTAAAATCATTACTTTTGCAACTGATCGTGACGTCACGGTCGGTTGAGAAGATAAGCATGCAACGAAGTAACTATAAGCGCCTGGAGCGTGGCATGAGCTGGCTCGTCTTTGCCATCTCTGCCATCGTCTACTGGGTGACCATGGAGAAGAGTGCCTCGGTATGGGACTGCCCTGAGTTCATTACCACCTTCCACAAACTAGAGGTGGGACACCCGCCGGGTGCGCCGTTCTATATGCTGGCGTACAATGCCTTTGCTGAGCTTTTCCCTGCTCATGGCGACTGGATTGCCATTGCGGGCAATGCCCTGAGTGGACTCCTCTCCGGACTGACGATACTACTTCTCTTTCGGACAATCAGCCACCTGATCCGGCGGTCCTTCATCCTCCGCACCGCCTCATGGCGCGAGGAGACTGAGATACCTGCGGACTATGCGTGGATTGCTCTGGGAAGTGCTCTGGTGGGTTCGCTCACCTATGCCTTCACTGACACATTCTGGTACAGTGCGGTGGAGAGTGAGGTGTATGCCTTCTCAAGTTTCTTCACAGCGCTCGTTTTTTATCTCATACTGAAGTGGGAGGAGACGCGCAATCCGATCAAGGAGGACCGCTGGCTCCTTATTACAGCGTACCTCATGGGACTGAGTGTCGGAGTCCATCTGCTCAATCTGCTAGCGATCCCGGCGATGGCGCTGGTGTACTACTTCAAGCGGACAGAAAAGGCGACGTGGAAGGGCGGAGTGGTAGCTACGCTGCTATCCTTTGTCCTCGTCGCTGTGATCCTCTTCGGCATTATCCCAGGTGTGCCGGAGGTGGCGGGGTACTTCGACCTCTTTTTTGTCAATACGCTTGGTCTCAGCTACAATAGTGGTCTGATCTGCTACGTCCTGGTGCTGGCGCTTGTGATGAGTCTGACCGTCTATGCATCGATGAGACGACCGGTGCCGATGACCCTCCTCAGAGTGGGCTTCCTCTCCACCTGCATCCTACTGGGGATCCCATTTATGGGCAGCGGTTGGATCGTCCCGATCATCGTGATTGCCGCTCTTGTCTGGTACCTCTGGTACTCCATGCGGACAGATGCACATCGACTGGCACACCTGACCATGGCGATGGGACTTCTCTTTGCCGGTATCAGCACTTATGGTGTGATCCTTGTGCGAGCCAACTCGGATATTCCGATGAATCAGAATACCCCTGCTGATGTCTTTGCACTCCGGTACTACCTCTCTCGTGAGCAGTATGGGAGTACCCCGCTGATCTATGGACAGACCTACGCCTCTCTGCCGGAGTACGATGCTCAGGGGCGGCCGGTGACGACCACCAAGGTCACCTACGCCCGGACCAATAAGCTCTCTCCTGATGACCCAGATCACTACGAGCGACAGGAGAGTAGCTCGCTGGTCTATAGGAGCGATATGAAGATGCTCTTCCCGCGCGTTTACAGCAATATGATGCCCCACTTTAAACAGGGGTATGAGATCTGGGGTGAGGTGAAGGGAGAGACGAAGACTGTGAACCAGGCGGGTAAGGCGGAGACGGTGACGCTACCGACCTTCGGAGAAAATCTCCGTTACTTCTTCTCTTACCAGCTCAATTATATGTACTGGAGGTATTTCCTCTGGAACTTCTCCGGTCGACAAAACGACATCCAGGGACAGGGAGAGCTGACGAAGGGTAATTGGATCACCGGCATCCCCTTCATAGACGGGCTATTCCTCGGACCGCAAACGGACCTACCCTCCTTTGTGACCGACAACCCCGGACACAATCGCTACTTCATGCTGCCCCTCATCCTTGGTCTCCTGGGACTGATTGCTCAGCTGCTGAGCCGAAGAGAGCGGAGCAGGCAGAATTTCTGGATCATCCTCTCGCTCTTCTTCATGACCGGTATAGCCATTGTGCTGTATGTCAATCAGACGCCCTATCAGGTGCGCGAGCGAGACTACTCCTATGCGGGGTCTTTCTACGCCTTTAGCATCTGGATTGGGTGTGGTGTCTTCGGTCTCTATGACCTCATCACCGGGGAGAGAAGTAGGAAGAAGAGCGGTCTGGCTCTCGGTCTAACAGCCCTCTGTCTCTTGGTACCGACCTTAGTCGCCTGGCAAAACTGGGACGATCACGATCGCTCGGGACGTCGTCTCGCAGCCGACACGGGGAATAACTACCTTAATAGTTGCGAGCCGAATGGGATCATCTACTGCAATGGGGACAACGATACCTTCCCCCTATGGTATGCGCAGGAAGTGGAGGGAGTACGGACTGACCTGAAGGTCTGCAACTCCTCATACCTGCAGGCGGACTGGTACATAGAGCAGATGAAGAAGCAGACCTACGAGGCGGCTCCAATGCCCATCACTTGGGGTTTGAAGGAGTATGGGGGTGATAAGCGTGGCATCGCTTATGTGGTGCCGGTGATGAGGGATACGCTGGAGCTGAGGCACGCACTTGACTTCATCGGCTCCGATGACCCCTCCACCAAGGATATCCCTGGTATTGTGCAGAAGGTGGACTACCTCCCAAGCACAAAGGTCGCCCTACCCTATGATTCTGCTGATCTGATCCAGAGAGGTGTGCTTTACCCCAGCGATACAGCGCTTATTAAGAGCCCTATGACACTGTATGACTTTGAGGGCAAGAGCTATCTCGGTAAGGAGGAGCTGGTCTCCTACGATATGATCGAGGCCAATCGATGGGAGAGACCGATCTACTTCTGCATCACGGTTGGCGAGTCCAATCGTATGGGTCTGACGCCTTACTTCCGCCAGACCGGCATGGCCTATCAGGTGCTCCCGATCCGGACAAAGGGGACCACGAGCGAGGTAGACGTGGATCGGATGTACACCAACGTGATGGAGCGCTTCCGCTGGGCGGGAGCCGATCGCCCAGGGACCTACATGGACGAGAATGCTCGCCGTATGCTGGAGACCTACCGAAGTATGATCTTTGCTCCGCTGGCGAAGGGTCTCGTAGCCCGAGGTGACTCGATCCGTGCACGAGAGGTTCTGGAGCGGTCCAAGACGGCCATCCTTGATGAGGTGGTTCCGCATGGAGCCTCTTCGCTTCCCCTTGTGGGAGCCTTCTACGACGCAGGGATGACTGGTGACGCAGAGGAGATCACCTCGCTGATGCTGGATCGGAGCCTGAGAGATTTGGACTGGTACTTCCGTCTCAACGACAGGGACTTCATCACCTGTATGCCCGAGATTGAGCGTGAGATCATCGTAGCTGAGGAGCTCATGCGTCTCAATCGCGCCCATGGCAGCGGTCTGGAGGCGAAGTATGGCAAGGACTGCGACTACTATAGTAAGGCTTACCTGCAGATCTACAACCAGCTCTCCGGGGCTACTCAGCAATGACTCAGGACCTGCGGGCACTCATTCGTGATGCAGCCAGGGAGTATGGCTTTGATGCAGTAGGCTTTGCTCGGCTTGGGGAGGTGTCGGACGAGCACCAGGCTTATCTCGACCATTGGCTCGAGGAGGGTAAGGCAGCGGGCATGGGCTACATGTCCAAGAACGTGGATGTAAGGAAGAATCCCATCGACAAGATCCTCCCGGGTGCTCGCTCGGTGATCGTGGTGGCAGCCTCATACTATCCGGTGAGACAGCAGCCCAAGGAGGCGCCGCAGGTGGCTAAGTACGCCTATGGTCCGGACTATCACGATGTGCTGACGGAGGCACTGGTACGTCTTGGCGAGGGAATTAATGAGCGGGTGGCACCCCACTCCTTCCGCTGCATCTCAGGTAGCGTGCCTTTCCTGGAGCGGTACTGGGCGAGCGAGGCAGGAATAGGCTTTATCGGGAAGAACCGGTGCATGATTATCCCTGGTATAGGGAGTTTCTTTTTTCTCGCGGAGATGCTGACGACGCTTGAGCTAGAGTCGGAGCATCCGATTCGACGCTCACTCTGTGGTTCCTGTCATCGCTGCCTGGACGTCTGCCCGACGGGAGCGCTCTCTCCTGAAGGGATGGATGCCCGCCGCTGTATCAGCTACCTCACCGTGGAGCACCATGATGAGGTCTCTCCTGAGCTGACCCGACGGATGGGGAATAGGCTCTTCGGATGTGACAGCTGCCAGGATGCCTGCCCCTTCAATCGTCGACCCAAGCCGACAAAGCTCTTCCCCTCCTACGACACGATCCTCGACCTCAGTAGGGAGGACATTACTGAGATGTCGCTGGAGGAGTACCACAGGATATTTCAGCAAAGTTCAGCCCGGCGAGCAAATTATAAGTGGATGACGCGCAACTGCCGACTTTGGCTTGAGAATAATCCTCCTCACGACGCCGATAATTGAGTACCTTTGCCCATTATATCTATGAAAGATAAGAGCAAAATAGAGAGCAAGGCTGTAGAGAAAGGTTGGATCGTGGTTCAGGGGGCGAGGGAGCACAATCTCCGTGACATCTCCGTGACCATTCCGCGCAATTCACTCACCGTAGTTACCGGTCTGAGTGGAAGTGGAAAGTCATCCCTCGCCTTTGATACTATCTACGCAGAGGGAAATCGGCGCTACCTGGAGACCTTCTCCTCGTATGCCAGAGGCTATATCGGTGACCTGGAGCGGCCTGACGTAGATGAGATTACCGGTCTGTCGCCAGTCATTTCCATCGAGCAGAAGACAACCAATAAGAATCCTCGAAGTACCGTAGGGACGACGACGGAGGTCTACGACTTCCTCCGTCTGCTCTACGCCCGCTGTGCAACCGCCTACTCGCTGAAGACAGGTAAGGAGCTGGTGCACTACTCAGAGGATCAGATCATCGAGCGGATACTCGAGACCTATGTCGACCATAAGGTTTACATTTACGCTCCAGTCGTGCGGACTCGTAAGGGGCACTATCGAGAGCTGCTCGAGAGCTACCGCATGAAGGGGTATGTCTCCGCACGAATCGATGGGGAGCTGACTAATCTGAAGCCTGGTCTCGCCTTGTCGAGATACAAAAACCACTCAATAGAGATCCTGATTGATAAGCTGAAGGTGGTGCCAAAGCAGTCTGAGCGGATCAAGGAGAGCGTCAGGACGGCTCTGAGGATAGGTAAGGGGATCATCCTCGTACAGGATATGCAGGAGGATGGTCTTAAGCCCTCCTACTATAGCCGTAATCTGATGGACGAGGAAGCGGGGGAGTCGCTACCGGATCCGGACCCTAATACGTTTTCTTTCAATTCTCCACAGGGAAGTTGTCCAAAGTGTAAGGGACTCGGCGTGGTCACCGCACCAGATCTCTCTAAGGTGATACCGGACCCAAAGCTCAGCATGAGACAGGGAGGGCTGGCACCGATCGGGAAGTACAAGCGGGGGCTCCTCTTTGCTCAGTTGGATGCGATCCTTAAGCATCACGATCTGGATCTCGACACCCCCATTGAGGACTATCCGGAGGAGCTGATTGATGACGTGCTGAATGGTGTCGACTATCCACTCTTCTATCACACCAAGACCGGTGTGCGACAGAGGCTGACCGAGTATGACGGCATCGTCTCCATACTCGAGAAGATGACCGAGGGGGACTATAACGCAAAGACAAAGAAGTGGGCGGAGCAATTTAGCACCTACGTCCCCTGTCCTCGGTGTCACGGTAAGCGACTGCGTAAGGAGGCTCTTGCCTTTAAGATCAATGGCAAGGACATCACAGAGATGTCGTCGATGCCCATACCTGACCTACTCGAGGAGATTAAGTCGGTCCCGGCCAAGATCGACCGACAGAGACGTGTCGTCGCCACCGAGATCTGCAAGGAGATCGAGAGTCGTCTCTCATTCTTAGTAGAGGTAGGGCTGACCTACATTTCCTTAGACCGAACCACTGCCACTCTCTCCGGAGGTGAGATGCAGCGGATACGACTGGCTACACAGCTGGGAAGCCGATTGGTGAATGTCCTCTATATCCTCGATGAGCCCTCTATAGGCCTTCATCAGAGGGATAACGACCGACTGATACGATCCCTCAAGTCGCTACGGGACCAAGGCAATACGATCTTAGTCGTTGAGCATGACCGAGAGATCATGGAGCAGGCAGACTACATCATCGATATCGGTCCCGGAGCGGGACGCAAGGGAGGGCATATCGTCTTTAGCGGCACGCCTAAGGAGTTGATGCAGTCTGATACGCTGACAGCCCAGTACCTGAGGAGGGAGAAGGACATTGAGATCCCGAAGATACGGCGGTGCGGTTCGGGCAAGAGTCTCACACTGATGGGAGCTAAGGGAAATAATCTGCAGGGAGAGCCCTTCTCCATTCCACTGGGTACGCTAACATTGGTGACCGGAGTCAGCGGTTCGGGTAAGAGTACTTATGTCAATGACACCCTCTACCCTGCCCTCTCCAAGCATCTCTACAAGTCACTGGCGGAGCCACTGGAGTATGACTCGATAGAGGGTATCGATCTGGTAGATAAAGTGGTCCAGGTGGATCAGTCGCCCATCGGACGTACTCCGAGGAGCAACCCCGCTACCTACACAGGAGTCTTCACCGACATACGAAACCTCTTCACAGAGATGCCGGAGGCGAAGATCAGAGGGTACAAGCCGGGGCGTTTCTCCTTTAATGTCAAGGGGGGACGTTGCGAGGCGTGCAATGGAAACGGTTATCGCCGGATCGAGATGCACTTCCTCCCCGATGTCTACGTGCCGTGTGAGGCGTGCCGAGGAAAGCGATACAATAGAGAGACGCTGGAGGTACGATACAAAGGACAGTCCATCTCCGACGTGCTGGAGATGACGGTTAATCAGGCTGTGGACTTCTTCGAGGGGCAGAGTCGCATCCGAAGTAAGATCAAGGTGCTACAGGACGTGGGGCTCGGCTATATCAAGCTGGGGCAGTCCTCCTCCACCCTCTCCGGAGGTGAGTGTCAGAGGATCAAGCTGGCGAGCGAACTAAATAGGCGTGACACCGGCAATACGATCTACTTCCTCGATGAGCCGACGACGGGCCTTCACTTCGAGGACATACGCATGCTGATGGCTATTGTCAATAGACTTGTAGATAGAGGCAATACTGTCGTGATCATTGAGCACAATCTCGACGTAATCAAGACCGCAGATCATATTATAGACATTGGTCCCGAGGGAGGAAAGGACGGAGGGCACATCATTTTCCAGGGAACACCTGAGGAAATGGTGCAGCGCTGTGACAGCCACACGGCAAAGTATCTGAGAGAGGAATTTAAGGCAGCAGGAAGAGAGGTATGATGACGACAAGCGAGGAGCTCTTAGCGACACTCAATGAGGAGCAACGTCAGGCTGTCGAGGATCTCTCTCATGATAGTCTGGTGATCGCAGGAGCCGGCTCCGGTAAGACACGCGTCCTGACGACAAAGATAGCCTACATCCTGGCAGAGGGTAAGGCCCGTCCCTCAGAGGTGCTGGCTCTGACTTTCACGAATAAGGCTGCAAGAGAGATGCGCTCTCGTATCGCAACCATTGTGGGAGATGGACTATCTCAGATGATCCCTATGGGCACCTTCCACTCCATCTTTGCTCGCTGGCTACGTAGTTATGGGAAGTACCTCGGATACGATAGCGACTACACCATCTATGACTCGGGCGACTCACGGACCTTGGTCAAGGTGATCATACGAGACATGAAGCTGGACGAGAAAGACTATCCCCCCAAGAAGGTCTACGGACTGATCTCAGCCTGCAAGAATGACGGACTCACCCCGGGCAGTCTCTCAGACAGCGACCCGAGGTTACGCCGGATGCCCCGTTTCGATGACATCTATAGGGGCTATCTGAGTCGTTGCTTCAGGGCCAATGCGATGGACTTCGATGATCTGTTGATCAATATGCTGCGACTGCTGAGACAGCACCCGGAGGTGAGAGACGAGCTCTACAGGAGATTTCGCTACATCCTTGTTGACGAGTATCAGGACACCAATTGGGTGCAAAACGAGATCGTCAAGCAACTGAAGGGACCCGATACGATCCTCACCGTCGTAGGTGACGACGCACAGAGCATATACTCCTTCCGAGGAGCAGTAATCGAGAATATCCTCAGTTTCAGTGACACATTCCCGGGCGCCGTGGTCTATAAGCTCCGGAAAAACTATCGCTCGACCTCCAATATCGTCGACATTGCCAATAGCCTGATCGAGAAAAATCGCTTCCGCATCCCCAAGACTGTGGAGGCGGTCGCCGGCAAGGGGGAGAAGCTCACCCTCTTCGATGCTTTTAGTGGCAAGTCCGAGGCTGAGCGGGTCGCCGAGATGATCTCCGCCTCACTTCGCCGAGGGAGATCACCCGAGGAGGTGGCGATACTCTACCGCACCAATGCTCAGAGCCGTCTCCTCGAGGAGCAGTTACGCAATTATTCCGTCCCTTACAGAATCTACGGTGGACTCTCCTTCTATGACCGGGCTGAGATCAAGGATGCCCTGGCCTACCTCCGTTTGGTGATCAATGCAAGTGACGATGAGGCGTTTCGACGGGTATACAACACCCCCAAGAGGGGAATCGGTGACGTAACCTTTAGCACTCTCTCCGACCTCGCTAATAGACAAAAGAAACCCCTACTGGAGGTGGCATCGGATCCTGATCTGATGTCAGAGTCTCTCAAGGCAGCCCCTATCAAGCGGATCACCGGTTTTGTGGAGCTGATTGATCAGCTACGCGAGACGGCTAATACCGGCATGACTCTGGCGGAGTATATGAGCCATCTCATCCTCGCCACGCAGCTGACAGGTATGTACAGCGACGAGAGTGTGGAGTCTCTGTCTAAGCTGGATAACCTCAATGAGTTAGTCTCTGCAGTGCAGGAGTATGAGGACGCTCACTACGAGCTCTCAGACGATCCTGTGACCATCGAGGACTTTGTCCGCGATATGTCGCTCTTCACCGACGCGGATCAGAAGGAGGACGGCACGCCCCGTGTCACCCTGATGACTATGCATGCCTCTAAGGGACTGGAGTACGAGGAGGTCTACTGCGTGGGGCTCGAGGATCAGCTGATCCCCAGTGACCGATACAGTGAGGAGAAGGACATCGAGGAGGAGCGGCGACTCCTCTACGTCGCTATCACTCGAGCCAAGGAGAAGTGTATCCTCTCCTACGCTCAGAGCCGTATGACCCACGGTCAGCTCGACTATCAGAGACCGAGCCGCTTCCTCCTCGATCTGGATCCACGATACCTCGAGGATCATACCGGGCTAACCGACTACCTGCCCCACTTCACTGCCCGAGTGGAGAGACCTACAGTTACACCCTCTGCTCCGGTGCAGTCCTCCCGCCATCTCGATCCCAAGCCTAGACGCGTCCGTCGGGTGATACGGACGAAGGAGGAGGACAATGCTCCTCTGATCGATCGAGTGAGCGAGGCCGATCTCAGCAAGGGCGACCGCGTGGAGCACCCCACTTTCGGCGTAGGTCGGGTGGAGGGCTTCTCCCAGAGTGTCTCCGGGACTAAGGTCCTGGTCACCTTTGATGATGGATCGAAGAAGCAGATGATCCTTAAGTTTGCCAAGCTTCGCAAGATCTGATTGGACTGCGACATACTAACACCTTACCCTGATGAAGGACTTTTTCCGAGCGTTCAGACGATTTCTCCCCAAGTATAAGTGGTACATCACAGGTAACATTGCCTGCAATGCCATTGCGCCGCTACTAAACCTACTGGCATTCTCACTCCTGATACCTATCCTGAGGATTCTATTCGGGATCGACACCACCACGTACCACTTCATGCCGTGGAGTGAGCTCTCTCTCTCCACCCTAATGAATGGGATACAGAACAACTTCAATTATGCGGTGACGCAGATGATCGATGCCTACGGCGTCTCCAAGTCTCTGATGATCCTGGCGCTCTATCTGGTGGCGATCACACTGCTGAAGGTGTCCGTGCAGTATGCCGCCTCCTTCTTTATGATCCCGGTCCAGACAGGCGTGGTGAGGGACATACGAAATCAGCTCAATGAGAGAGTGCTTGGGCTCAACCTTGCCTTCTTCTCCGGAGAGCGGAAGGGCGATCTGCTGGCGCGTATCTCAGGTGATGTCAATGAGGTGCAGCACTCCCTGATCAGTTCGCTCGACATGATGATCAAGAACCCGCTCATCATCCTCGTCTCGCTGATTGCTATGCTGATCATCAGTCCCTCGCTAACCCTCTTTGTGATGCTCCTGCTCCCTATGGCGGGATTTGTCATGGGTCGTATAGGCAAGCGACTCAAGCGCGACTCCCTCGAGGGGCAGACGAAGTGGGGCTATCTGATCAGCCTCTTTGAGGAGACATTGGGCGGGCTTAGGGTGATCAAGGCCTTCCATGCCGAGAAGCCCATTCAGGAGCGGTTTGAGAGCCAGAATGAGGAGTTCCGGACCATCTCCCGGCATGTAGCCTCGCGGCAGGCACTGGCCCATCCCGTGAGCGAATTCCTTGGCACGGTCACCATTGCGGTAGTACTCTGGTTTGGTGGGACGCTTATTTTCCACAATAGTGTCGGCTTTGATGCCTCCACCTTCATCTACTACTTAGTGATCTTTTACAGCATCATCAATCCTGCAAAGGAATTCTCCCGCGCCTCCTACGACATACGTAAGGGGATGGCATCACTCACCCGCATTGACGAAGTGCTCTCGGCAGTCAATCCGATCCAGGATCCAGATCGCCCTAAGGAGATCCGCTTCGAGAGGGAGATTCGGTATGATCATGTCTCCTTCCGCTACAATAATTACGACGACCACTGGATCCTGAGAGATGTCGATCTCACCATCCCTAAGGGCAAGACGCTGGCGATCGTGGGGGAGAGTGGCTCCGGCAAGAGTACTCTTGTGGATCTCCTGCCTCGCTTCTACGACGTGGACGAGGGGTCCATCAAGATAGATGACACGGACATCAGGGAGCTAAGGATGCACGACCTGAGGATGCTGATGGGTAATGTCAATCAGGAGGCAATCCTCTTCAATGACACCGTCCGAGCCAATGTCGCCTTCGGCAACAAGGATGCTACCGATGAGGAGATCGTGGCTGCCTGCAAGGTGGCCAATGCGGACGACTTTATCAGAGAGCTCTCCGAGGGCTACGAGACAAATATCGGTGACCGAGGCAGTAAGCTCTCCGGCGGGCAGCGTCAGCGGCTGAGCATCGCTCGCGCTGTACTCAAGGACCCGGACATCCTGATCCTCGACGAGGCTACATCTGCTCTGGACACGGAGTCTGAGCGACTGGTGCAGGAGGCACTGGAGCACCTCATGAGAGGGCGCACCACTATCGTCATCGCTCACCGTCTCTCCACGATCATCAGTGCGGATCAGATCATAGTCCTACATAGGGGACGGATTGTGGAGCGAGGGACTCATGAGGAATTACTGGCTCAGGACAGGTATTATGCACGATTAGTGGCCATGCAGAAGCTCTAGGCTAGGAGCACTATTTTCCCGCCCTACCCCCGGCTCTCAAGAGGACTACTGACGGGGCACAACACACAAAGAGCTCAGACGAGTGATCGTCTGAGCTCTTTGTGTAATGAGTAGCGAGAATGGGGCACGATCCCATGACCTCAGGATTATGAATCCTGCGCTCTAACCAGCTGAGCTACCTCGCCATCCCTGTTTGTGGTCGCAAAGGTACGAAATTTTGCCATCATGGCAAGCCCTTCACCCCTGAGACAGGGGTGACGCATTTGAGCCTTAAAGCAAAGAAGTGATAATCCCTGTCGCTGTGCAATCCTGTCGACTCCCAGCCCTGCTGCTACCGCCTGCCGATCCCGCAGGGGCGAAGCCCCGGAGGGATCATCGCTTTTTAGACCGGGTGTCGAGGCACGNAGTGCCGAAGACCCCGGGAAACGACGACGCATTCAAGGTGTACGACCCCGCCAGGGTGTCGCACATACCAGTCAGTCAATCAGTGCGACACCCTAGCGGGGTCGCGGGATCGCTGGCAACGCCTGACCCCCGGGTCGTCGGGGCTACGCCCCTCGACCCGGGTCTA
>NZ_AQWR01000004.1 GCF_000375645.1 Porphyromonas bennonis DSM 23058 = JCM 16335 | reverse complement strand
TCGCCATGATCTGCAGGGCATTGTAGCCCTTTTCCTTGATCATCGGCAGCACATTCTCCATAAACTCCCGATAGGTACCGACCTTCTCCTCCTCCGTCGCCATACCGATGTGGCACTCGTAGATCAGGAGCGGCTCGTGACCGAGGGTGGGGCGTTTGCTCCGGAAGGTGAAGGGTCTCTCGGGATCCCATACGACGGCGCTGAAGAGGTGCGTCCCGGGGTCCTGCACCACATAGTCAGCCCATGCGGGGATGCGTAGACCGCTACCACCCTCCCACTCCACGAGGAGCTTGTAGTGCGTCCCGTGAGCGAGTGTGTCAGCGGGTAGTCTTACCTCCCACGATCCATTGCCGAGGGCGCTGAGGCGATATGCCTCATCCTTGGCCCAGCCGTTGCCGTCACAGAGGAGGTAGATGGCTGTCGCATTAGGCGCCCACTCTCTCAGGACCCACTCTCCTCCCTCTATACGGTGAAGCCCGTAGTAGAGGTACCCGTCAGCAAAGTCGGAGAGGCTGCCATTGGTTTCTTTTGTCAGTTCACGGAGTTTCCACTTGGCATACTCGTACCGTCCCTGTATTGGGGACTCGTAGGGCTCCAGCCATGGGTCGTTCTCAATTAGTCGTAGCATAATAAGGTGAGGGTAAGAAGGTGAGTGTCAAAAGGGGTCGCGATACCGCTTCGTCAGGTCGTCGTAGTGATCGATCCGCCGATCGCGGAGGAAGGGCCACCAGCGGCGCACCAATTCGCATCGCTTGAGGTCTATGTCGATGATCTCCGTCGCCTCCTCATCGAGGGGAAGCTCGGTGAGCATCTCGCCCTGAGGTCCGGTAGCGAAGGAGCTGCCCCAGAAGGTAATACCCGCCTCGGGGTCATCACCGGGCGCCGGCTCTCGCCCGACACGATTGACAGCGATGACGGGGAGACCATTGGCGACTGCGTGACCGCGCATCACCAGCTGCCAGGCGGAGCGCTGTCGCTCCTGCTCCTCCCGGTCGTCCCGGTCGTCGTAGCCGATGGCGGTGGGGTAGATCAGTAGCTCAGCTCCGGCGAGCGCCATCAGTCGGGCAGCCTCGGGGTACCACTGATCCCAGCAGACCAGCAGCCCAAGTCGCCCCACGGAGGTCTCTATGGGGTGGAAGCCGAGGTCTCCCGGGGTGAAGTAAAACTTCTCGTAGTATCCCGGGTCGTCCGGGATGTGCATCTTGCGGTAGACGCCCGCGATGCTGCCGTCGCGCTCCTGCACGACAGCGGTATTGTGGTAGAGTCCCGGTGCCCGCTTCTCAAAGAGCGAGGTGACGATCACCACTCCGAGCTCTTGTGCCAGCTCACCATAGAAGTCCGTTGCCGGTCCCGGGATCGGCTCAGCGAGGTCAAAGAGGTCGACATCCTCCGTCTGGCAGAAGTAGAGCCCGTCGTGCAGCTCCTGCAGTACGATGAGCTCGGCTCCATCTGCCGCTGCAGATCGGATCTTCTCGCCGAGGCGGAGACGATTGTCCCGGAGGTCGCCGGTATTGTGCTGTTGGATAAGGGCGGTACGCATAGTCACTTGTATTCTTCGTCGATAAATCCCTCGGGAAACTGCATCGTGGCGCAGTGGATCGAGCCGTGCTGACGGATCAGCGGGATAGCGTCCACAGGCACGACCTTCCGCTCCGGGAAGAGGTCACGTAGTGTCGATAGAGCCTCATCGTCCGCCCTGTCCCGGTAGGTGGGGGCGAGGACGATGCGATTGGTGATGAGGAAGTTGGCATAGCTTGCCGGCATGGCGGACCCATCCGTGTCTCTCTTCACCTCGGGCGTTGGCAGTGCGACCAAGCGATACCTCTCGCCGTAGAGCCGATGAAGCTCCTCATCAAGCTTACGGAGGGTATGGTAGTCCGGGTGCTCCTCGTCGGAGCAAGAGGCGTAGACAATGGTCTCACCATCGCAGAAGCGGGCGAGCGTGTCTATGTGTCCGTCGGTATCGTCCCCCTCAAGGGGGGAGACCTCCAGCATATCCACTCGGTCCGCATGCAGGGCCTCCCGGATCGGCTCGGTGAGGGTATGTACACTTGCCTCACCCCGACCGAGATTTCGATTGGGGTCTAGCAGGACAGACGAGGTGGAGAGGATCAGTCCCTCTCCGTTGCTCTCCACGGCACCGCCCTCGAGGACATAGTCGTGACGGGTGATCCGCTTGATGTCTTTAGTGAAAATAGGGAGCTTGGACGCCACCTGATTGTCTCTGTCGGCGGCAAACTTCAGCCCCCAGGCGTTGAAGGCAAAGTCCACCACCGCCCGCTCGTCTCGGTCGTCGATGACGGAGAGCGGCGCATAGTCGCGCACCCAGGTGTCATTGAGCGGCATCTCCAGCACTGTCAGCCGGTGGGGGTAGTCGCCCCGCAGTGGCACGCTCGTCGTATCCTGAGCGAGCAGGATCACCGGCACGTAGTCCAGCAGCGCACGTACCATCAGCAGGTAGCAGCTTCGGATCTCAGCGAGATTGTCAGCCCAGTCCATCGTCTCGTCCGGCCACGCCAGCAAGACTGCATCCTGAGGAGCCCACTCGGGGATAAGTCCCTTCGTCATAGCAGTTGAGTTTGTTGTTTCCCTATGAGACAAAGATAATCTTTTTCTTCAATTTTTTACTTTGTCTCTTTCGATCCACGATCGGTAAAAGTAATGCCTCACATAGGCACCGTCAGCCATTCTCCCACTTCGTCTCCTGAGTGGTATCGTACCCGGCGCTGTGGAAGAGCTCCCTGTCGCGCGATACCACCGAGGCGACTGTCGTCAGCAGTCCGCCGGTGATGGCGGAGTTGATCCCCACATAGAGGCCCATACGCTCTGTCTCCGGGGTGAGTAGGGCACGCCCCCCGCTGTAGCGGAGGAAGGCGGTCGGACAGGCGAGACGGAAGATACAGATCGTCTCCAGCACCTCCTCTGGCGAGATGAATCTCCTCTCCCCGAGCGGCGTACCGGGTATCGGGTGGAGGAAGTTGATCGGGATGCTCCCCACGCCCAGCTCCGCTTGGTGGAGGGCAAAGTCGACCCTATCCTCCCGAGTCTCGCCCATACCGACGATGCCCCCGCTGCAGACCTTCAGCCCGAACCGCTTCGCTGCTGAGATCGTCTCCTCCTTGGCGGACTGCGGATGGGTGGTGCAGACTGTGCCGAAGTAGCCGGGTGAGCTCTCCATATTGCAGTGGTAGGTCTCCAGTCCCGCCTCCCGGAGTCGCCTCAGCTGATCCTCTGTGCAGAGTCCGAGCGAGGCGCAGAGATGCTTTGCTCCATTTGCCTTCATCGCACGCAGCTGCTCCTCGTATCTCAGCATCTCTCCATCCGTGGGGCGCTTCCCGCTCGATACGATGGAGAATCGCCGCACGCCATGCTCTCTATTCTTTGCCTCTGCAGCGACCACCTCCTCGGTCGGCAGCAGCCCGTAGGGATTGATCTCTGTATGGTGCCGTGCGCTCTGGGCGCACCACTTGCAGTCCTCAGGGCAGCGACCATTCTTATCATTGATGATGGCGCAGGTGTCAAATCCATCCCCGCAGAGCCGGCGGGTGATCTTGTGGCACTCCTCGTAGAGGTCTTCCTGGGGCGTCTCCTTGATGATCGACAGCAGCTCTGCCGCCTCGGTGATCCGATAGCCGCCGATGATTTTATCCGAAATCTTCATCTCTTTCTCTTTTTCTAAGTCTTACAAAGGTAGCAAAATGGCTTGGCAAGCGGTCTGAGAGTGCATCGTAAAATAGTTGAGCTAATATGAGGAATTATTTAAGTATTTGATTAGATTTGCATACGAAACAGATAGACAAGTAACACGTATCACTTCAAATACATTATTTATGGACTTCGTTAGCAACGACAAGTTGGTTATCGTTGGAGCTGCCGGTATGATCGGCTCCAATATGGCGCAGATCGCGTCTGTTATGCATCTTACCCCAAACCTCTGCCTCTTCGACGTATATGAGCCGGGGCTGGAGGGCATCTACGAGGAGCTGCGTCACTGTGGCTTTGACGGGATGAACATCCACTACACCACCGACGTGAAGGAGGCCTTCACCGGTGCTAAGTACATCGTCAGCTCGGGCGGTGCTCCCCGTAAGGCTGGCATGACCCGTGAGGACCTGATCAGCGGCAATGGCGAGATCGCTAAGCAGCTGGGTGAGAACATCCGCAAGTATTGCCCCGACCTGGAGCACCTGACCATCATCTTCAACCCTGCTGACATCACCGGTATCATCGCTCTCCTCCACTCCGGTCTGAAGCCCTCTCAGGTGACCACGCTTGCCGGCCTCGACAGCACCCGTCTCCAGAGCGAGCTCGCTAAGCACTTCGGAGTCCTCCAGCACGAGGTGACCGGTGCCCGTACTTACGGTGGTCACGGTGAGCAGATGGCTGTCTTTGGTAGCAGCGTCAAGGTGGATGGCAAGCCTCTCTCCGAGCTGATCGGCACGGATAAGCTGACTGACGAGCAGTGGACTGAGCTCCGCCAGCGTGTCATCAAGGGCGGTGCCAATATCATCAAGCTTCGTGGTCGCTCTTCATTCCAGAGCCCTGCACAGCTCTCTATCGAGATGATCGGTGCAGCTATGGGTGGTCCCGCCTTCCGCTGGCCTGTCGGCACCTATGTCTCCAACGATCGCTACGATCACGTCATGATGGCCTGGGAGACTGTCCTCGATCGTAATGGCGCTCACATCAAGCCGATCGAGCATGCCACCGATGAGGAGATGAAGGAGCTCGATGCCTCCTACAAGCATCTCCAGGATCAGATCGACAATATCATCAAGATGGGTCTCATCCCCTCTGTCGATAAGTGGAGTGAGCTTAACCCCAACATCAAGTAATCCATACCTACCATTACTATATGAGCGGGGGCGTGTCACACCGACACGCCCCCGCTCTTGTCTCCGCACCATTTACTTGGGTGCTCTTCTTCTTCATAGATGCTATAGTAGTCTCACCTACTAAGAGCGGTCTACTAAGAAGCGTCTTAGTAAGAAGCGACTTAGTAGACCGCACTTGGTGGGTGGGTCAAGAGGTAGCTTTCTGAATTTTAGCGAATTAGAGGAGACGGTTGCTCCCGGTATAGTGATCGAGGAAGTGGCGGAGGGGCTTGGGGAAGGCGATCGTCTCGTGGTCTGAGAGGGGTATCTGCTCAGTCCCATCGGGGTAGGTGGGATCGGCATCGCCCGATGTGCTGCAGACGTGTACTCTCAGGTGGAGGAGTCGGTGGCTTAGTCGATGGTCCTTGAGGGGCAGGGTCTCTATGATCTCCCAGCCGTTCGGAGGAGTGGGCAGGGCGGTCGGCTCACTCTCCAAGACCACTCCGGGCAGCTCGTAGAGACCCTTCCAGATCCCACGTCGGCTGTCCCGTCGGCGGATCGCTATCTGTCCCCGGTGAAGGAGTAGGAAGTACTCTATCCACCGCTCCCTTACCATGGTCTTGTGTGCCTTGATGGGAAGGAGGTTGACCAGTTCCGTCCCTCTTGACCGGCAGGCACCTCCGAGGGGGCATGAGGCACAGAGGGGGCTCTTCGGTGTGCAGATGGTCGCTCCCAGATCCATCATCGCTTGGTTGTACCGCCCTGGCTGCTCTCTCTCGAGAAACTGCCCTGCCATCTGGCGGTAGTACCGCTGACCTGGGGTGGTGTCTATAGGCGTGTCGGTCGCTAAGTAGCGGCTCAGGACGCGGTAGACATTGCCGTCCACGACAGCCAGAGGGTAGTCGTACGCGATGCTCATGATCGCTGCGGTAGTGTAGGGACCTACGCCCTTGAGGGCTGCCACCTCCCGCTCTTCGCGGGGGAAGACGCCCCCATGCTCCTCCATGATCTGTCGGGCAGCGTGCTGCATATTGTGTGCTCGCGAGTAGTAGCCGAGGCCCTGCCAGAGGAGCATCAGCTCGTCCTCGGGTGCCTCAGCGAGACTCTTCACGTCCGGCAGTCGGTCGATAAACCTGAGGTAATAGTCCCACCCCTGTACCGTCTGAGTCTGCTGGAGGATGATCTCAGAGACCCATATCCGGTAGGGATCCCTCGTGCCACGCCACGGGAGCTCCCTGCCATGCTTGTCGAACCAGCGCAGCAGCTCTATACGGAAAGCACTGAGCTCAGCCGGAGTTATCGACTCCGGGGTGAGCTCAGTGCCTTTGCTTTTGGTAACCTTGGTCACCTCGGATCACATACCATAGAGATTGCTGATCGACTCGTGGGTCTCTACGCGACGGATCGCCTCAGCGAAGAGGGGTGCAATGGAGAGCACCTTGACCTTATCGCACTTCTTGGTGTAGGGAATAGAGTCTGTCACCACCAGCTCCTTGAGTGCGCTCTGCTCCACTCGCTCAGTGGCGGGATCGCTCATCACGGCGTGTGAGCACATAGCGCGTACAGAGCGAGCCCCGTGGTCCATCATCAGGTTGGCAGCCTTGGTGATAGTGCCGGCGGTATCGACGATATCGTCCACGAGAAGTACATCCTTGTCCTCAACGTCACCGATGATGCGCATCTCGGCAACGACATTGGCCTTGAGGCGCAGCTTGTGGCAGATCACCATCGGCACTCCGAGGGCGTGGGCGTAGGTGTTGGCGCGCTTCGTACCGCCGACGTCAGGGGTGGCGATGACGAGGTTTTTGAGATCAATATTCTTCCGGATATAGTCGAGGAAGATATTGGAGGCGTAGAGGTGGTCAACGGGGACGTTGAAGAATCCCTGGATCTGGTCCGCATGGAGGTCCATGGTGATCAGGCGAGAGATGCCTGCTGCCTGCAAGAGGTCTGCCACCAGCTTGGCACCGATGGAGACGCGCGGCTTATCCTTACGGTCTTGACGGGCCCAGCCGAAGTAGGGGATCACAGCGGCGATGTAGTGAGCACTGGCGCGCTTGGCGGCATCGACCATAAGGAGCAGCTCCATCAGGTTGTCGGCAGGGGCAAAGGTCGACTGCACGATGTAGGTGTCCTTGCCGCGGATCGACTCCTCGAAGCTGCCGGAGAACTCGCCGTCGGCGAAGCGCTCGTACTTAAACTTCCCGAGGTCACACCCCAGGCTGGAGCAGATTTGCTCAGCGAGGTTCATGCTCTTTTGCCCGGAGAAAATCCCAAATTCGTTCTTGTCCATTGTACTGTTAGGGGTGGTATTATTTCTATTAGATAGTTTGCTATTACTTTTGATTTCTCTTGAGAACTTGCTCCTGCCACTTCCAAGCACTTCGGAGGGAGTCCTCTATCGTGGACTGTGCCTGCCAGCCGAGATAGTCATTCGCCTTCTTGGGATCGGCCCATACGGCGACGATGTCACCCTCGCGACGCGGTCCGATCTTGTAGGGAACTTTGACGCCCGTTGCTCGCTCAAAAGCGGTGATCAGCTCCAGCACGCTCTCCCCCTTACCGGTACCGATATTGTAGTACTCATAGCTCTCGCCGTCCTGGTGGAGCATCCTGTCGATCGCAGCGACGTGCGCCTTAGCGAGGTCAACGACGTGGATGTAGTCACGGATGCAGGTGCCGTCGGGGGTGGGGTAGTCGTCTCCGAAGACGGTCAGCTCCTTGCGGATGCCGGCAGCCGCCTGAGTGATGTAGGGGATAAGGTTAGCAGGGACACCCCGAGGCTCCTCACCGATGTGGGCTGATGGATGGGCGCCAATGGGATTGAAGTACCGCAGGCTGATCGCCTTGAATGACACACCCGAGTGTATCGTGTCACGGAGGATCTCTTCATTGATCTGCTTCGTATTGCCGTAGGGCGAAGTGGCAGGCATAAAGGGCGCCGTCTCGTCCACGGGGAGCTTCTCCGGCTGACCATACACGGTGCAGGAGGAGGAAAAAACGATCCCCTTCGTCCTGTACTCAGTCATGAGTGTCAGCTGATTGATCAGAGAAACAATGTTATTATGGTAGTAGAGCAGTGGCTTCTCGACCGACTCTCCTACTGCCTTGCTGGCAGCGAAGTGGATTACTCCGACGATAGTCGGATTCTCCTCATAGACGCGTCTCATCGCCTCGAGGTCGTTGCAGTCGGACTTGTAAAACTTTGGCCTCAGACCGGTGATCCGCTCGATCCCGTCGAGGACCGACTCGTCAGAGTTGGAGAGGTTGTCGACGATGACCACCTCATACCCTGCTTCCTGAAGCTCTACGGTGGTGTGGGATCCGATGAATCCCGTCCCGCCCGTTACCAGTATTGTCTCTTTACTCATTGGCTTGCTTTGTATATCTGCGCTGTTCACTACAAAGGTAGCCAATATTTCGGTAGAAAAGTTCACGTTGCCCCGGAAAAGTTATCCGGGACTGAGAAATCCCATCTTCCGCTAAGTGAAACCTACGCTTAAATCGCTATGAAAACTCTTCTCCATAAAAGTAGTGCCGGAGCTCGCTCTCTATCAGAGAGAAAGCTCCGGCACTACATAGAGTGACCCGGATCCTTATACCACGCCGGTGAAGCCCATAAAGGCAAGCGACAGCATCCCTGCGACGAGAAGTGCTGCGGGGATGCCCTGCATCGCCTTAGGGAGATCGGTCTTAGCGAGCTGCTCACGGATCGTCGCAAAGAGCGAGATGGCGATTGTGTAGCCGATACCGGTTGAGAAAGCGTACATCATCGCCTGAGAGAGGTTGTAGTCCTTCTGGATCACGAGGATGGCGACACCGAGGATGACACAATTGGTGGTGATCAGCGGGAGGTAGATCCCGAGTGCCTGGAACAGTGCCGGGGAGACCTTCTTCAGTACCGACTCAAGCATCTGCACGAGTGCGGCGATGACGAGGATGAAGACGACATTCTGTAGGTAGCCGAGGTTATACGGGTCAAGGATCCCCTTCTGAAGACCGAAAGTGACCAGCACGGCAAGCACCATCACAAAGGTGACAGCAGCACCCATACCGAGGGCGGTGTCGAGCTTCTTCGACACGCCGAGGAAGGGGCATATACCGAGGAACTGGGCAAAGACAATATTATTGACAAATATTGCGCCGATAAGTATGACTAAATACTCCATATCTTATATGACTTACTCAATGATGAGACTTACACGCCCTCCTTAGCTGCCATGGGTGTCTGGTGGGGCTGATCCTTGAGGAGCTCATGCTCAGCAGCCTCACGCTCACGGCGCTCGGCACTCTTCTTTCGCCTCTCCATGATAACGTTATTGGCGGCGATCATATACCCGAGGACGATGAAACCGCCGGGTGCGAGGACAAAGACCAGTGTGCCGTAGTCAGCGGAGAAGAGCTCCATGCCGAAGAGCTTGCCGGATCCGAGGATCTCACGGAAGCATCCGAGGAGCGTCAGGACGAAGGTGAAGCCCAGTCCGGAGCCGAGACCATCGACGAGGGAGTCGGCAACTCCATTCTTGGATGCGAAGGACTCCGCACGACCGAGGACGATGCAATTGACGACGATCAATGGGAGGAAGATGCCGAGGGCGTCGTAGAGGGCTGGGGCATAAGCCTGTACCAACATCTGAACGATTGTGGTGAAGGCAGCGATCACGACGATGAATGCCGGGATGCGCACACCGTCGGGGATGACGCTCTTCAGGAGCGAGATGACCACGTTGGAGCAGATGAGCACGAATGTGGTCGCCAAACCCATACCCATACCAGTCTCAGCACTCGAGGAGGTGCCAAGGGTGGCACACATACCGAGTAGGGAGACGAGGATAGGGTTCTCTGTGATGAATCCGTTGAGGAATACTTTACCTTTATTCATGTCGAAATCAATTTTCAGCGTTCTCGTAAGCGGTGCGTGCCTGGGTGGCGATGGCGGCTGTGCGGCTAATAGCATCGAGGAATGCACGGCTCGTCACCGTCGCACCACTGATTGCATCGATGTCTCCTCCGTCCTGAGTAACCTTGAGCGGAGTCTCGAGTGAGCGACCGCGGATGTCGGACGTGGGGTGACCATTGTCCCTAAACCACTGTGCCACCTGACCTCCGAGCTGTTCGCTCTCCGACTCTTGGAGGACAGCGTAGTCGAGGAGGTGGTTGCCTGCGTCCAGTGCGGCGATAAAGAGCATGGGACCATTGTACCCACTCTCCGTGGGAGCAGTGATTGCCGCGCCCTGCCAGATGCCTCCCCGCGTGGCGGGATATACAGTGTAATTGTAGCCGGTGGCATCGGTGATGACACTCTGCTCGGCGACGGGATCATTGTCATGCTCAGGGAGGAGAGACAGGAGCAGGTCGTTGTCTACCTTCGTCGGCTCGGCTGTCGTGCCGACTGTCTCACTGGTAGTCTCACCGGACTGACCAGGCACCCCATCGATGGTCTGTACACCGCGCATCGCCTTATTTACCGCATCGAGGAAGGCACGGCTGGTGATGGTGGCAGCGGTGATGGCATCGATGGAGCCATTGTCCTTGGTCACCTTGAGCGGCTCAGTGAGGGACTTGCCACGTACATCGCTGGTGGGGTGAGCCTCACTGTGGAACCAGTGAGTCACGTGAGCACCCAGTCCCGGGGTCTCGTTTTGCTCCAGGACGGTGTAGTCGATGAGGTTATTGTCGGTGTCGATGCCTACGAGGATACGGACGTCGCCGCTAAATCCATTGTGCGACGTCGACTCGACGGCATAGCCCATAGTCTCACCTGCCTTAGTTGCAGGATAGACGGTGAGGCTGTCGCCATCGACGGCGACCTTAAATTGCTCCTTGTACGGATCATTGTCGTACTCCGGGGCAACTGCCTTGATTCCGTCGAGGGTGGTATTGATGATCTGCTGGGCGATCACCTCTGAGGTCTGGCTGTTGATGAAAGCGAGGAGACCTCCTGCCACCGAGCATACGAGCACGAGGCAGATCAGCATATGAGGTAGGGTGGATGATAGCTTCTTCATGATACTCTGTGTGATAAGCTGTTCACTTGCGGAATAAGCGAGGCTTGATGTACTGATTGATCATCGGGGTGAAGCCATTCATAAAGAGGATGGCAAAGGACATACCCTCGGGGTAGGATCCCCAGAAGCGGATCACCATCGTGATCAGTCCGATCATCACTCCGTAGAGGATCTGACCGCCGGTACTCATAGGTGAGGTGACGTAGTCGGTCGCCATAAAGATCGCTCCGATCAGCATACCACCGGTCATCAGCTGGAGGACCGGACTCATATACATCGTCGGATCGATAAGCCACATGATTCCGGAGAAGACAAAGGCGGTTCCGAGAATAGAGACAGGAATGTGCCAGGTGATTACCTTGCGGAGCAGGAGGTAGACAAAGCCGATCAGTAGGGCGATGGCAGACACCTCTCCGAAGGATCCGGAGAGCTGTCCGAGGAACATCTCCGTGGCAGAGGGGAGCATATCAAGGCTGTAGTCGGGCGAGCCGGCGAGTACCCCCTTGGCAATTGCGAGCGGCGTCGCTCCAGTGGTGGCATCAGTGCCGGCGGCGAGGATCTGATGTGCCGGCGGGTAGATGGTCATCTGCTTGGGGAAAGAGACAAGCAGGAAGACACGGCCGAGGATAGCGGGGTTGAAGATATTATTCCCCAGACCACCGAATGGCATCTTGGCAAGAGCAATGGCTGCGAAGTTTCCGATGAGGAGGATCCAGATCGGGAGATTAGCAGGGACATTGAGCGCTAGGAGGAATCCGGTGATGATGGCGGACCCGTCGGTGATGGTGAGCTCCTTCTTCCCCATCACGAAGCGAGTAATGATCCACTCGAAGAACATTGCTGAGGCGATCGACGTCACCGTCAGACCGAGAGGCGCCCAGCCGAAGAAGATGACCGAGGCGATCAGCGCCGGGATCAGCGCGATGATCACGTCATACATATTACGCTCGATGGAGTCGTGAATATGGACGTGGGGCGACGGAGAGACGAGTAACTTAGCTGTAGTATCAGACATGGGATGCTGTTATCTCAAAATCAAGTGATGACTCTTACTTACGTGCGCGACGGATAGCCATGACGCGCCCCTTGCCTATACGGATATGGTCGAGGAGGGGACGATTGGCGGGGCAGATGAAGCTGCAGCTGCCGCACTCGATACAGTCGTAGACATGGTTTGACTCCAGAGCCTCCCAGTCCTTATATGCGGTGTCGCGCATAAGGAAGGCGGGATTGAGTCCCATGGGGCAGGCTCCGACGCACTTGGCGCAGCGGATGCAATTGCGCATCGGGCGACGCTTGGTGTCCTCCTCGAGCAGCATCAGCACGCCGCTGGTCCCCTTAGCAACAGGGATCTCATCGGAGTAGACCGCCTTACCCATCATCGGACCTCCGCTCACCAGCTTGGCTGTGGAGCGGGGCATACCTCCGGCTGTCTCGATGAGCTCGCTCAGAGGAGTACCGATGCGGACAAGCAGGTTGCAGGGATTCTTTACAGCCTTACCAGTCACGGTCACGACGCGCTCCACGAGAGGCTTATGCTTCTGTACCGCCTCGTAGACGGCGAGGGCAGTACCGACATTCTGTACGATGGCACCCTCGGTGACGGGGAGCTTACCTGAAGCGACGCGACGCTTGAGTACCGTGTCGATCAGCTGCTTCTCGCCGCCCTGGGGGTACTTCACCTTCATAGGTACGATCTCGATACCGGGCATGGTGGAGGCGAGCTGGGTGAGCTTCTCGATCGCATCGCGCTTATTATTCTCTATCGCCACGTAGCCCTTGGTGACGCCGACAGACTTCATCAGGATCTGCAGTCCGATCAGCACCTCCTCGCCCCGTTCCAGCAGGGTCCGGTGGTCGGCGGTGAGGTAAGGCTCACACTCGGCGCCATTGATGATCACGCACTCGGGGGTAGCGTCCTTGGGCGGCATGAGCTTCACATTTGTGGGGAAGGTGGCACCACCCATACCGACGATACCGCACTCAGCAATGCGCTGGATGATCTCCTCGCTCGACAGCTTGATGTCGCGGACGATCTCAGGGGTGCGGTCGATGGTCTCCTCCCAGGTGTCCTCGCCATCGCACTGGATAGTGATGCAGGGCTTCTGGTAGCCTGAGGCGTCGAGGATGGTCTCGATCTTCTTGACCTTACCGGAGACGGATGAGTGGATATTGGCGGAGACGAAGCCGTCCGCCTGGGCAATCAGGGTACCCACCTTGACCTCGTCGCCACGGCTCACCACCGGAGAGGCGGGCTTGCCGATGTGCTGACCGAGCAGGATGGATACGGTCTTAGGGATAGGCTGTACCTGGATGGGGGAGTCGTGAGAGATCTTATTCTCCTCCGGGTGTACGCCGCCCTTTGAAAATGTCTTCAGGAACATATTATGTAGTCTGTACTTTCTTCTGAGGTTTGTGGGAAAAGGGGAGATTAGGCCTCGGCAGGGGTCTCCTCCGGGGTGGCTACCACCTTCTCCTCGACAGGCTTCTCCACCTTGGGCTTACGCACGGGGAAATTAACCTCATGGATCGCACCCGTGGGGCATACCTCTACGCACTTGCGACAGAGACGGCACTTGGTGTGGTCGATGTATGAGAGGTTATCGCTGATCGTGATGGCGTCAAACTTGCACTCCTTGAAGCACTTGCCACAGCCGATGCAGGCGTTGGCGCAGATCTTCTTATTGATCGCTCCCTTGTCCTTATTGACGCAGGAGACGAAGATGCGTCGATTTTTCTTTCCTTTCTTTCTCAGCTCGATGATGTTGCGGGGGCAGGCCTTGACGCACTGACCGCAGGAGGTGCACTTGTCCTCATCCACCTCCGGGAGACCGGTGGCGGGGTTCATGTGGATGGCATCGAAGTCGCAGACGCTCACGCAGTCGCCACATCCGAGACAGCCGTAGGTGCAGAGCGTCTCTCCACCATAGAGTGAGTGAGCTACGGCACAGCTCTTGACACCGTCAAAGATATTGACTCTGGGGCGTGCTTCGCAGGTGCCGTTGCAGCGGACGACAGCGATGAGTGGATCCTGCTCCTCGACTGTGCGACCGAGTATGTCGGCGACGTCCTGCATCACCGCATTTCCTCCGACGGTGCAGAAGAGACCATCGAGGGTCTCATGCTCCACGCAGGCCTTGGCAAAGGAGGCGCAGCCGGGATAGCCACAGTTACCACAATTGGCGCCCGGGAGCGCCTCTTGCACCTCCCCGATGCGAGGATCCTCCTCGACTCTGAAGGATGTCATTACCCAATAGATCAGCAGGGCGATGATCGCTGCTGCCAGGGCTAGAAATAGAATAGTGAAAATCATGGATGAATATGATTACCGGACAAAACTGTCTCGTGAAGAATGAACTCAGTCGTGCGTCTCTCTCAGTGGACGGATGCGGAAGGTGAAGACGCGCTTGAAGTGATCCCTAAGTGCCCACAGGACTACGGCATAGAGCGCCACAGTCGCGAGTGTGATCCCGATCAGCGCCATCTCTCCGATGCCGAAGTACTTGGGGAGCAGTACCGCCTCAAGGATGATCAGTACTAGGGGGATGATGTAGGCATAGGCAGATGCCTGGAGGACCTTGGGGTCATCGGCGATTATCTGCACAGGATCACCCACGGAGAGCCCCACCGGGAGATCCCGTGTGATGGTGACCGTCCGCATGCGCATATCCGATGCGGTGCAGGCTCCCCGTGCGTGACACGATGAGCAGGCAGACATCTGTAGTACCTCTACCTCCACCTCTGTCGGGCGGATGGCGGTCACTCTTCCGATTCTACACTCCATATAAAGCTGTTGTCTGTGAGTCCTTTGGTGGTCGTTCCTTGTCTTCCGCTAAGCCTCATCCGTGGAGTACGGAGTCGGCTTAGACTTACTTGTCGGCAAATGTAGCGAAATAATCTCGACTTTTAGGCTTTTTTCCACTTGATTGTCACCTGTAGTTTGCAAAATTCTTGCAAAAGGTCTGTGGGAGGGGACTAGAATGGGCTCCAGAAACTACAGTCCTGACAAACTTGTGGGGCTTATGGACGTTCCCCATCCAGAGAGCCAAAACTAAAGTCGGTATTAGTGAAATCCAATACCGACTTTAGTCGTCACTAATACCGGTAATAGATGAGACTAATATCGGTAATAAATATGGGGCTCTGCTACCTCCTGATTATCTTTCTGTTACGCAAGATCTTTGTGGCCCCTCTTCTCGTAGGGTCGAGTCCCTTGCTGACCACCCCATCCGGAGGAGCTGGTCTGTCGTGTGATCGCTCTAAATAAAAAAGGGTCACCGAGACCTTATTCCCGATGACCCTATGAGGTTATGAAGCCCCTCCAGGTGGGAGAGGTCTGCGCACGGTGGCTTACTTGCTGATGAGAGCGTCGATAGCCTCCTTGAGCTTGTCCTTAGGCTGGGCGCCTACCTTGCGCTCCACCACCTCACCGTCCTTGATGAAGAGGATGGTGGGGATGCTGATCACGCCGTAGCGTGTGGGGATCTCGGTATTGGCGTCCACGTCCATCTTGCCGATGAGGACCTGCTCAGCGTCGTACTGCTCAGCAAATTCGTCGATCATCGGAGATACCATACGGCAGGGACCACACCACTGTGCCCAGAGGTCTACGACCATTGCCTTACCTGACTTCAGGTGCTCGTCAAAGTTAGCGTCTGTAAATTCAAATGCCATAATCTGATTGTTTTATGAAATGTAATACTATTAATGATCTATCTATTATCGTGCCATTCCGGTCAGCTGAGCTGATACCTGACATCCTCGAAGGACTTCAGCGAGTCGATGAAGTCACTTGTGATAGTCAGCCGTCTGGTGTGATTGCACATCTTTAGCGTCACCTGCTTCTGACGGTCGGTGATATACAGATTGAGTGTGACACCGCCGGGCTTTAGCTCGCCGGCGCCACTCACTATGGTGTCGTACAGCTCCTCTGTGATGGCGTCCTCGGGGATAGCAATATCCAGTGTGGAGAAGGCAGTGTCCACCACCTGGTCCAGCAGCTGGATCGACTGTACCTCGCGGAAGGGGCGACCACCCTCCCACTTGGGAGGATTGACCTTTACGGTCACAAGGATATAAAGTCCCTCCTTACCGAAGTTACGGTAAGTGGTGAATTGGTCTCCGAAGAGGAATAGCCTTCCCTCTCCATCATAGTCCTGTATCGTCATGATCCCGTAGGGGTTGCCGCTCTTGGAGGTCCTCTCCGCATAGTCGGTCACTACACCGCCGAAGCGAAGTGCTCCCTTGCCGGCATAGTTGTCCAGTCCGTCGGTCACCTCGCTGCAGGGGATGTTGCAGAGTTCCCTCAGGACCAGAGCATACTTGTCGAGAGGGGAGGCGGTGATGTAGATCCCGAGCAGCGCCTTCTCCCTATTGAGCTTCTCGATGTCGCTCCAGGGCTGTGCGCGGTGGTCGGGTGCAGGGCGGGACATTTCCTGGAAGTTAGCGTCCCCGAAGAGAGACGTCTGACTGGACATCCGGGAGGCTCGGCTCTCGTCGCTATAACGGAGTAGCTTGTCGAGGAATGTCTCCTTCTTAGGCGTATCATCAGGATCGAGGAAATCCTCGCGGGTGAAAGTGCCAAAGGAGTCGAAGGCACCACTCAGCACCAGCGACTCGCACGTCTTCTTGGTCGCTACGCTTGCGGGGATACGCTTGAAGAAATCGTAGATGTCGGTGTAGGGACCATTTGCCTTCCGCTCGCTGACTATGTCCTGGGCAGCAGCGTTGCTAAATCCCTTGATCGCACCGAGACCGAAGCGGATGTCTCCATTCTTATTGGCGGCAAAGGCGCACTCGGACTCATTGACGTCCGGGCAGAGGACCTTGATCCCCATTTGCTGACAGGTACCTATGTACTTAGTGATCTTGGCAATGTCACTGAGGTTGATGCTCAGCACGCCAGCCATGTACTCGCTCGGGTAGTGCGCCTTGAGGTAAGCGGTCTGATAGGAGACCCAGGCGTAGCAGGCGGCATGGCTCTTATTGAACGCGTAGGAGGCAAATTTCTCCCACTCGGACCAGATGTGCTCCAGTGTATCGTCGGGGTAACCATTCGCCCGACCACCCTCGAGGTACTTCACCTTGAGTGCCTGCATCATCTTGATCTTCTTCTTCCCCATCGCCTTACGGAGGTTGTCCGACTGCCCGCGCGTAAAGTTGGCGATCTTGCGAGACAGGAGCATCACCTGCTCCTGATAGACGGTGATGCCATAGGTCTCTGCGAGATCCTCCTTCATCACCGGTAGCTCGTAGGTGATCTCCTCCTGACCGTGCTTACGGGCAATAAAGGAGGGGATGTTGTCCATCGGTCCCGGACGGTAAAGGGCTACCATGGCGATGAGATCCTCGAAGACGGATGGCTGCAGATCCTTGAGAGAGCGCTGCATACCGGGGGACTCAAACTGGAAGATCGCCATGGTGTCCCCGTCACTGAAGAGCTTGTAGGTCAGCTCATCGTCCAGGGGGATCTTATTGATGTCGATATCGACCTTATGATTGAGCTTGACGTTGTCGAGCGCAGCACGGATGATCGACAGCGTCTTCAGCCCGAGGAAGTCCATCTTGATCAGACCGGTGGACTCGATGACGCTACCGTCATATTGGGTGACCAGGATATCCTTATTCGTCAGACTATCCAGTGTGACCCATGAGGGCACGACGTCCGAGATCGGCATCTTGCTGATGATGATACCACAGGCATGGACACCGACGTTGCGCACCGTGCCCTCCAGCTGCATGGCGTACTTCAGCACCTCCTTCTGGAGAGATTCCGGGCCATACATGATATCGCTGAGCTCCGGGACATTCTGCACAGAGAGCGCGACAGAGGGATCTTTCTTGTCCCCTATGCGGTCGGGGATCATCTTGGCGAGCGCATTGGTCTCCGGTAGTGAGAGCTGGAGCACGCGACCCATGTCCTTGATCGAGCTCTTTGCCGCCATCGTGCCGTAGGTGACGATGTGGGCGACATGGTCAGCTCCATACTTATCGGTCACCCACTCAAGGATCTGCTGTCGTCCTTCGTTATCGAAGTCGACATCAATATCCGGGAGAGAGATGCGGTCGGGATTGAGGAACCGCTCAAAGAGGAGATTGTATCTCAGTGGATCAAGGTCGGTGATGGTGAGGGAGTAGGCGACGATCGAGCCTGCAGCAGAGCCTCGACCCGGACCGACGATGATCCCGAGCTTTCGTGCATTGACGATGTAGTCCTGCACGATCAGGAAGTAGCCGGGGAAGCCCATCGTCTTGATCACACCCAGCTCGTAGTCCAGCCGCTCCTTCACCTCGTCAGAGAGCTCCTCGCCATATCGCTTCCTTGCTCCCTCGTAGGAGAGATGCCTGAGGTAGTCGTCGGCATCGGCAAAGCCCTCAGGGATCGGGAAGTCCGGCATCAGCGGGTCGCTGTCAATGGAGTAGATCTCCACCTTGTCGAGGATCTCGGCGGTGTTGCTGAGTGCCTCCGGGACATCGGCGAAGATTTCATTCATCTCCTCGGTACTCTTGAGCCACTCTTGCTTGGTGTAAGTAAGCCTATTGGGGTCGTCAAAAGTCTTGCCCGTGCTGAGGCAGATAAGTCGCTCGTGCGCCTCGCCGTCTTCCTCGTTGGCGAAGTGAGAGTCATTCGTGGCGATCAGCTTCACGCCCTCCTCGGCAGCAAGCTGGATGAGCACCTTATTTACCTGCTGCTGCTTCTCGTAGGTCTCTCGATTGCCGCGTTCCTTGTCTGTCTTGTGCCGCTGCAGCTCTAAGTAATAGTCTTCTCCGAAGAGTCCCTTGAACCATCGGATAGCGCTCCGGGCTCCCTCAATGTCTCCATGAAGGATATGCTGCGGCACCTCTCCGCCAAGACAGGCGCTGGAGACGATCAGTCCCTCGTGGTACTTTTCGAGCAACCCCTTGTCGATCCTGGGCTTGTAGTAAAATCCGGTCGTGAAGGCCTCTGATGCCATCTTGATCAGGTTGTGGTACCCCTGCTTATTCTTTGCCAGTACGATGAGGTGGTAACCGCTGCGGTCCTCGACGGTGCTCTTATTCTCCCGACCATTCCGGGCACAGTAGCACTCGCAGCCGAAGATCGGCTTGAATATTTCCCTCCGCTTCTCCTCGATCTGTTGTCGGATATCCTCCTGAGTCGATGGATCTGACTCCTCAGACAGCTTTGCAGAGAGCTCCTTGATCTCCGTCTGGATCGGCTTATTGATCTTGTTGCAGTGATCATGCAGAGTCTTGATACCATACATCACGCCGTGGTCGGTCAGAGCCATGCCACGCTGACCGTGCTTCCGAGCCGCCTGTACTAGGTCCTCGACTGGAGATGCTCCGTCGAGGACAGAGAAGTAGGAGTGGACGTGGAGGTGTACGAAGGGTCTCAAGTCAGCCATTTTGCTCTCTTATCTTAGGTCTCTGTAGGTGTCAAAAAACTGCTCCTCGGTCATCATTTTTATACCAAGTTGCTCCGCCTTGGCGAGCTTAGCCGGTCCCATGTTTTCCCCATGGATGAGGAGCGAAGTCTTACCAGATATGCTGCTGCCGACCCGCGCTCCATGGCGGGCGAGTAACTCCTTAAGCTCGTCTCGTGAGATGGTGTGGAAGACGCCGCTGATCACGATCGTCTGTCCGGCGAAGGTCTTAGAGGTTGGGCCGCTCGGCTCTTCCTCAGTGATCTCAAAGTGAAGCCCGGCAGCCTTAAGATTAGCAACCAACTCCATGGATCGTGGCTCTTCTGCAAAGTCTCTCACGCTTCGGGCGATCATCGGACCCACCTCCGGGATGCTCTGGAGCTCCTCTTCGGATGCTTCCAGAAGTCGGTCGATTGACTTGGCATGGGTTGCCAGAGTCTCCGCCACCTTGCTCCCCACAAGGGGGATGCCGAGGGCGAAGAGTACCCGCTCGAAGGGCTTCTCCTTGCTCTCGTCGATGCTCTTCAGGAGGTTTTCCGCCTTCGCCTCCTTGAAGAGTGGCAGTCGGAGCAGATCCCTCTCAGTGAGTGTATAGAGCTGATCCACCGATCGTAGACCGAGGATGGTAGTGAGTGCGTGGATGCTGCTCGGACCGATAAAGATGTCCATTGCCTTCCGGCTGCAGAAGTGCTCGATCCGCCCCTCCACTTGAGCCGGACAGTCCAACCTATTGGGGCAAAAGAGTCCAGCCTCGCCCTCATGTCGTACGAGTGCAGAGCCACACGACGGACAGTTCTGTGGCATGGTCACTGGACCGCCCACGCGCTCGTCTCTCAAGTCCTTGCGCACAAGGGTAATCTTAGGGATGATCTCGCCCCCTTTCTCCACCGATACCAGATCCCTTTCGTGGAGATCTAGGTTACGGATGAAGTCTTCGTTATTGAGCGTCGCTCGGGAGACGGTGGTCCCGGAGAGCTCTACAGGCTCTAGATGAGCAACCGGCGTGACGATGCCGCTCCGCCCGGTCTGGAAGCGAACTTCCAGGAGTCGTGTGATCGCTTTTTCTGCATCAAACTTGTAGGCGATTGCCCACTTGGGGCTCTTCGCTGTCATGCCGATCAGCTCATGGAGAGAGTAGTCATTGACTTTCAGTACCACCCCATCCGTCGCCACCTCCAGCTCATGCCGGTGGAGGTCCCAGTAATCGAGATACTTGTCTACCTCCTCTACCGAGTGACTGAGTGCACTGTGCGTGCTTACTGGTAGCCCCATCTCCCGCATCCGCTCCAGTCGATCGGAGTGATACTCCGGCAGCCAATCCTCGTCATCGCTGAGGAGGTAGTAAAAGCGAGCCGTCGGACGGCGATGGCTCACCACAGCAGCGATATTATCTTTAGTCTTAATCGTGCCGGAGACTGCGTTGCGAGGGTTGGCAAAGGGAGGTTCGCCCGCCTCCTCCCGAGCCGCATTGAGTCGCTGAAACTCTCGCCACGGCAGCAGGATCTCTCCCCGCACCTCCACTCGATCCGGGAGATTATCGCCCTTGAGTCGGAGCGGAATCGCCCGGATCGCCCGGATCGCCTGCGTCACATCCTCGCCATATTGCCCATCACCGCGGGTGAGTGCTTGGTGGAGCAGTCCCTCCTCGTAAATTACGGAAATAGAGACACCGTCAAACTTCAGCTCCGCTACCAGTTCCGGGGTCTCGCCAACCGCTTCAGTGAGCCTGCGGTAGAAGTCCTCCACCTCGCCTATGCTGTAGGTATTGGCAAGGGAGAGCATTGGCACTCTGTGGGCGACAGCAGTGCCGGTAGTAACCCCACCGACGAATTCGCTCCCCACTCGCTGTGTAGGAGAGTAGGGGGAGATTAGCTCCGGATGGGCTTCCTCAAGAGACTCCAGCTCCTTCATCAGGAGATCGAAGTCCCTATCGCTGATGGTCGGAGCTGATAGGACGTAGTACCGATACTCGTGCTCCTCCAGCTCTTGTCTCAGCTGCTCTACCCGTCGGCGGGCTTCGTCGAGAGTCATTACTTCAGGAGAAAGGTCGATGAGACGGTGATACTTGCGGTCTTATCTATGTCTGAAGTATTAAGTGTGCCACCCCAGGAGTAGCTCTCATTGGCGTAGCGTCCCAGGATCTGGAAGACGCCCATCTGAGATTTCTGCAAGGCGCCGAGGCTGCCGTGGCTCGCTTTGGCGATTGATGCAGCGCGGTCTCGTGCATCAGCGGCTGCAGCATCGAGCATCTCCAGCTTCAGGTCCGCCATCTTGGTGTAGTAGTAGTTGGGCTCGCCCACCATTACGGTGACGTCAAGATTGATGAGCTCACCGACTGCCTTGGCGGTCTTGTCGATCTTGTCCACATCCTCTGAGGTGAGGACAATCGTCTGGCTCACATCGTAGCCGTCGTGCTCCTCGACGTAGCGGTCTTGATCCTTATTGTAGTAGCCATTGACCCGCTCATTGTACGATACACCGAGCGTCTCCATCTCCTCGTCGGTAAATTCGTGTGAGCGGAGGAAGTCAACCACGACGCCTCTCTGGCGCTCTACCTCGTCAAATCCCGCCTTAGGGGAGCTGCTATGATTAGTGATCGTGAGACTCCACGTGGCGAGGTTGCTCCGGAAGGACCGCTCAGCCCTGCCCTTTACGGTGATCGTGCGAGGTCCGTCGTTGCGGTGCCGCAGAGCTGAGCCACCGATCCATACCGAGAGGACGACAGCTACAGCGATGATCAGTGTACCGAGGATGTTTCTTTTGCTATTCATGGTGCTATGTGGTGATTGAGGTTTTATCTGTTGCATACAAAACTACGAAAAAAAGGACACCTAATGTGCCCTCTTTTCGACCTCTCTCGCTCCCTGAGAGGTAGGTGATAGAGAATGAGGAGAATAGCCTGTCAGAGGCTGATCACAGGCTGATCCATCTTGTCCGGATCCTCCGAGAAGCGAGCATCTCGCACAATGAGCCACTCCTTTGCGTAGGTATTGTAGAGGTCGATCCGGAAGTTCTCCGCCCCAAGCCGGTCCATGGCGGTGGTCACCTTACGCACAGTGATCGTGCTGACATCAAGGGCAGGTAGGTAAGTAGGACGTGAGGTCTGCTTCGGATTGGGCTGACGGATCAGCAGTCGGCAGAGCACCAGTTTGTCGAGCGTATCATTGACAACAATGATCGGCAGGTGACACTCCTTAGCCAGCTCCTCACCATTGTACACCTCCCCCTCGTGCTTGAAGGCGAGACAGATCTTCTTCATCAGCACCACGGCAATGAAGTCCCTGAAGCGTCTCGAGATATGCTCGCTCTCGGAGCGGAAATAATAGTACTCCACATTCTGGATCGAGTAGGCGAGCTGCGCACCGAAGAGTGCGATCACCCATGACATCTGGACAAATAGGAGGAGCAATGGTACTGCCGCAAAGCTTCCGTAGATCGCATTGTACTTACTTACCCACAGCTGTCCGGTAATGTAGATCATCTGGAAGAGCTGGAAGACCACACCGGACAGCGTCCCCGCCATCAACGCCGCTCCCGTGCGGACTCGGGTATTGGGCATAAGCTTATACAGTGCCGTAAAAATCAGAATCCAGATCAGGTAGAGACCGAAGCCGCTCAGGAAGGAAAAGAGCGGAGAGAGAGAGAGCTCGCCGAAGAGCTTGAAGCTCGAGAATGAGCGGATAAATACATTGAGACCGCTGGTCAAGGTGATCAGGAAAGGGAGGATTAGGAAGTAGGCCATAGATCCCAGGATCCGTCGGCTATAAGGACGGGGCTCCTTGATGTGCCACACCTCATTCATTACATCCTCGATATTGAGCATCAGTCGCACTACGGTGTAGAGCAAGGTACCCACTCCGATGATGATGAAGGTATTGCTGTGGACCACATTCATGTAGCTCTCGACGAAGTCAAAGGCCTGTGTCAGCTCTGTGTAGTGACCGGGGAAGTAATCGTACAGCTGTCGCTGGACCGAGCTCTGCATTCCGAAGCCTGCCGCAATACTGAGTACCACAGCCAGCATAGGAATGATCGCTAGGAGGGTGGTGTAGGTGAGGGCAGAGGCCTTGCGACCGAGGTTGCCGTCGGTGTACTCGCGTATCGTAATCACGATCACCTGTAGGACTCTCACCATCCACTTCTGCCCACCCCTGAGATCGTCCTCACGAAGACGCCAAATCTCGTCGGAGAAGAAGCGCTTTGCTTTCCTGCCCCGGCGTGTCACTCGAGAGAAGAAGCTCTTCCGTTGCTCTTTCTCCCTTCTGGACCGGATAGTCTGTAGGCGCTCCTCGTAGCTGGGGAGGTCGTTACTCTGCTGGATGTCCCTCTGGTCGTTGGGCATGTCTGATCGAGTCCGGTGTGATCGGTAATATATACAAAAAGAGAAGCAATCTATCCCCCTCGGGAGAGGGTGATAAGCCGGGTTCTGTCGAGATGGCAAAGCCATCCTCCCTGTCATTAATCTAGGAAGCCGGTCACCCGACTCCTCTATCGATCTACCCCCCGGCATCGGACGAGCAGCCCTCAGTCGCCGGTATACATGATTTTTCCCCTCACGTCTGCGTACGGCAGCCCTCGTCACCGACGGCTCGGTGAGCTCTTACCTCACCTTTTCACCCTTACCTGCATGCAGGCGGTTATTCTCTGTTACGCATGGAGCGCCTCGCGACGCCTTCCCGTTAGGAAGCGTGATGCTCTTTGTGGCCCGGACTTTCCTCTCGAGACCGAGGTCCCGAGCGACAGGGTCACCCTCTCATGATGAGGATAGGTTACTCCCTTATTTCATTAGCAAAGGTACCATTTTTACCTCTTCGTAGAGAGTGGTGTGGATAGGATCCCTATTGACCTGAGTGCAAGCGTGCTGACTGCACTGGTTCTCATAGCGGGTAGATCATGGGGATCAGCCATACCATTGCCACCAGGATGATCACCTGCAGTGGCAGACCGACTCTCACGTAGTCCATAAAGCTGTATCGACCGACGCTCATCACCATCGCATTGGGTGTGGTGGAGATGGGGCTCATGAAGCACATGCTCGCCGATACGGTCACTCCGATCATGACCACAACAGGATTGGAGAAGCCTGCCAGCCCCTTTTGAGGGGTGATGATCCCCATGAGTACCAGTGCCAGCATCGAGCAGAGGGCGACTACATCCGAGCGGATGCGCCCCCACATCAGCAGCCCTGCAGTAATTACCAGGACAACAAGGTCCTGTACCATCGTAAGTAGAGTGTTATGAGATGATGCCTTGTTATCGTTTTGTACAAATACAACTAAAAAGACGCTCCTGGGGTGCTGGTCCTCGGCTCCAAACTTATACCGATAATAGTGATCACTAATACCGGTATTAGCATTCACTATTACCGGTATTAGTTGCGACTAATATCGGTATTAGAATGACGCCACACTCTAAAGAGCGGCTCGGCTCTGATACGGCACTATAACTCACTTGCTGACAATATAAAAAAGGCTGCCAACCACTCGGGGTCGGCAGCCTTGTCTGACTAACCTGTGCTGAGCAAACTCTGGCTCAGCGAGGCAGGATTACATGCCCTGAGGCATGCCTGCGGCGGGATTCATGGCAGGCTCATCCTCCTTGATGTCGGTGATGACGCACTCAGTGGTGAGGAACATGCCTGCGATGGAGGCAGCATTCTCGAGAGCGACGCGGGATACCTTGGTCGGATCGATGACACCGGACTCACGGAGGTTCTCAAATCGATCCTCGCGTGCATTGTATCCATAGTCACCCTCCGACTCGCGGACCTTCTGCACCACTACAGCGCCCTCCTTGCCAGCATTGGCGACAATCTGACGAAGTGGCTCCTCGATGGCGCGGCAGATGATGTCGATACCGGTCTGCTCGTCGTCATTGGCACCCTTGAGACCCTCGAGAGCCTTCTGGGCACGGATGTAGGCGACACCACCGCCGGGGACAGTTCCCTCCTCGATCGCTGCCCGAGTGGCGCTCAAAGCGTCATCGACGCGGTCCTTCTTCTCCTTCATCTCCACCTCACTGGGGGCGCTGACGTAGAGGACTGCCACACCGCCGGCGAGCTTGGCGAGACGCTCCTGGAGCTTCTCACGATCATAGTCGGACGTGGTTGCCTCGATCTGATTGCGGAGCTGGCTGACGCGATTGGCGAGAGCATCCTTGTCGCCCTTGCCGCCCACGATGGTGGTGTGATCCTTGTCCACGCTGATCTTCTCGGCACTTCCGAGCATATCTGCAGTGGCGTTCTCGAGCTTGAGACCGACCTCCTCGCTCACTACGGTTGCCCCGGTGAGGATGGCGATGTCCTCGAGCATCTGCTTGCGGCGATCGCCGTAGCCGGGAGCCTTGACAGCGGCGATCTGTAGGATGCCGCGGAGCTTATTCACCACGAGTGTAGCAAGTGCCTCGCTCTCCACGTCCTCTGCGATGATCAGGAGAGGACGACCGCTCTGGGAGACCTTCTCGAGGATCGGGAGGATGTCCTTGATGTTGCTGATCTTCTTGTCGTAGATCAGGATGTAGGGGTTGTCAAACTCAGTCAGCATCTTGTCCGTGTCGGTCACGAAGTAGGGGGAGATGTAGCCCTTGTCGAATTGCATTCCCTCGACGACGTCTACGTAGGTCTCCATGCCCTTAGCCTCCTCGACAGTGATGACGCCCTCCTTCTTGACCTTACCGAAGGCCTCGGCGATCAGCTTGCCGATCTCCTCATCTCCATTGGCGGAGAGGGTGGCTACGTACTCGATCTTCTTTAGATCAGTGCCTACCTCGACGCTCTGCTTCTTCAGATCCTCGACGATGACCTTGACGGCCTTATCAATACCTCTCTTGATCTCCAGAGGGGCAGCGCCTGCGGCAACGTTCTTGAGTCCAACGCTGATGATGCTCTGAGCGAGGACGGTGGCGGTGGTGGTTCCGTCTCCGGCGTCGTCATTGGTCTTGGAGGCCACCTCCTTGACCAGCTGTGCACCCATGTTCTCATACGGATCCTCCAGCTCGATTTCCTTAGCTACGGAGACACCATCCTTGGTGATGTGGGGAGCGCCAAACTTGCGGTCCAGGATCACGTTGCGTCCCTTAGGTCCGAGAGTAGTCTTGACTGCATCGGAGAGCTTGTCGACACCATCCTTGAGGAGGGTCCTTGCCTCTGTGCTGTACTTGATTTGCTTAGCCATATATATGTTGTGATTTGATTCTTGTGATGTTTGTTATAGGGTAGTTTACTCAATGATGCCGAGCACATCGCTCTGGCGCATGATGAGGTACTTCGTGTCTCCGTCCTCGACCTCAGTACCTGCGTACTTGCCATAGAGGACGTTGTCTCCCTCCTTAAGCACCATTTTCTCATCCTTGGTACCCTCACCGACGGCGATGACCTTGCCGCGGACCGGCTTCTTCTCAGATGAGTCAGGGATGACGATGCCTGATGCAGTGGTCTTCTCTGCCTCTGCGGGCTGGATGAGGACTCTGTCTGCTAACGGTTTGATATTCATAATTGAGCTACTAAATATTGATTGAAATAGTCGTTACTTGCATTATTGACTTAGGGAAAAGTGTGCCAAGTCCGACCTGACAAGTCTACCGGTGACAAAATGGCGCTCCTTTGCTGCCTTCTCTGTCACGATTCATCCGAGGGACAATAGCCGAAGACGCATAGGACGGACAGGGTAGGTAGGGTGTCGCCAATCTCTCTCTGGGAGTGGGAAAGCCCTGAGTCTTAGAGGTGAGTATTTTGTCGCAAGGCATAAATCACGTACCTTTGCGCCGCTTAGTGCGATGGACAACAGCGGTTGTCCTCACAAAAAGGTTCCGAGACACGGACGCCTGATCGCAATGCCGGCCCGTGAGGGTATGTGGCGACTCAGGATATCTATTCACTAGACAATTTGATATGAGATTCAGAAATTTCGTACTTGGAGGGCTCGCTCTGATACTGACACTGTCGTGTCTGTCTGCCAGAGTGGCTCCCGTAGAGCCCGACTACGGACTCAATCCGGGAGAGCGCTTTCCAGGAAGAGAAATGGAGGGTTTCCATGACACACTCAGTGCCCTTGGACGTGGTCCTGAGACAGCACTCGTCGTGACCTGGCGGACGGATGATGGCCTCTCGAGAGCGATCAACGCGATGCTCTCGCACCGATCACTTACATGTGGAGTAACGGTCTACTCGATCTGTCTGGATGACAGCGATGACGATGCCCGACTCTTTGCTAAGGCAGATAATGTGGCCATGGGGACACGGATCCTGGCAGCCTCACAGCTTAGCCGAGGTATGAGACAGCAACTTATGCGGCGCGGTCCGCAGGTTTTTAAGCTCTCTTCCGGACTGGTGAGTGAGGTCTATAGCCTGGACCGCATCTGGCTGGATGGGGTGTCAGTGGTGTGACTCCCTTTATCTCGCTGCCGGATGAGCAGTTTCTCCCTCCATGTCAGCAGATAGGGTGACGGCAACGTCTGCCCGGTCGCTGGACTCATGTTTTTGAGCAATCAATTTATTTGTATTTAATAGAGACCACCTTCAGGAGTACTGAACTCCTGAGGGTGGTCTTTCTTCTGCTTCTACAAAATAAAAAGCAGGTGCGCCTGTCGCTGAGACGGTACACCTGCTGGCTGGAGTGACCCCGGGGAGAATCGAACTCCCATTTAAAGTTTAGGAAACTTCCGTTCTATCCGTTGAACTACAGGGCCTATTTTGAGTATCTTTGCCCGCAAAGGTACGATAAAAAGGGGTATTCCCTATAGCATTCCTCACAGAAATGAATTTCAGCAAGGTGTTCAAGCGACCATGGACTTGGGCTATAGCTTTGGTGGTCTGTCTCTTAGTCGCTGCGCTATGGACCGGCTACCGAGTGACAAAGATGCCATCCTACAATTGTGGAGGCTCGGCTCCGGTCAGTATCTATATCTATCCTGGCGACGACTGGAGTGCGGTCTCTGGCAGGATCCCGGAGGGAGTCTCTGTCAGAAATGGCAGAGACCTGTCGACGGTGGGCCTTCTGGGCGGTGAGCCCCGTGCCGGTCATTATCTGATTAGACCTGACGAGACAACTCTGGGACTCTATCGCCAACTGTCCCGAGGACTTCAGGCACCGGTTAGGATTACCTTTACCACGACCCGAGACGTGGGGCAGCTGTGGAGACGTCTGTCGGATCAGCTCCTCTGCGATAGCGCGGCGATAGCTGAGGCGATGACTGATCGGACCTTACTTGATAGCCTGGGAGTGGAGGACTCTACTCTTGCCTATTACTTGATCCCCGATACGTATGAGGTCTACTGGACTGAGTCCGCAAGGGCGATCACAGCGAGATTGGCGAGAGAGAGTAAGACCTTCTGGAACGAGAAGCGCCGCTCACAGGCTGCAGAGCTTGGTATGACACCCCGGGAGGTGATCACACTGGCATCCATTATCAATGAGGAGAGCGCCAAGAGTGACGAGTATAGGACCATAGCCGGGCTCTATCTCAATCGGCTTCATCGTGGGATGGCACTGCAGTCTGACCCCACTGTCCTCTTCGCCCTAGGAGATCGGTCGATAAGGCGGGTCATGCATAAGCATCTGGAGGTCGACTCTCCCTATAATACCTACCTCCATCTCGGACTCCCGCCCGGCCCCATACGGATCCCGTCCGCATCCGCCATCGATGCGGTACTCTCCGCCGAGCAGCATGACTACATATATATGTGTGCTAAGGAGGACTTCAGCGGTCGTCATAACTTCGCTGCCTCTTACTCGGAGCATATGCGTAATGCAAGGGCCTACGCCTCAGCACTAAATGAGCGTAATATTCATTGAGTGATTTACATATGAAAATATCAGAGCTTATCTCTTTCCTCGAGACGCAAGTCCCGGTCTCTCTGCAGGAGTCGTACGACAACTCCGGTCTGCAGCTGGGTAATACGGACCAGGAGTGTAGGGGTGTACTTCTGGCAATTGATATCACTGAGGCGGTGCTTCAGGAGGCTGTCGACTTAGGCTGCAATGCGATATTTACGCACCATCCGCTGCTATTCCACAGCTTAAGACGGATCACCTCTGAGACCTACATTGAGAGATGCGTGGCCTTTGCGCTAAAGCACGATCTGGTCATCTACAGCGCACACACCAGTCTGGATAATAGTTCTTTGGGTCCTAACTTTTACTGGGCGAGGATGATGGGCCTGCGGAATGTACAGGTCCTCGAACCAAAGTCAGACTATTACTTTAAGGTGGTCACATATGCCCCTCTTCAGGATGCAGATGCGATCAGAACAGCTCTGGCAGATGCCGGAGCAGGTATGCAGGGGGAGTATAGTGGATGCAGCTTCTCGGTCGATGGAGAGGGACGATTTACGCCGTCATCAGACGCTCATCCTCACTGCGGCGCACCGGGTGAGGCTCATGTAGAGCCGGAGACCTGCATTGCGGTATTGGTCGACAGGGGGAGGCTGAGCACGGTCCTGTCTGCGCTACGGAGTGCTCATCCCTACGAGGAGCCTGCTATCGACGTCCTCCCGATTAGTTATCAGTCTCCCGAGGTGGGAGGCGGAGTGATCGGTGACTTACCCCGTCCGATGACGCTTAAGGAGATTGTGGACAGTATGTCTGCCTTCCAGCCTGTCGAGAGGGTCTGTCACAGTCGCTACGACGGACATAAGGTCAGTAGGGTGGCCTTCTGCAGCGGATCCGGTGCCTCCCTCTATAAGCGAGCAGGGAGGAGGGGTGCGGAGCTATTCATCACTGGTGAGGCGAAGTACAACGACTTTTACGACGCTACTGACTACACGGTACTGGCAACTTACGGACACTATGAGTCCGAGCTGATGACTCAGAATATCTTAGGGGATATCTTATCAGAGAAAATGGGTACATTTGCACTCCACTACTCTGTAAATAGTGCAAATCCGGTAAATTATCTCGAGAGAAGTAATGGCAAGTAATAAATCTATAGATCAAGAGGAGCTCTCCGTGCAGGAGAAGCTCAAGGCTCTGTATAAGCTTCAGCTGGTCACCAGTGAGATCGATCGTATACGTATCATCCGCGGCGAGCTGCCGGAGGAGGTGCGTGACCTGGAGGATGAGATCGAGGGACGCCACACTCGGTATCAGAAGGACCAGGAAGAGATCGAGGAGCTTAATCGCCTGATCGGCGAGTACAAGGAGAGCACGATCAACTCTAATGAGCTGATCAAGAAGTACAATGAGCAACTCCATAATATCAGCAACAATAGAGAGTATGACCTCTTAGTGAAGGAGATAGAGTATCAGGAGCTGGAGATACAGGGCTTTGAGAAGGATACTCGTCTCGCTAAGGAGCGTATTGCTCGACTGGAGGAGGCCATGGAGGAGCTGAGTCACGAGACTGAGGAGAGAGAAAAAGACCTTGAGGTCAAGAAGACAGAGCTCGACACCATTATCTCTGAGACAAAGGATCAGGAGGATAGACTGCACGATCAGACTAAGGAGCTCGAGACCAAGATCGATGAGCGCCTGCTGAGAGCTTTCCACAGGACACGTGACTCGTACCGAAATGGTCTCGCTGTCGTGACGATCGATCGTGGCGCCTGCAAGGGATGCTTCAATAAGATCCCCCCTCAGAGGATCATTGACATCCAGTCTCGTAAGAAGATCACCGCATGTGAGTATTGCGGACGTGTCCTGGTCGATCCCGAGCTTGCAGAGGAGTCTGCACGTGAGGTCGATCTCCAGTGATAGAAGAGAGTAACTATCGACGACATAGGAGTGCCTCAGAGCTAATGTGCCCTGAGGCACTCTTTGCTATCATTTATGTCACTAACTCTATCCGACCATACGATGACTGAGGGCTCGACGATCATTGTCGGGCTCAGTGGAGGGGCGGACTCAGTCTGTCTCATGGACTTGCTCTACAGGTCCGGCTACGAGGTCATCGCTGCGCATGTCAATTTTCATCTCCGGGGAGACGAGAGCGACAGGGACGAGACCTTTGTGCGCCGGATCTGCTGTGACCGCTATCCCGATGCTCGGCTCGTCGTTCGATCTTTCGACACCATTGGATACGCGCGGGAGCAAGGCCTGTCTGTAGAGATGGCGGCTCGAGTACTGAGGTACGACTGGTTTGCTGAGCTTATGGTCGAGTACGAGGCTGCAGCTATTGCGGTAGCTCACCATGCCGGTGATCAGGTGGAGACACTTCTCCTCAATCTCGCCAGGGGTACCGGCGGAAGAGGCCTCTGTGGCATGCGATCCTACGACGAGCGAACCTCCGTCTGGCGTCCTCTCCTATCTGTCACACGTGATGAGATACTGCACTATCTCTCTGATCAGAAATTGCCCCATGTGGAGGACTCCACCAATGAGGATCCCTCCATTACTCGAAATCTCATTCGCCATAAGCTGATACCGCTGTTTCGGGAGATAAATCCCTCCTTCACCTCCAGCACGATCAATACCATGTCCCATCTCCGTGAGGAGCAGGACTACCTGGATCGGCAAGTGGCACAAGCTAAGGTGGCACTCTGGGATAATGACTGTGGATGCCTATGTCTGGACGGAGATCCCTTTGCACTCTATCGGATAATGAGTGAGATGGATCTTACGGCGACCCAGATCGATGATATCCTCTCTCCGTCTACTGAGGGTGGGGCTCTATTTAAGACTGCGGCAGGTACCCAATATGAGCTCTTTAGGAAAAAGCTCTATCGGATAGCCCTCCCCACTGTCTTCGCTCAGCCGGCAGATACCGAAATGGTCTGGTCGCAGCTGCTCACCATCTCGCTTCTCCAGTCGCCCTGTGAGGGGGCATATATTCGAGCGGCTCGCTCATCTGACACCTTCGTGCTCCACGGGATGAGTAGGGGGCATAAGTCGGTCTTTCAGTTTCTCAAGGAGTGTGGGATCCCCTCTTCCTATCGTCCGCTCTGCCCGGTGCTGGTTGATCGATCCGATCGGGTGCAGCTGGTGCTATGTCGGCACAGAGGTACCCAACCCTTCCGGCTTACCCCTGTAGCCGGTGCCGGGTACCTGGCTCACCTGCTGTGTCGAGGGGTCTGAGGAGGACAAGAAAAGAGGAGGGTAAGATATGCTCTTACTCTCCTCAAAACCTGAGCGGAAAACGAGGCTCGAACTCGCGACCTCAACCTTGGCAAGGTTGCGCTCTACCAACTGAGCTATTTCCGCATTTTACAATCCCCTCTTAGGTTCATTGCTCTGCAAAGGTAGGACAATTATGTGATATCTGCAAGGGCTTCCCGCTGGTTTAGCAGGTAAACCGCGTGAGAAACTTACCTATTGGGTCATCGGCTCCTCAGTTTTACGCACCGGATGTGTGGTCTCAAGTACAAGGCAATGGTTGTCTGTAGTGTACGCGCAGCTTGAGACTTCACTCCACACCTCTGCCCGGATCAATAAGCGAAGCGCTCAAACTAATATCGGTCTCAGTCAAACCTATTACCGGTAATAGACAAAACTAATATCGGTATTAGTCGAGACTAATACCGGTATTAGAAGTGGTAGATTCTGACCTGCTGATAATCAATTAAGTGTGGATTGCCTCTTGCGACTGTAAGGTCAGACCACTGCTGCGATTGACTACCGGTGCTTTTTGGACTACTTAATTAGCGCCCTTCCAATGGAACTCAGAAGCCAAGCATCGCGGCGAGCTCCTTAACATCCTTAGCTACCTTTTGATCACTCTGCATCAGGTCGCGAATGGTATTGTAGCCGTAGATCACGGTGGAGTGGTGCCTATTGCCTAAGGTCTGACCAATCACCTTAAGTGGAGTGTCGGTGTACTCCTTGCAGAGGTACATCACGGTCTGCCTGGCAAGTGCGATTACTCGCTTACGTCGCTTGCTCTCGATGTCCTCCTGAGAGACTCCATAGAATTGGCAGGTGGTGTCGATAATCTCGCTGAGGTCTGCCTTATGCTCCTGAATGCCCACTGTCTGGGACATGACGCGATGGGCTAAGTGAATGTCCAGAGGCACATCATTGTAGAGCGAGTAGGCCATTAGTGACGTCAGGGATCCCTCGATGTCTCTCACGTTGTCCTTGGCATGCTCCACGATGAAGTCAAAGACGTCATTGGATAGAGTGACACTGGCTTCCTTGACCTTAGACTGCAGGATCATCCTTCTCAGTCGTACGTCTGGACGCTCGATCTCCACAGTAAGACCCCACTTCAGTCGGGTGTAGAGTCGGTCCTCGAAACCCTTCAGCTCCACAGGTGCACGATCGCAGGTGATGATGATCTGCTTGCCGAGAAGCTTCAGGTTATTGAAGATCTGAAAGAAGGCATTCTGCGTACTTGTGGCACTGGCTATCTCCTGGATATCGTCCATCAGCAGCACGTCGATATTGTGGTAGTAGTCGAAGAAGAGCTCCGGCTGCTTTGCCTTTATCGTTGCATAGACATACTGACGCATGAAAGTCTGGGCAGGTATGTAGATCACTCTCATGGAGGGATTGTCGGCTACCAGCTGATTACCGATGGCGTGCATGATGTGCGTCTTGCCCACCCCGGATGCACCGTGGATGAAGAGAGGGTTGAATGCATTATTCCCCGGCTTCTTGATGATCGACCGTGCGGCAGTGTAGGCGAGCCTATTGCAGATACTCTCGTAGAAGTTGTCAAACTTCATCCTGTTATCCAGGTGCGTCCGGAAGGGCGCACTCTGAGCCTCGGGAGCGGACTGAGACAGATCGGTAGATGGCTCGATGTCTTGGATCGTAGTGATGTCTGTCCCTCTTAAGCTCTGTCGAGGCATACTCTCCAGTGTCCGACGAAGGGTCTCGTCAGGGATCTGATAGTTGAGCTTCACATTGTCCCCAAAGGCGATCCCGAGGGACTCCTTGAGCACCTCCAGGTACTGAGACTCGATCCGCGAGTAGTAGTCACGAGAGGGTACACGTACCGTCAGCACCCCGTCCTCCCACTTGATCGGCTTGATGGGCTCAAACCACATATGGTAGTCCTGAGGTGAGTGAAGACTGGTCCTGACGTTGCTTAGGAAGTTATCCCAAGCATTGATAAGTGTACTGCTAATCATAATGCTCTAAAATTTCTCCGACCTTGATGCAACTCTGTCCGGGGAGATCAGATAGATCCGGGGCTAAAATAAGGACTCCTCCCATTGGAACCAATGGAGAGAAGGCCTTATCTGGATGCCTTGCAGTGCAAAGGTTATGAAACCTATCGAAACAAAAAAAGTCCGATTCTCTTGCTTTTTCCGATCCCTGTAGGTCTCAACCCCTTAGGCGTAGTGCTCTATACTGTAGGGTGTTACATTCCCATTACATCGGTAAGGGTTTGGTTGTTAGCTACCTAAAGATCTAAACAATAAATAGTTAATGCAGGTTAACGAGCAAGGGGTCACTCGTACTTGATCCAGCGCCAGAGCTCTTTCATACTCGGCTTTTTGCCGTACATCAGCATACCGACGCGGAAGATCTTGGCTGCAAACCAGACGAAGAAGCAGGTGAAGGCAATCATGATAAACATCGACAGCCAGACCTGCCAGGCGGGAGGATTGAAGGGTAGTCTCACCATCATGACATTGGGTGCCATGAAGGGGATGAAGGAGGTGACAAGGGAGATATTGGTATTGGGATTCTCTGCCGAGTAGAAGCCGAAGATGAATCCAAAAAGCAGCAGGATGGTGATCGGCAGAGTGATCTGATTGACTCCCTCCTCGGCGTCTGTAACCGCGCCGGAAGCTGCGTAAAGTGCGGCGAAAGAGACGTAGGAGGTGATGAAGTAACAGAGGAAGCAGAGGATGATCTGTCCGTAATTGATATTCGCCAGTGCCTCCAGGCTGCCTGCCAGCTCAGCATCGTAGCCTCCCTCCTGTGCTGCCATCACAGCGTCCTTGAATTGGTTCATATCAAAGGTCACCGAGCTCAGCAGTAGTGACTGCAGTGCCACGAAGACGATGACGAAGAAGAGTCCCCACATCAGCAGCTGAGTGATTCCGACGAGACCGATGCCCACGATCTTTGCCCAGAGTAGGGTGGTGGGCTTGACGCTCGTGGCGAGGATCTCCATGATCCTATTCTTCTTCTCCACTCGCACACTCTCCATCACCATCGATCCATACATGATGACGAAGAAGTAGAGGGCAAAATTGAATATCTGCCCCGTGATCATTCCCACCGTAGCTGAGGCTGCTACCTCCTCCCCGTCAGAACTCCACTGTACGGTGGAGATATCCACTGACACCTTGGAGTCAGCGATGATCTTGTCCAGCTCCGGGATCTCGTAGGATGCGATCTTCTCCTGCTGCAGCTCCTTTGAGAGTGTCTCGGAGAGGTTTTTTTCCAGCGCCGGAGGGATCGTAGCGGTGGAGTAGATCGTTATGGCTCGTGGGTCCTTGAGGAGATCCTTTGTGATGACCACGACTGCGTAGAGGCTGTCAGAGGAGAGCGCTTCACTCTTGTACTCCGATATGTTGTTTGCGCCATTCATAAAGTGGAAGCCCTCTGCCTCTCCTGCCTTGATGGCATCGTAGTACTTGCCGGTCTGGTCCACGATGATCACCTCCTTGTCACTGGTATCCTTCGCAAAGACTCCGAGCAGAGCCGGCACAGCTCCCAGGAGTATCATCAGGACGGGGGTGAGGAAGGTCATGATGATGAATGACTTCTTCCCTACGATGGTCATATACTCCTTTCGGAGTACGATGAGGAAATTATTCATGGCTCTCTTCGATCTCTCTTTGCTTATCCGTAATACTCTGTAGCTCTGTCGGGGCACCGCTCTTCTTGACTACATCGATGAATATATCATTCATACTCGGGATGATCTCCTCGTAGCTCACCACCTCCCCGATGGGTCCAAAGGCCGCCAGCAGCTCGCGTGAACTCATTCCCGGGGTATTCTCGATCACCAGAGTGTGCTGACCGTACAGGTTGGTCTCATCGGTGCGGAAGACAAATTTCTCCCTCACTGCCTCCGGGAGCTCTATCTCAGAGTCGTAGACGATCCGGTAGAGATTACCTCTATAGTCGTTACGCACCTCGTGGATGTCCCCATCGAGGACCACGTGAGAGTGGTTGATGAGCGTGATGTTGTCGCACAGCTCCTCCACGCTGTACATGTCGTGGGTGGAGAAGATGATCGAGTGTCCCTCATCTCTCAAGCGAAGCATCTCTCGCTTCAGGATCTCCGCATTGATCGGGTCGAAGCCGCTAAAGGGCTCGTCGAAGATCAGCAGATCCGGCTGGTGGATAATGGTGCAGACGAATTGGACCTTCTGAGCCATTCCTTTGCTCAGTTCTCCCACCTTCTTGTCCCACCAGTCGATGATGTCCAGTCGCTCGAACCACATGCGCAGTCTCTTCTCAGCCTCCTTGCGCTCCAGCCCCTTGAGCTGAGCAAAGTAGAGAGCCTGCTTGCCAACCTTCATCTTAGGGTAAAGACCTCGCTCCTCAGGGAGGTAGCCGATGTGCTTCAGGTCCTTGCTGGTGAAGGGATGTCCTGCAAAGGTGATCTCCCCCTCGTCCGGCACGGTCAGGCGGGTCAAGACGCGGATGAGGGTAGTCTTCCCGGCACCATTGGGTCCAAGAAGACCATGGATCTTACCACGCTCAACTCTCAGACTGGCGTGATCCAGAGCTCGATGTGCGGAGAAATCCTTGACGATGTCTCTCGCCTCAAGTAAGTAGTTTTCCATCTATATATGCGTTATTTCTAATGTTGTCTTGGCTGAAGCTTAAGGGTCGGTGTGAGGATGCGATCCCCCAGCATTCGACTCATATCTACCTTCATCTGGTTTAGGTTCGCCAGCTCGGCGAGTAATTCTCTTGACCGCTCATCCAGAGCTTCGTCACCCTCCTGATGATCCATCGGTATGGTCTGCAGTTGCTGCAGCAGGTCCGAGATCTGCCTGAGGACAAAGTCGTACTTGTAGCTCAGGATTGTCCTCATGACCCGACTGACCACCTCTATCGGTGTGGAGGCCTCGCTGATGTAGACAGAGTGCATCTCGCTCAGCTCCTCCTCATTCATCAGCAGATCTGCCACCGTGTGCAGGATCACCGGATCCTCGTGCCAGGAGAGGTACTTGGCAATGTCTGGATTGGGTTCCTCCTCATAGAGGCGCTCCACCTCATCGAGTATGGTGCAGAAGTGTGTGGTCAGGGTACCATTCTCCCTCAGGTCCCTCGTCTCCTTCTGCACTACCTGGATCAGGCTACAGCCATGCCTTCCCGGCTCTATCTCGTAGTCGGGTATCTCCATGAGTCCGTTCTTCATGATTTCGCCCAGCAGCGTGATCTCGAAAGGATTGAGTCTTTCGTCAGGCTGGCTGGTCTGCTCCTTAGGTACCGTTGGGTTGGGAGTAGTCGCCTCTTCCTCTCGCTTCTGTTGCTCCTGGCGGCGCTGTGTGTTTTGCCACTCCCGTCGGATGGTATTCCTCTGTTGCTGCTGCAGCTTCTGGATCCGCTCCAGCAGGTGCTCCGGCTCGACACCCAGTCGGGGAGCCATATCCTTGACGTAGATATCCAGGATCAGCTTATCCTGGATGTGCGCCATCGACTCCGCTATGACCGCCACGGTATCTGCTATGCCCTGAGGTGTATCAGTCCCGTTTTGCTCAGAGAGGATCCGGGCATTGAAGCGTAGGCTATCCTCCTCATGCTCGCTGATGTACTGCTCGATCTCCTCTGCAGTGTGGCCCTTGGCAAAGGAGTCGGGATCCTCGCCCTCCGGCAGCAGCACTGTATGGAGACTCATCCCGCGCTCCAGCCCTACGTCCAGTCCCCTCATGGCCGCCTTGATGCCGGCGGCATCGGAATCGAAGATAAAGGTGAGATTAGACGTAAAGCGCTTGATCTTCTGCACCTGCTGCGTCGTGAGGGCGGTCCCTGAGCTGGCCACCACATTGGTAATCCCTCGCTGATGCATGGACAGCACATCCATATATCCCTCCACCACGATGCACTTGTCCTTCTTTGCGATCGCTTGCTTAGCGAAGTAGAGTCCGTAGAGCTCCCGGCTCTTATCGTAGATCGAGGAAGCGGGCGAATTGATGTACTTCCCCGTATTCTCCTTCTTGACTAAGATCCTGCCTCCGAAGCCTACGATCGAACCGCTGATCGAGTGAATGGGGTAGATGACGCGGTCCCGGTATCGGTCGATATATTGCCCGTCATCGGTCCGGAAGAGGAGCCCAACCTGCTCGAGGGCATCGGCGGAGACGCCCTTCTCCTTTGCTAATGAGTAGAGGAAGTGACGATCCCTCGGCGAGTATCCGAGCTCAAATCGCTTGATCGTCTCATCGCTTAGGTCGCGGTCGCGAAAGTACTTCAGACCGATGAGGCGCCCCTCGTTGCCGTTATGCAGTTCGTTGGTGAATGCGTCTCTCGCAAATGCATTGGCAGACAGAAGCTTGTCTCGCTCTGTGCGCGCCTCCTGCTCCTCGGCCGAGAGCTGCGTCTCTACGACCGGTATACCATACTTCTTTCCGAGGTACTTGATGGCGTCGGGGAAGGTGAGGTGCAGGTATTTCTCTAAGAATGAGACCGGCGTACCTCCCACGCCACAGGCGAAGCACTTGCAGATGTTCTTAGTTGTGGAGACATTGAATGATGGTCTCGAGTCGTCATGGAAAGGACACAAGCCGATGTAATCCTTGCCATGCTTCTTCAGTGCCACGAAGTCTCCCACCACGTCGACGATGTCGGCGCGCTCCATGATGCGGTCAATGGTATTACGGTCTATCATACGGAAATCTCGGGCGTAAAGTTACACATTTACTGACATCCATATCCATTCATATGCCTTACCTTTTGACCAATCGCATCAGGACCAAATGATGATTGACCTAGACTAATACCGGTATTAGTGATCACTATAGTCGGTATTAGTCAACACTAATACCGACTATAGTGAAGTCTTTTATCGGTATTAGATGTGACGATTCGCAATATGCTGAGAGCCAGCGATCTGATTTTTGTTCATTCTTTGTATTGAGTTGTGAGGTTTTCTGTGCTGCTTTTCCCCTGTAACGACACTCCCTGCGCTTGAGCTGGGGTGGGGTAAAATAGATACCTTTGTCGTGATATAGTACGAAGGACTTATCGACCGTCAAATGAAACCTTACACCGCTACATTTTCGCCCTATCAGTCGTTTACGAGAGATCAGTGGAGCAGTCTGGACAGCCATCCTGACTTCCCCTTCTCTGAGATAGACGTGAGCAAGCTCCACGCGATGAATGAGCCGCTGACCGTGGAGGAGATCAGCGATATTTATCTCCCTATGTGTCGCTTCCTGGAGATAAACATTATGCACCACAAGAATCTGCAGAGCGACTACGGGGAGTTTTTTCACCGACAATTTCAGACCGTTCCCTACGTCATAGGGATCGCCGGCAGTGTCGCTGTAGGTAAGAGTACGACCGCGAGGGTCCTGCAGAAGCTTCTGTCGATGAATGAAGAGACGCCAAAGGTCTCGCTCGTGACGACTGATGGCTTCCTGTACCCCAATGCCGAGCTGGAGCGACGTGGTCTGAGTGACCGAAAGGGCTTCCCCGAGAGCTACGATGTGCTGCGCCTGCTCAACTTCCTTGCGGCGGTCAAGAGTGGTCGTCGTCACTTGCCGTCTCCTAAGTACTCTCACCTCTTCTATGATGTCATCCCTGATGAGTATGACGATGTAGATCAGCCGGATGTGCTGATCATCGAAGGGATCAATGTCCTGCAGGCGAGTGTGGATGCCTCCAGGGCGCGTCGGTCGGTCTTCGTGTCAGACTTCTTTGACTTCTCCATCTATGTCGATGCGGATAAGTCTGCGATCCGCCGTTGGTATGTGGACCGCTTCATCAAGCTGCAGCAGACAGCGTTTCGGAATAAGGACTCCTACTTCTATCGCTACGCCGATCTCACCAGAGAAGAGACGATCGGTCTGGCAAATAAAGTGTGGGACGATATCAATCTGATCAATCTCGTCCAGAATATCGAGCCGACGCGCTTTCGCTCCAATCTCATCATCGAGAAGAGCGATGATCACAGCGTGCGGAGCATCTGGCTGAGGAAGGTATAGGGCAGAAGGACCATAACGAGCAGAGCCTCCAACGAGACACATGTCCCATCGGAGGCTCTGCTCTTGGTGAAATGCTATTAGTCCATCTTGGTCCCAAATGAGAGGTCGCCGGCATCACCCAGTCCAGGGACGATGTAGGCGTGCTCATTGAGCTTATCATCGAGGGCGGTGATCCAGAGGGTGGAGTCCTCAGGGGCGTGCTTAGAGAGCATGTCTACTCCCTGCTGGCTGGCGATGATGGCAGCGAAGTGGGTGGTGGCGGGCTGCCCCTTAGTGAGGAGTGCATTGTAGGCAAGCATCATCGAGCTCCCTGTCGCCAGCATAGGGTCGGCGAGGATCAGTGTCCGTCCCTCAAGCGATGGCGAGGCCAAGTACTCTATATGCACGTCAAATCCCAGTTCACTATCGCCACCCTCCTTGCGGTAAGCGGAGACGAAAGCGTTGTCAGCCTTGTCGAAGTAGTTGGTCAGTCCGATCTGCATGGGGAGCCCGGCACGGAGGATGGTGGCGACGACTACCTCCTCAGTAGGCAGGTACATATCCTTGGTCCCAAGGGGGGTGGTCACCCTCTTCTCGGTGTAGTCGAGAGTCTTACTGATCTCGTAAGCCATGATCTCACCGAGGCGCCTGGCATTGCTCCGGAAGCGCATCGAGTCCCCATGGATATCGACATCTCTCATCTCTGCTATGAAGCGATTGATGAGGCTGTTTTGCTCTGATAAGTTTACTATTTTCATACTCTTAGCTAACTATTTTTCCTTACTCTTTGCTCCCTGATAGAGGGCAGAGAGGTGCATGATATTGTCTACATACTTGACTGTCTCCGAGCCTCGGACGTAGCCAAACTTGACTACGGGGTCATTGAAGTACTTCGGTGTGCTCTTAAGGAGGAGGTACTCCCTTACGCCACCCTCCCAGACGCTGTCGGGGGCGCTGTACTTGCGTGCCAGCCGCATCGCATCCAGGACGTGACCGTAACCGGCGTTGTATGCGGCGAGGGTAAAGCACTCTCGCTCGTGGGTGTCCCTGATGTTGCTGAAGGACTTCTCATTGTCCCTAAGGCAATCGACCGCCACGCGCACTGCTGTCAGAGGGTCTAGCAACTGATCACTGCTCACCCCGTACGCTCGACCGGTGGCGGGCATCACACCCATGAGTCCCCTCGCCCCTGATCGGGCTACAACGTCCGGGATGAAGCGGGACTCTGTGAAGGCGATAGCAGCGAGATAGCTCCAGTGCCAGCCCAGACGCTTTGCCTCTTGCATGAATATCTCATCGTAAGGAGAGATCGCACCCGGTCGGATGGTAGGAGTAGGAAGGGGGGATCTGAGGTCCCTGAAGTAATTGCCACTCTCTATCGTTAGTAGGCGATCGGGATCATTCACTTCCTCTTCCGGTGAGGTGTTGAAAAAGGTGCTGATCTGCTCGGCGAGGCTCTGATTCCCCTTGTGCAGCATCCAACTGTACCGTAGTGGTACGCTGATGCGAAGCTCAGTGTCGAGGGTGGGGTGGTGACGCTGAAATAATCCGGCGAGCCGGGTGTCTACTGCTGCGTAGCGGATAAAGTCCTCCTGGTCAGCGACCGACTTGATCAGGTCCACATCACCCAGTGAGTCGACCGGCAGGATATGGAGGGAGTCCAGCGCTGCCTCAGCAACGATCTGCTTTAGCCGTATCTCTGCCGGGCTACTGGAGGAGACGTAGATCGACTTGCCATCGAGGTCCACAACCTGGCGGAGTAGTGGTGTGATGGACCTATTTTGCACCACTACTAAGGCGATCGTGTCTACAGTGCCGGCAAAGTCATACGACTTGCCGAGCTCGGAAGTCATGGCAAATGGCGTGATGGATAGGTCTATTGCTCCGGATGAGATCCATGACATGAGACTGTCCCTGCTACCAGTGACCCTGATGTCGAGCTTGAGCTTGTTCGTCTCGGCAAAGCGAGATACCTTCTGATACTCGAGACCGAAGGGCTCGCCTCTGTAGAAGTAGAAGTCGGTAGGAGAAGTGACCGTCCCCACTCGGAGCGTGTCACTGGCGATGATTTCGCTCCACTTTCGGTAGTTGACCTCCTCCGACTCTCTCTCCTTCCTCGTCTCGAAACAGGAGGACAGCATCCCGATGAGAAGGAGCAGTGGAGCGAGTCGAGAGAAGTGCTGGGACATCACTTGACGTAGAGTACTAGACCCTTGAGATACTCTCCCTCGGGGTGATAGATATTCACGGGATGATCCGCTGCCTGAGTAAGTCGATGGAGGATCCTCACCTCACGCCCGGCTTGCAGAGCAGCGGTAAATACTGCTTCTTGAAATTTCTCAGGACTAACCACCTGTGAGCAACTGAAGGTGAAGAGCAGGCTCGAGGGGGCAATCTTCTGGAGAGCTATGCGATTGAGCCGACGGTAGCCATTTAGTGCGCGTGAGAGGACGCGTCTATTCTTTGCAAAGGCGGGTGGATCCAGCACCATCAGGTCGTACTCTCCCCCCTGTAGTCCCTCTAAGTAGCCAAATGCATCGGTGGCGATCTCCTCGTGGGTATCGTCCCTGCTGGGGAAGTTGAGCTCCATATTCCTTGCCGTCAGGTCTATGGCGCGCTCTGAGCTGTCCACGGACACCACATGCTTAGCCTCTCCCAGCATGGCAGCGAGGGAAAAGCCCCCCGTGTAGCAAAACATATTGAGCACCTTCCGCCCCTTAGCATACTGTCTCAAGAGGGAGCGGTTGTCTCTCTGATCTAAGAAGAAGCCGGTCTTCTGTCCCTTGACGACGTCGAGGTAAAACTTCATCCCCCGCTCGTCGATCACCACCTCCTGCTCCTTCGGTAGAGATCCCATAAGCAGCTCATCAATCTCTCCCTCTATCGGAGAGCTTGCCGTCAGCGTCTCAGCGCTCTTGTAGTAAACCACCTGCAGGCGACTGCCGAGTACAGCGGACATCGCCTCTGAGATCAGGTGTCGCTGTCTGTGGATGCCGAGTGTGTGAGCCTGCATAACAGCGATAGAGTCGTACAGGTCGATGATCAGTCCTGGGAGTCCATCACCCTCTCCATAAACCCAGCGGAAGGCGGCATGCTCCATCGCTAGTCCGACAGCCTCCCTCACTTCGAGAGCCTCCCTCAGTCGCCGGATCCAGAACGCTTGATCAATCTGCTCGGATACATCGAAAGTGAGGATCCGTATCGCAATATTCTCAGGAGACCAGTAGCCGCGGGCGACAAAGTCATCCTTGGAGCTCCTGAGCTCAACCACGTCTCCTTCCATCAGTCCATCGGTATCTCTCCGATCCAGAGCTCCCGAGAAGACCCAGGGATGGCGGCGCTCCATCGGCTCATCCTTTCCGGGGCGTAAGTGGAGTATCGGTATGGTGTTGTTGGTAGTCATGAGGAGAGTTATTTGTCGGTGGTTTTGTTTCTGGCTTTTGTGCTTCGGGGCTTGGCTTTCACCCTCCGCTTTCGCACTCTGGCAGAAGGTTCTTTCCTCTTAGATTTTGGCATTCTCACAGTTGGCCCCACTTTCTTTTCGATCATAGATGGCTTGACGTAGTCCTTGAGCCCGTCGTAGATCAGCAGTCCGGCATAGGCATCAAGTGCGGCATAGTTTGTCTGCGCTTCCGACAGTTTCTCGCTCTCCCAATTACTGAGTCGCTGGCTCTTGGAGATGCGCTTGTCGTAGAGTAGGGCATAGAGTTTGGAGAGCGAGAAGACCTTAAGCCCAGCGGCCTTGGCTGTCAGCTGCAGCTCAAGGACCTGATGGCACTCTAGGCCATGGTCTTTCCTCAGGCCGAGGGCGTCATCGTGGATAGACACGCCCACGAGGAGCGTCTTGTCGTCTGCAAGCACGCGTGCTACGGGGGCAAGGCGTGATGCCTTGTCCTCCTTGCCGTCAAAAGTCAGGAGCTTGATGATTACTGATCGCTCGTGATCGGAGAGCTGAAGTATGGAGACCTTGTTCCCCTCGCCCTTATGAAATGAAGGCTTAGTCTCTGTGTCCAGACCGAGGACGGCAGCTCTCGAGAGCGCATCCATGACGCTCTCTATCTCTTCGTCCGAGCACGAGGCGTCAAGGATTGTGACCGGCACCGGAAGCTCCTCCGCCTCCAGCTCCCCGAGCTCTTCCTTGGTGATGGTGGTCCGATCTAAAGGCATATTACTCGTCATGGCTCAATAGGTCATCCTCATCGTCCGGCATCTCCAGGGGCATAAAGTCCGGATCGCTGAGTAGGAGGTGGAGTCGTCTGAGCACGGCTGCAAGCTTCTCTCCCCACTCGTGGTCAAAGGCGTACCTCGCCTCGGCAATGGACTGGACCATTGTCTCCTCATTTTGCTGCCTATAGACCCAGACGATATCGGCGAGAGCCTGGAAGAGGTCGGCAAGCAGCTCACTGAGACTGACGTTGATCGGACGCTCCGAGTATTGCATCTGCTCATTGAGTGCATCGGGGAATAGGTCTCGGTCGGCAAAGAATCGCTCGTAGCGTCGTCTCACCCGTTCGTAATCCTCTTCCTCGACTAAATGCTCCAGCTCGCCAAAGAAAAGCGATGGATCCAGATCCGGAAGTCTCGTTGCTGCGGCATACACTGCTGCCAGTGTGTCTCGGCACTCCCGCACCGTCTCCTTCGTCCATCGAGGGGTGACCTCGGGATCGAGCAGGGCGAGGTAATTCATGCTCTGCTGGATAAAGTCCAGAGTCTCCGGACTGTAGATGAGTGTCATATCTCCCGTCTGTCCCATAGGTCTGTGCCGATCTTAGTTACAAAGTTAGTTAATTTTACTCTTCAGTCTCCTCCTCTGCCTGTTCCTCCACCACCAGAGGCTCACGCTTGGAGAGGTAAATACTATCAAGGACTAACGGGATCTTCCTTAGGCAGTCCTTATCACGATAGTAGGAGAGGAAGAGCCGGTGCCACTGGCTCTGCTCGCTTGTGGTGTCTTGAGGCGTGACATACTCGAGTGCTATCCGTCGGTCGCCCTTGCCATCCAGTGTGGTCTGGGTGGAGTAGACGATGCTGCTGTCTCGGGTGAGGGTGACGAAAGAGACCTCGATCCTCTCCCCGGAGCTAAGCAGCCCCGGCAGTATATTAAAGCCAAAGTCAAGCGTGTCCCCTCCTGCCACACTGCCGCTCCTAAGCTCACACATCATAAAGCGGTAGCCTTGGTTTCCCTCCGAGAGACAGACCCTTGAGGGCTCACTCCAGAGCGACTCCAGCGGCTTATAGGACAGCCCGGCGCGGCGTATGGAGTCTTGGTATAAGGTGTCTAAAACTACAGCCTCCTGCTGAAGCTCCTCGATGATCTGATTGTAGATCTTCGTGAGCATCGGGAGATTTTCTCCGTACCAGACGAGAGAGGTATCGTACTTTGCCTGCGAGATCCCATGCTTCTCCAGCACACTCCTATAGTATGCTTCGCGGACCGAGTCCGGCATCCCATACTTGCTGTCGATGTAAGACTGGGCCAGGACCATATCCTTGGTGACTGCCTTCATCTCGTCTCTCGTCAGGATCGAATCCGGTCGGCGGCGACACTGCGAGAGGAGCACTATCAGTGCGATGGAGAGCAGGATCAGGCTGCAGAGACTACGATGCTTCCTCATCACGTATGACGGAGTCCTCCGGTGCTCTGTCCTTAGGTTTCTTACTACCGATATGACCCATCAGGTGAGCAAAAGAGCCACTGTAGAATAGCAGTAGCGCAATCACACCAACCGAAATGCATGCATCGGCAAAGTTGAATATCGGGCGGAAGAAGATCAGCTCCTCTCCTCCCCAGCCGGGCACCCAGTCGGGCCACTGACTGCGGATGATGGGGAAGTAAAACATATCCACCACCTTTCCCTGAAACCAGTCTCCATAGCCTGTCTCCGGTGTGGTGGGGAAGATCGTCGCTACCTGTCCGTAGCTGTGGGTGAAAATCTTCCCGTAAAAAATAGAGTCGATGATATTACCCACTGCACCGGCAAAGATAGCGACCAGACAGGTCAGCACGCCGCGACCATATCGCCTCCTCGAGACGTAGACCACCAGCCACCCCAGCAGCACGCTGGCGACTATGCGGAAGAGAGTCAGGAAGAGCTTGTCAAAAAGCTCCCAGCCAAATGCCATCCCGGGATTCTCCGTAAAGTAGATCTGAAACCAATCTGCCACCACGATGCTTTCGCCGAGCTGCATATGGGTCTTGACCCATATCTTGATAGCTTGGTCAATAACTAAGAGCAGGAGAGCCAGTCCCACAGCGACAGTAAGTCGACGTCGGGGACGATCTGCAGGCATCTCTCTCGGATCAGTGACAGGTTGATCTGCTGTGGAGGGTATGTCGTTGACGCTCACTGTAGACGATAGACTTACCTGTGATTACTTGTATCCGGCGTTCTTTGCTTCGACGCTAAGCGTAGCGTGTGGGACGGCACGGAGCCGTTCCTTAGGGATGAGCTTGCCGGTGATACGGCAGACGCCGTAGGTCTTATTCTCGATGCGTATCAGGGCAGCCTCCAGATTTTGGATAAATTTCTTCTGACGCGCTGCGAGGGAGGCTGTCTCCTGGCGAGAGGCGAGGGTCGCCGACTCGGAGAGATTCTTGTACGAGGGCGAGGTGTCGTTGATATCGCTATTCTCGCTCCCATTCATCGACTCGATGAGCGAGTCGTAGTCCTTGCGAGCCTTGTCGAGCTTCTCATTGATGATCTGGCGAAACTCCTCCAGCTCCTCATCAGAGTATCTTACAGTAGCCATGGTTGTCTCTTTTACTTGTTTACAATGGTTAGTTCTGCATGTAGGGTTACCTTCTCATCCAGGTCAAGAAGCTCCCCGGTGGAGAGTCCTTCGACGGACTCGATCGATCGAGCCTGTACCTGAGTGGAGATGTAGTCCTTGTGAGCCGCGAGGATCTGCTCCGTCATCGGGGTCTTCTCGAGGCGAATGTCGATCTTATCCTCCACGTCAAAGCCGGAGCTCTTGCGGAGATTCTGGATCCGGTTGACCATCTCGCGGGCAAGACCCTCGATGCGCAGCTCCTCGGTGATCTCCTCATCGAGAGCGATGGTGATGGAGCCCTCGTTGAGTACCAGCCACCCCGGCACGTCCTCAGAGATTATCTCCACACTGTCGAGTGTGATCTCCTTGCCCTCGTACTCGGTCTTCCCGGCCTTCTCAAAGATCTCAATCTCCTCTCGCGACATACCGGTGAGGTAAGCAGCCGCTCTCTTCATATCCTTGCCAAAGATTGGTCCGAGGAGACGGAAGTTTGGCTTCACTCTCTTCACCACAAGGTCGGAGGATCCGGAGTCGAAGACAAGCTCCTTCACATTCACCTCGGAGAGGATCAGCTCCTCCACGTGCTTCACCGACTCGATCATCTGAGGATCGGAGGTAAGTACCACCACCTTCTGCAGCGGCTGACGCACCTTCGTGTCCATCTTACGACGGAGTGAGAGCACCATACCGGAGATCCTCTGAGCATAGTCCATAGCCTCTTCCAGTGAGACATTGATCACTGAGGGATCAGCCTTGGGATAGTCCGTGAGGTGGACGGACTGCGTCTCATCCTGAGTGAGATCGCGGTATAGTCGATCAGCATAGAAGGGAGCGAAAGGTGCCATCAGCTTAGCCACCGTGACGAGACACTCGTAGAGGGTCTCGTAGGCGGAGAGCTTGTCATCGGTCATGCCGCCGCCCCAGAAACGCTTGCGGGCAAGGCGGACATACCAGTTGCTCAGCTGGTCTGTCACCATAGCAGCTATCTCGCGACCGGCCTTTGTCGGCTCGTAGTCCTCGAGGTCGGACTTCACCTCGGTGATCAGTGAGTGGAGCCGCGAGAGGATCCATCGATCCAGCTCAGGTCGCTCCTCAAGAGGGATCCTACGAGCAGTCGCGGGGTCGAAGTTGTCGATATTTGCGTAAAGAGCGAAGAAAGAGTAGGTGTTGTGCAGTGTGCCAAAGAGCTTGCGCGTCACCTCGTCGACGCCCGAGGGGTCAAACTTCAGGTTGTCCCACGGTGAGGAATTGGTGATCATATACCACCTCAGAGCGTCTGCCCCCTTCTGCTCCATGATCATGAAGGGGTCTACGCTATTGCCGAGGCGCTTCGACATCTTATTTCCATTCTTATCCAAGACGAGACCATTGGAGATCACGTGCTTGTAGGCGACACTGTCAAAGAGCATCGTCGCAATGGCATGGAGGGTAAAGAACCACCCCCTCGTCTGGTCCACTCCCTCGGCAATGAAGTCGGCCGGGAAGTAGCTCCTCTCATCCACCATCTCGCGGTGCTCAAAGGGGTAGTGCAGCTGAGCGTAGGGCATTGCCCCGGAGTCAAACCACACATCGATGAGGTCTGTCTCCCTGACCATTGGCCGCCCCTTGCTGTCGCAGAGGATCATGTCGTCAACATAGGGGCGGTGGAGATCGATCCGCTCGTAATTATCGTCCGTATACTCACCTACGACAAAGCCTCGATCGGCAAGGGGATTGCTCTTCATCAGCCCCTTCTCCACCGAGAGGTCGATCTCGCGGGAGAGCTCCTCGACGGATCCGATACACTTCAGCTCACTGTAGTCTTCATTGTGCCAGATCGGCAGAGGAGTACCCCAGTAGCGTGAGCGGGATAGGTTCCAGTCCTGGAGGTTTTCCAGCCACTGTCCGAAGCGTCCCGTGCCGGTAGACTCAGGCTTCCAAGTGATCGTCTTATTGAGCTCAATGAGTCGCTCCTTGACTGCCGTGGTGCGGATAAACCAGCTGTCCAGCGGGTAGTAAAGGATCGGCTTGTCGGTCCTCCAGCAGTGGGGGTAGCTGTGGGTAAATTTCTCGATCCTGTATACCTGGCCTCTCTCCTTGAGTGCCATACAGAGGTCAATGTCGAGAGAGTCGGCGTCGGACGGCTTGTCGAGGTAGGCGTTCTTGACATAGCGACCGGCGTAGACTCCGTACTGAGCGACGTCCACCCGCTCCTCCACAAAGCGTGGGTCCAAATCCTCGAGGGCGTAAAACTTTCCCTCGGGATCAACCATTGGCACCTCCTTGCCCCCCTTGTCAATGAGCATCATGCCGGGGATCTGCTCCTTCTTGCCGAGCGCATTATCATCGGCACCGAAAGTGGGTGCTATGTGGACGATGCCGGTACCATCCTCGGTGGTGACAAAGTCAGCTGCCACCACCCTCAGAGCCCCCTCATCGGGCTTGACCCAGGTAAAGAGCTGCTTGTATCTCAGCCCTACGAGGTCAGACCCCTTATATCGGGCAACGATGCGGTAGGGCATCACCTTGCTCCCCTTCTTGGGGGCCTCCATCGGCAGTTCCTCGCCCTCAGGGCTGAGATAGGCAGAGAGGCGCGGCTCCGCCAGCATGACGGTGATCGGCTCGAGGGAGTAGGGGTTAAATGTCTGCACAGCCACATAGTCGATCCCGCTGCCAACGGCGAGAGCCATATTGGAGGGAAGGGTCCACGGCGTGGTGGTCCAGGCGGCGAAGTAGGCGGTCCCGTGTCCCTGAAGTTCCTCAGCGGGATCGATGATCTCCATGAGAGCAGTGCAGGAGGTGTCCTTCACGTCCCTATAGGCGCCGGGCTGACTCAGCTCATGGGAGCTAAGTCCGGTGCCAGCGGCTGGAGAGTAGGGCTGTATGGTGTATCCCTTGTAGAGCAGATCCTTCTCGAAGAGCTGCTTCAGGAGATACCACAGTGTCTCTATGTAGCGATTGTCGTAGGTGATGTAGGGGTGATCCAGATCCACCCAGTAACCCATCTCCGAGGTGAGCTTGCGCCACTCGGCGGTATATTTCATCACCTCCTTGCGGCACGCCTCATTGTACTCATCGACAGAGATCTTGGTACCGATGTCGGCCTTGGTGATACCGAGCTTCTTCTCCACGCCAATCTCTACCGGCAGTCCGTGGGTGTCCCACCCAGCCTTACGGTCGACGAGGAAGCCCTCCATCGTCTTGTAGCGGCAGATAATATCCTTGATCGTGCGAGCCATGACGTGGTGGATCCCCGGCATACCATTGGCTGAGGGAGGACCCTCGTAGAAGATAAACCTCTGTGCCCCCTCGCGCCACTTGAGTGAGGCCTCGAAGGGATCTTCTCTCTTCCACAACTCCAGTACCTCCCGATCAATACTCGAGAGGCTTAGCTGATCGTAAGTCTTATAATTCTTCTTCGTCATGCTCATATCTGCTCATTCTACAGCGTCCCCTCTTCCCTCCGAGCGGACACTGAGCGAAGTACGATTGGGTACCTCTGCATTTTTGTCACGCAAAGATACGCTTTTTTGTCCACTAGCCTGTTTTCCTGAGTCCACAGACCCGGGTAAGCGCATCCGAAACTTCCCTAACCGGTCGTCGGTCTCACAACCCCAATATTTGTGCTGTAGCGAGAGTATCGTACCAGATTGGTTATCAGCAGGTGGTGACTCGGCATTTCTATTACCGGTATTAGTTGACACTATTACCGATATTAGTGTTTACTAATACCGACTATAGATTTGACTAATACCGATATTAGTCAGGGGTGACTTGGAGTAAAAAATACTCTCCTGGCAGTTTAGTAATCCTTCTGATGCTCTCGAACATTGTTGTTATGGAGTCCGAGTATCTTCTTTTTGTAATAAAGCAGCCACCCTGACGGACAAAGGTTGTCTCGCCAGGGTGGCTGCTTGTCTCGGTTTATGATCAGTAGAGTAGCAGCTCCCTCAGTCGGATCCTGTCTGACTCGTCGAAGTCCAGCACCTTGTCCATATAGTTCTCTATGTTGCCGTACTTATTCTCAATGTCGGTCATGATGGAGAGGAGGTCGCTGGGTCGGCAGCGGAAGAACTCCGTCAGAGCCTCTTGTCTGCCTGGCGCAAAGCGAAATCCCTGAGGCGCCAGCTGCTCCACAGGGAGCAGGGCGTTGCTCAGCAGATAGTCCGAGAGGATATCTGACCTGGAGACGCCCAGACTGTACTGGATCAGCATGATGAGGAAGGCGGTCCGATCCTTCCCCCACTCATCGCTGATCATCACCGGGTAGTGGTCCGGGTCGAGGAGGTAGTGGAGGGCGGCGGAGAGCTGCTCAGGATTTTCATACGCCAGACTATTGAACATATCGTGGACGAAGAGGATCACTCCCTCCTGGGTCAAGGATCCGTTACCGATCCTCTCCAGGACAGACTTGTAGTCGACCGGGGTGTTGGCGGCGAAGTCCTTCTGGAGGACATTCCCGATGCCATTTGTGAGGTAGACAAATGAGTAGGAGTCGCTCAGCACTAGATTATGCTTCAGTCCTATGGAGGAGATGATGAGGCTGTCCCTCGGTGTAAGCTGGCGAGACCTTCCCCCGCGATAGAGCTGACCCCATCTCACCTGGTATCCCTGATCAGTCATGTATCCACCGGCGTCCCTAAGATTGGAAAACCCTTCTGTAGGTATGACCCTCGTCCCGGTGACCCGTACCTCTCGATCGTCAAATACAAGGAGGAAATAGTGCCTGGTAAAGTAGCTGCCCTCGGTCGCAAACGTGGCCCACTCCTTACCGATAGGCTCTACCTTGGTCGGCTGGACCGGATAGCTACCGGCGTCATCAGAAGCGTAGATGGCGACCTCACCACTCATCCCCGGACGGACCTGCCATCGTACCACATAGTTGCCGCTGTCGGCGACATCAGCACCGGTGCTGATGTCATAGTACGCCTTCCTGGCACATGAGGAGAGACTCAGGCAGGCAAGTAGGGGAATGACAAGAGATAAGACTTTCTTGTAAAGCATCTGGTCTGGGCTGGTTATTCTTCCACGGACAAATCTACTCAAAGGACCGGTACCACGTTAGTTTTTATCTTTATTTCTATTTCTTTGACAGCGCTTTTGCCCTGTTGTTGTCAGACGCTATCGAGTTATAATATTATTCTGTTAGGTTTGTACAGTCATAACTATTGCTACAGACATAATGAGTAAGGACGAGATACGTAATGAGATCCTCTCCCTCGAGGACTTGGGGGAGATGGTTCCTTTTTTTAAGACCGGGGTCGGCAAAGGTCTAGGCCGGTGGTTGATGCGGATTCTTGGGGTTAACTCGATTAACCAGATTAATAGTGATCTCTGCCACCTGCAGGGACCGGACTATGCCAGTGCAGCACTTCGTCATCCCCTGGTCGATGTGGAGTATAGGATCCATGGGAAGGAGAATCTAGAACTTATGAGAGAGGGTCAGTTCCTCACAGTGTCCAATCACCCATTTGGCGGCATCGATGGTCTGATACTGGTAGATATAGTTGGTCACATTCGTCCCGACTACAAGGTGTTGGTCAATTCGGTCCTCTCGCACATATCCTCCCTCGAGGAGATGTGGGTGCCTGTCGTCCCCAATAGACAGAGTAGCAGAAGGTATGTCCATGACCCCTCGGTTAATGTCAAGAGCCTGAGAGCCCTGGCGAGAGAGTTTCAGGCCGGCTATCCCTTTGGTCTCTTCCCCGCAGGCGGGGTGGGGCACTTCTCGCTCAGACGAGGTCTGCCGGTGGAGAACCCGTGGAAGAACTCGAGTCTCCGTATCCTTCGGCGGGCAGATCGTCCGATCTTCCCCATTATGTTTGATGGGCACAATTCGTGGCTATTCTATTACATGAAGAATCACATCTCTGTCGTCAGCGACCTTATGCTACCATCGGAGAGCCTCAATAAGAAGGGTGAGATCATAGATGTCTACGTAGGGGCTCCCATTATGCCCGATGAGACGGCACACCTGACTGACCTCAAGAGCTACGGCGCCTACCTTATTCAGCGTAGTATGAGGCTTCTACCTAGAGCTATGTATCAGCCTCAGGTCGGTGCGAAGGCTGTACTCGTGGATCGGAGCGTCTGACAGTACAAGGTGATAAATGTGTATCTTTGGGGTGCGAAACAATCAATAGTTCACTACAGTAATGAATCTACGTCACTATCATATATCATTTCTCAGCACCCTGGTAGTCGCTCTCCTGACGACAGGTTGCTCCCTTGTCCCGCTTACCGGACGCCGGCAGATCAATCTGGTCTCCGATGCTCAGGTGGTAGCTATCAGTGAGCAGCAGTACCGATCCTTCATCTCCAGTGCCCCTAAGAGTCGCGATATGGAGCAAACTGTTAGGACTCGCGAGATGGGTAAGCGGATCGCGGCTGCTACGGAGCGCTACCTCAAGTCTATCGGACACACTGAGGATATTAAATACTTCCGGTGGGAGTTTAATCTCATTGCCTCTAATCAAGTCAATGCCTTCTGTATGCCGGGCGGCAAGATCGTGGTCTATGAGGGGATACTCCCCGTCGCTCGGACTGACGATGAGCTCGCTACAGTTATTGCTCATGAGGTGGCACACGCTGTCGCTAAGCACTCTAATGAGAGACTCTCTCAGGCGATCCTACGCCAATATGGAGGACAAGCTCTAGGACAGATCCTATCAGGAAGCTCTGCCGGAGCGCAGGTGATCGGCAGCGTGCTCTACAATGTGGGAGGTAAGCTCATCTTTGAGCTACCCTACTCACGTAAGCAGGAGTACGAGGCAGACCAGATCGGTCTCTATCTGATGGCACTCGCAGGATATGACTACCACAATGCGCCTAATCTCTGGGTCAGGATGGCTAGCCGTAGCGGCGGCGGTAATCAGAGTGAAGTGATGAGCTCTCACCCCAACGACCAAAATCGTATCAAGGCTATCCGTGAAGAGATCCCCCGCGTAGAGGCCTTCATGAGAGGAGGCGGGAAAGTGCCACCCTCCGCTGTCCCTGCCGCATCCAAGACTAAGTCTACTAAGTCTAAGAGTAAGGGCAAGGAACCTCTCATTACTCACTATTGAGTTATCCCCCATTTATATTAGTCACTAATTCATCAAGATAATCAAGTAATACCATGGTTGATCTAACCACCACTTATGCCGGACTGAAGCTCAAGAGTCCGATCATCGCCGCAAGCTCAAGCCTTACTGCTTCGCCCGCAAAGATCAAGACCTTCGCCGAGGCTGGCGCAGGTGCAGTGATACTTAAGTCCATCTTTGAGGAGCAGATCCAGAATGAGGCTGCAGATACCTACGATCAGTCACACGACTTCCCTGAGGCCTACAATTACATCAAGGAGTACTCCGAGGAGCACTCGATCCGTCAGCATGTGCAGCTGGTACGTGAGGTAAAGGAGGCAGTAGATATCCCTGTCTTTGCGAGCATCAATTGCTCCAGCTCGGAGGGCTGGGTGGACTACGCTAAGAGCCTCTCAGACGCCGGTGCGGATGGACTGGAGCTTAATGTTATGCGCATCGAGACCGATCGGACGCAAGACTATGGCGAGCCGGAGCGCGCCATCATCAAGATAGTCACTGAGCTGAGGGAGTCGGGATTCGACAAGCCGCTTGTGGTGAAGATCTCTAAGTACTACAGCAATCTGATCCGCCTCTGCGCAGATCTCCATATGGTCGGTGCAGACGGTGTGGTTCTCTTCAATAGATCCTACATGCCGGACGTTGATCTCTCCGCTGAGCGTCTCTCTGCCGGACCGGTCTTCAGCAGCCCCAGCGACTTCTACGACGGTCTTCGCTTTACTGCCCTTGTCCGTGGTGCTGTCCCCGGTCTCTCTGTCTCCATCTCTTCTGGTGCTCGCAATGGCAAGGACGTCCTCAAGGGAGTACTCGCCGGGGCCAACGCCATCCAGATGGCTTCGATCCTGTATGGAAAGAAGGAGAAGGCTATTACCGAGTCGCTGGACGAGGTGAAGAGCTGGATGGAGGAGCACAAGTACGAGAGCATTACCGAGATGACCGGTCGTCTGGCAGCTAAGCAGGTCGATAAGGCCAACTTCCTCGCCCGCTCGCAATTTATGAAGTACTTCGACTCTCCCGAGGCAGGACATCCTACAAACACCTTTAGTGGAGCGGTAGAACGTCCGAGAGGCTAATCTCATAATGGCTAATCGTCTCCTACCGGACTATGCTGGGACGCTCGCCGATCGTGGACTGATTGCTCAGCTCTCGTCTATTCGGCTGAGAGAAGCGATCCCACATGCTCTGCTCTTCTGTGGAGATGATGGTGGAGAGGCTCTTCCTTTAGCCCTTGCGTTTGCTCGTCATATCCTATGTGAGGATCCCGGGGAGGATGCTTGTGGACACTGTGAGTCCTGCAGGCAGATGGACTTGTGGGACAATCCTGACTTCTACCTCTGCTATCCGGTCATCAAGGCGGACTCCAGGGAGGTGACCTCCGAGGATCTCCATGAGGACTTCTCTTCACTACTTGAGTCTCAGGTGCGCTTCAGTACGGAGGACTGGAGAGCGGTACTCAAGGGTGGCAATAAGCAGCCCCACATCTTTGTCGCTGAGGCTGATCGTCTGATACACATCACCTCTCTAAGCTCCTTCAAGAGCCGACACCAGGTGGTGCTTATCTGGCAGCCGGAGACGATGAGGGAGGATACGGCCAATAAGCTCCTCAAGCTCCTCGAGGAGCCACCTAAGGGAGTTATCTTTCTTGCCGTGTCTCACGACCCCTCGCGATTACTGGAGACGATCCTGAGCCGCTTCCAGCGAGTAGATGTGCCGCCCATCGAGGAGGATCGACTAATTGACTACCTTGTTAGCAACTCAAGCGCCACTCCTGACCAGGCGTACGAGGCAGGTCACCTCGCTCGAGGTAATCTCCTGCGTGCCATGAGACTCCTCGAGGGAAAGGCGCAGGAGCATGCGACCGATCTCGCACTGAGTCTCATGGAGACGGCGATGCAGCGGACGCCAAAGGCCTACCGCGAGTTTGCCAATCAAGCAGCCACTCTGAGCCGTCCGGAGGTGATCTCGCTCATCGATGCGACCGATCGGATGCTTCGCGAGATGCTTGCACTATCCTATGGGACTGACGATATCATCTACACACGGCTCTCTATCCGTGACAGGATCAGACGTGTCTCTGAAGCAGTCCCTCTCAGCTCCTATCCTGGTCTGATGGATGATCTCTCGGCGGCGCGTATGGAGCTTATGCAAAATGCATCCATCAAGATCGTCTTCTTCGATCTGTTGGTGACGATGGCGATGCTCATCCCCAAGAAATAGAGATAGCTTCGTATATTAGCTGTAAGAAGGGACCGATGTGGTATCATCCGCATCGGTCCCTTCTGTCGTTATGGAAACCTCAGATGAGGTCCTAGTTATTTAGATTAGCTTGATCCTAATTAAGATAGGTCTGGTGGTGGGAATTACTCCTCGACAAGCTCAAAGTCATCCTTTGTGGCTCCGCAGAGGGGGCAAACCCAATCCTCCGGGATGTCCTCAAAAGCTGTACCCGGCTCGATGCCGCCATCAGGATCGCCCACCTCAGGGTCGTAGACCCAGCCACAGACTGTGCACTCGTACTTCTTCATAATGAAATCTCTATTTGTCGTTAAAGTTTAGTTGTAGTCCTATTGGACTGGTACAAATATACTCTTTTCCTGATAAATAGATCCTCCCTGGCGGAACAATTTCCCGGCAGAAGCAGCCGAGAAATAACCGAGTATTGCTCAGTGGCGAGTAGGCTCCATCAGCGATAATTCTTTTACCGATAATAGTGATCACTAATACCGGTATTAGTCGTCACTATTACCGGTATTAGTTTGTAGCCTTACCGGGTTGGGTGACAGAGCGTCTCGGATTGAAGTCGCTATCATTGTGTACTTGTCTGGGTGTCATGCTGATGTGTCGTTCATACTGTGCTTTGTGTGCCGGCAAGTCGGAGGGTGTCGTAATATTTGTGTACTTTCGCAATTGTGAAGTAACGAGCACATATACCTTTTTAATCATAACACCTACACATGTCAAGATTCTTATCCCTTATGACCCTTGCGGCGACCGGAGCGCTTATGCTCTGCTCTCCGGTGAGCGCAACGACGGTCACAGAGACCGCCGGCGAGGGCAAAGTCTTCACCGCTGAGGCGATGCACAAGCTCTATCGCATCGGGGGCATCCAGCTCTCTCCGGACGGTAAGCACTTCATCTACACCCGCTCCATGGCTCAGCTCGAGGAGAATAACTTCTCCTCAGAGATTATGGTCGGCGAGACTGCCAAGTCCGGCAGCGGGCGAGCCATTCTCGGTAAGAATGCCGGTCACTCGCCGGTCTTCCTCGATGATCAGACGATTGCTTTTGTCTCCACCAAAGGCGATAAAGCTCAGATCGCGCTCTGTAACTTAGACGGCAGCAACCTCCGCGTGGTGTCGGACTACGACTTCGATGTGATCGACTTCCTTTACTCTCCCGATCGTAAGAAGGTGGTTGTCATCCGCGAGGTAATGCTCCCGGAGATCTCCAAGGAGGAAAACCCTGACCTCGGGAAGCAGACCGGGCATATCTATGATGACCTGATGTACAAGCACTGGGATGAGTGGAATGTCTCTGTACCTCAGTCTTTTATCGCCACGGTAAGCACCGATGGTAAGGTCTCCAAGGAGCTTCGCTCCATCCTTAATGAGGGCGAGCTCTTTGAGTTGCCGACCAAGCCCTTCGGAGGGACTGAGCAGCTGAGCTGGACCAAGGATAGCCAGCAGATTGCCTACTCTTGCCGTAAGAAGGTGGGTAAGGAATACGCCGTCTCGACCAATACAGATATCTATCTCTTTGACCTCCAGAGTGGCAAGACGACCAATCTGACAGAGGGGATGATGGGCTACGATACCAACCCTACGTTCTCTCCCGACGGGACTAAGCTCGCCTGGCTAAGCATGGAGCATGACGGCTGTGAGTCGGACCTCCCGAGGATCTTCGTGATGGATATGAAGAGCGGGAAGAAGACCTTTGTCTCAAAGGACTACGAGTACTACCCTCAGCAGCTGGGCTGGTGTTCCTGTGGCAAGAAACTCCGTTTCGTTACCCCGGATAACGGCACGTCTAATCTCTTTAGTATCAATATCGAGACCGGGAAGGCTGAGCAGATGACGAAGTACAACCTTACTGACGTGACCGGCTTCGCGGGCGAGGGTAAGGATATGCTCCTCACCATTCAGTCGATGGCTGAGCCTACCTCCGCCTTTGCTTACGACGTGGCTAAGGGTAAGGCAACGAAGCTGACCCCTGACAATGATGCCTTCCTCGCTGACTATCCCAATGTGACCGTACAGCGCCATATTGTCAAGACTACAGACGGTAAGGATATGATCACTTGGTTTATCCTCCCGCCCAACTTTGACCCCAATAAGAAGTACCCCACCGTCCTCTTCTGCGAGGGTGGTCCGCAGAGTCCGATGACACAATTCTGGAGCTACCGCTGGAACTTCCGCACCTTTGCCTCCGCCGGCTTCATCATGGTTGCGCCTAATCGTCGCGGTACCATCGGTAATGGTAAGGAGTGGACCGAGCAGATCTCCGGAGACTATGGTGGCCAGAATATCAAGGACTACCTCTCCGCGATCGACTACGCTGCCACGCTGCCTTATGTGGATAAGGATCGCCTCGGTGCCACCGGTGCCAGCTACGGAGGTTTCTCCGTATACTATCTCGCCGGTCACCATGAGGGTCGCTTCAAGGCCTTTGCTGCTCACGCTGGGATGTTTAATCTCGATGCCCAGTACCTGGAGACAGAGGAGCTATGGTTTACCAATTGGGACCTTGGTGGTCCCTTCTGGGAGACGGACAAGGAGCGGGTACGCAACTCGTACTCTTTCTCTCCCCACCATTTCGTAGACAAGTGGGACACCCCGATCCTCTGCATCGCAGGCGGGTATGACTTCCGTATCCTCTTCTCACAGGGTATGCAGGCCTTCAACGCAGCTCAGCTGCGAGGCATCCCCTCTCGTATGCTCTACTTCCCCGACGAGAGCCACTGGATCCTGAAGCCTCAGAATAGTGTCCTCTTCTATCGCACCTGGATCGACTGGATGAATAAGTGGCTCAATCAGAAGTAACGTGAGCCCTATATAGCACAAGAGAGGCTGCCCGATTATCTCGGACAGCCTCTCTTGCATTATAGATCTCGGATAGGATCCCAGACGCGAGTGGAGGGGAGGGGGGCGATGAAGGTGATCGGCTCCCGTCGGACCGGATGAGTCAGAGAGAGGGAGCGGGCGTGGAGTGCTATCGAAGCGTCCGGGAGTGGGTGTGAGGCGCCATACTTTACGTCCCCGACGATCGGGCAGCCTATCGCCGCCAGCTGGGCGCGGATCTGGTGGTGCCGTCCGGTATGGAGGTGGATCTCCAGAAACGTCTGCCCCTCGGAAGGCTGAGCCACCGTCTGATATTCGAGTACCGCCTCCTTTGCCTCCTTTGTCCCCTTAGAGACCGGGTAGCTCTTATTCTGATCTCTATTGCGAAGGAGAGTGTGTGTAAGGGTCGCAGTAGGGCGCTCCGGGTGACCTTCGACGAGGGCGAGGTAGATCTTCTCAAGGTCGTCTCTCCGGCGGAATGCGTCATTAAGCCGGGTGAGTGCCTTGCTTGTGCGGGCAAAGAGTACAACCCCGCTCACCGGTCGATCGAGCCGGTGTACCACTCCGAGGAAGACGGCGCCGGGCTTGTTGTACTTCTCCTTTATATAGGCTTTGCAGGTCTCCACAAGTGGTTCATCACCGGTGCGATCCCCCTGGACGATCTCACCGGGAGCCTTGGAGACAGCGAGCAGATGGTTGTCCTCGTAGAGTACCTCCATGGATCAGAGCGCCATGCCGCCACAGACCTGCAGCGCCTGTCCGGTGATGTAGGAGGCATCATCAGAGAGAAGGAAGGCGACTGCTTGGGCGACGTCCTCAGGAGTACCTGCCCGACGGAGCGGGATCTCTGCCGTCCACGCCTTGGTCTGCTCCTCGCTCAGTTGAGAGGTCATGTCTGTCTGTATGAATCCCGGGGCTACTGCATTCACGCGTATGCCGCGACTGCCCACCTCCTTAGCTAGCGACTTCGTGAAGCCAATGATTCCGGCCTTGGAGGCGGAGTAATTGGTCTGACCGGCATTACCGTGGAGTCCGACGACCGAGGAGAGGCTGACGATGGCTCCGCTGCGAGCGCGAATCATGGTCGGAATGACGGCAGAGGTGACATTGAAGACGCTCTTTAGATTCGCACCGATGACGCTGTCCCACTGTTCCTCGTCCATCCGCATCAGGAGTCCATCACGAGTGATGCCGGCATTATTGACTAAGTAATCAATCGTGCCGAAGTCTCTGAGCACGTCGGCGACAAAGGCCTTTGCTGCCTCGTGATCTGCAGCATCGAGAGCGTAAGCCTTGGCCTCCACACCCATTCTACGGAGCTCCTCCTCAAGGGAGAAGGTATTGGCATTGAGTGATCTACCACAGAAGGCTATTTGGATGCCTCTCGAGGCAAGCTCGAGACAGATGGCGCGACCGATGCCACGGCTTCCACCGGTGACGATGGCGGTCTTGTGAGTCTGAGTAATAGTCATATCCGGTATTGGTTTATTATTATTCTTCCGTATTATTGCCTATCCCCTTCAAGATAAGGTCGTAGACGATAAAGTAGGTGCGCACGAGCGACTCCCGTGAGCGTCCCAGCTGACCCCGTATATAGGGCACCTCAAGCCCCTTGAGACAGGCGTGTAGGAGCATCGTGGTACGGGTCGGGTCAAGGGAGGAGCGGAAGTACCCCCCGGCAATCCCCTCCTGAAGCATCTGACGGATCAGACGCCGCTCGAGCACATCGAAGCGCACTCGAGCGCGCTCAAGCGTAGCAATGTCATTGAAGAACTCTGCCTCCAGTGTCCCATTCCACATCACTACGTTATTGATCATCTCCTCACGACGCCCAATGTAGCGCATGAGTTTCTCCGGTGTGGGGAGCGGCTGATTGACAAACTTCTCCAGTTCGCTGTAGAGGAAGTCAAACTCCTCCTTGATAACCTCTAAGTAAATGTCCTCCTTGGTGCTGAAGTAAGTGTAAAGGGTGCGACGGCTCTTGCCGGCACTCTTCGCGATGCCATTCATCGTCGTGTCACGGAAGCCCAGCGAGGCGAAGAGGTCTCGAGCTACTTTGATGAAGTGCTGTCGGGTCCGCTCCGCCGTTGCTGTGCGACGCTTCCGTTTCCTTACCTCAGCCATGGTGGATTACTTCTCTCGGAAGAAGAGGTTGATCGGGGTGCCGCTAAAGTCCCAGTTGGCTCGTATCTTATTCTCAAGGAAGCGCTTGTAAGGCTCCCTGATCCACTGTGGGAGGTTGCAGAAGAAGACAAAGCTCGGAACGGTAACACCGGGCAGCATGGTGATATACTTGATCTTGATCATCTTCCCCTTGATCATCGGAGGCGGGGTGGCGCCGATGATGGGGAGCAGCACCTTATTGAGCTGACCGGTGGAGATGCGGGTCTTACGCTTGGCATAGATCTCCTCAGCGAGGTCGAGGATCTTAAGCACCCTCTGCTTCGTCAAGGCGGAGATGAAGAGGATCGGGAAGTCGGTGAAGGGAGCCAGTCTGGAGCGGATAGCTGCCTTGTAGGTCTCCATCACCTCCTTGCCCTTCTCCTCGATCAGGTCCCACTTATTGATACAGACGATGAGCCCCTTATTATTTTTCCGGACAATGGAGTAGACGTTCACATCCACCGCCTCGATCCCCTGCGTGGCGTCAAGCATCAGGACGCAGACGTCGGAGTTCTCTATTGCCGTGATGCTACGGAGGACAGAGTAGTACTCGATGTCCTCACTCACCTTCCTCTTCTCCCTCACGCCGGCGGTATCCACGAGGAGGAGATTGTGTCCAAAACGGTCGTAATGGGTGTAAATGGAGTCCCGCGTGGTACCGGAGATGTCGGTGACGATGTGTCGATCCTCTCCGAGGAGGGTATTGACGAGAGTGGACTTACCGGCATTGGGACGGCCGACGATGGCGAGACGAAGCATATCCGGCACCTTCTCCTCCTCTACGCTCTCCTCAGGTAGTAGCGCAACCAGCGCATCGAGGAAGTCGCCCGTACCGGCACCATTGGTTGCCGAGATGGGGTAGGGGTCACCAAGTGATAGAGCGTAAAACTCGGCGGCATAGGCATCCATCGTGAAGTTATCCGCCTTATTCGCCACCACCATCAGCGGCTTGTCCGTACGGCGGAGCATATTGGCGATCTCCATATCCAGCGGAGTGAGTCCCTCCTTCACATCCACAAGGAAGACGATAAGGTCTGCCTCGGCAAGTCCCATCTCGACCTGCTTATTGATGGCGGACTCAAAGGTCTCATCGCTCTGACCGACCCAGCCACCGGTGTCGACGATGCTGAAGGAGCGACCCTGCCACTCGCAGCGTCCATACTGCCGGTCTCGTGTGGTGCCCGGAGTGTCGGAGACGATCGCCGTACGGGACTCTGTGAGGCGATTGAAGAGGGTGGACTTGCCGACATTGGGTCGGCCGACAAGGGCTACCAGTTTGCTATTGGCCATAGTATGTATCTGTCTAATGTGTTGTCTGTATTGAAATAGGTACTCAGCTCTTGGACTCGTAACCAAAGGAGCGAAGCGCTCGGTCGCTGTTGCGCCAGTCATCGGAGACCTCCACCTCGAGGCGGAGGAAGATCTTTTTACCGAAGAACTTCTCCAGGTCACGACGAGCGAGGGTGGAGACTTTCTTAAGCGCTATGCCACCCTTGCCGATGATGATCCCTTTCTGAGACTCCCGCTCTACGTAAATCCTCCCTGTGATTCGGATCAGATCGTCAGACTCCTTGAAGGAGTCTATTGCCACCTCGCAAGAGTAGGGGATCTCCTCCTGATAGTAGAGGAAGATCTTCTCGCGGATGATCTCAGAGACAAAGAAGCGTGCCGGTCTGTCGGTCAGCGCATCCTCGTCAAAGTAAGGAGGCGACACCGGGAGCAGATCCGGGATCCGCTCCTTGAGATAGGGGATCCCCGCCCCATGCAAGGCGGCGAGAGGGAGGATCTCTGTGGCATTAGGAAGCCGGTCTCTCCAGCTCTCTATTAGTGCTGCCAGCTCCTCCTGACTCATGAGGTCTGCCTTATTGATCAGGACAAGCACGGGAATGTCGAGCTTAGCCACTTGAGCGACGAAGTCCGCATTCTTATCTGCCTTCTCTATAGTGTCTGTGACATAAAGTAAAATATCTGCGTCCTCGAGGGCACTGCGAGAGAAGGAGAGCATATCCTCCTGCATGCGGTACTTGGGCTTAAGCACCCCCGGAGTGTCGCTGTAGACGATCTGCATGCGTTCGCTATTGACGATGCCGATGATACGGTGTCTCGTCGTCTGCGACTTATTGGTGATTATGCTGAGTCGGTCGCCCACCAGCTGATTCATCAGGGTAGACTTACCCACATTTGGGTTGCCGACGATGTTGACGAAGCCGCTCTTGAAGTTCTCTATCTTATCCATCTCTGTTACTCTTGCTCTCCGGGTGTGTCGTAAGCCCACTTAAGTAAGGCTGTACCGTATGTGAGACCGGCGCCAAAGGCGGTCAGTACTATATTGTCTCCTCTTCGTATCCGGCTCTCGCACTCACTCAGTACGATGGGAATGGATGAGGAGGAGGTATTTCCACAGTGACCAATATTGACCAGTAGTCGATCCATCGGCAGCTCGAGCCGATCCGCCACAGCACTCATGATCCTGAGATTTGCCTGATGAGGAACCACCCAGGTCACCTGATCCTTGGTTAGTCCGTTTCTCACAAGCATCTCCTCCGAGGTCTCGCCCATGGTAGTGACGGCGCACTTGAAGATCACCCGCCCATTCATCTTAACGAAGTGCTCTCCATTCTCTATCGTCTCGTGCGAAGCGGGTCGGGCGGAGCCTCCGGCGGGGATGATCAGGTCATCACGGTGACCGATATTCTTATTCCCTATCAGGAGGTCCATCACCCCCACCTCGTCCTCCGTCGGCTCGATCAGTGTCGCCGCTCCGCCGTCACCGAAGAGCGGAAGGGTCGATCGATCAGAGGGATTGGCAAAGTAACTGTTCTTCTCTGCCGTCACCAGGAGGATCCTCCTATACAACCCGCTCTCCACGAATCCTCGAGCGATCTGCAGTCCGAAGATAAACCCACTGCATGCCGCCTGAAAGTCGTAGCATGGCGCCCCGTCCGGGATGCCCACCTCAGCAGCTATGATCGACGCCGTAGAGGGGAAGATATAGTCCGGGGAGTTGGTCGAGCAGATCACCATATCTATCGTTGATAGATCGACCGGGTGGCGTCTCACCAGGTCACGGATTGCCTCCACGCCAAGCACCGAGGCACCCTCGGTCCGATCTCTCAGTATGTGACGCTGATGGATGCCGACCCGTGTTGTGATCCACTCGTCCGAGGTGTCGACCATCTTGGCGATGTCGTCATTGGTGAGGACCTCACTGGGCAGGTAGTGTCCTATGGCGGTGATGGCAGCTCTTAGGTGCTGTGTCATATATTATTCTCTCCGGTACCACCGGGATGGTATACAAATGTGGAAGAAAGAGGGAGAACAAGTGTATCCGCATACTGCAGCACCTCTCTCTTTCCAGTGCCAAAGGTACGATTTTCTCACCTTATCTTATAAGTGTGCATTTTATATCTGGCTACACAAATACATTTTGGAGTAGACGAAGAGGACTGTGCGAAGTTGCCGTCAAACTAATACCGATATTAGTGAGATCTATAGTCGGTATTAGTCATCACTAATACCGGTAATAGTGAAATCTAATACCGATATTAGAAGTGACGTAATGCATTCTATTGATTATCAGGCTGATGTGTAGCTACTCGTTCGGTGTCCATACCGGGGTCACAGGTCCGATAGCTCCGTCGGTAGATCCTGATGCGTCTATGAGTGAATTTTAGGGACTCCACCACACATTAAACTATTAATTGCTACTTTTGCACCACATTCAAGTAGAAGTAATCTCGCAGCATAAAATCATGGCTAATCATCTCCTTATCGTCGAGTCTCCCGCAAAGTCGAAAACGATCGGCAAGTTTTTGGGCAAAGACTTTACCGTGCTCCCCAGTTATGGACACATACGTGATCTCAAGACCAAGGGTATGGGGGTCGATGTGAATAATAACTACGATCCTCAGTACGAGATCTCGGACGACAAGAAGAGCGTCGTATCCACTCTGAGAGCTGCTGCTAAGAAGGCGGATCACATATGGCTCGCATCCGATGAGGACCGCGAGGGAGAGGCTATCGCTTGGCACCTGGCGGAGGTGCTTGGGCTGAGCGAGAAGGAGAAGAATAGGATAGTATTCCACGAGATTACCGAGTCTGCCATCCAAAATGCTCTGGAGAATCCGCGCTCGATAGACCTGAAGATGGTCGATGCGCAGCAGGCACGGCGCGTACTCGACCGTCTGGTGGGCTTCGAGCTCTCTCCGATCCTCTGGCGGAAAGTCCGTCCGAGTCTCTCGGCAGGACGTGTCCAGTCGGTTGCTGTCAGGATTATTGTGGAGCGGGAGAAGGAGATCCATAGCTTCGAGCCTGAGAGTTCATTCCGGGTGCGGGGACTCTTTACGACAGAGGGTGGCGAGTCGCTTAGCGCTGACCTGACCTCACGACCTCAGTCGGTCGATGAGGCGATGAGGATCCTAGAGGATCTTCTCTCTGCGACATACTCCGTGGGACAGGTGACCGTCACTCCGGCGACACGTCAGCCTGCGCCTCCATTTACCACCTCCACACTGCAGCAGGAGGCGTCGAGGCGGCTGGGCTATCCAGTCGGCCTGACGATGAGTCTGGCTCAGAAGCTTTACGAGGCAGGACATATCACCTACATGCGTACGGACTCGGTCCATCTCTCCTCCTTTGCCATCGGTGCCTCTGCATCTGTGATAGAGCGAGAGTATGGCAAGGAGTATGTCAAGGTCAGGAACTTTGCCACCAAGACCAAGGGAGCACAGGAGGCTCACGAGGCTATCCGCCCGGTACATCCGGAGGCTGTATCCGCCGGTGCGACTGCCCAGGAGCGTCGGCTGTATGATATGATCCGGAAGCGTACACTCGCGACGCAGATGGCAGACGCTCAGCTGGAGCGTACTACGGTCACTATTGATGCATCGAGTGGTTCTTCGTTTCAGGCAAAGGGTGAGGTGATCACCTTTGATGGATTCCTCAAGGTCTACCTCGAGGGACGGGATGATGAGGATGACGCAGAGGAGTCAGAGGAGGGATCCGGACTACTGCCCAGGATGGCTGTCGGAGACGTAGTCTCTGCTGAGCAAATAGAGGCCCGGGAACGCTTCACCAAGCAGCCCGCCAGGTACACAGAGGCATCGCTGGTCAAGAAGTTGGAGGACCTCGGCATAGGTCGTCCGTCCACGTACGCTCCCACGATACAGACGATCCAGAAGAGAGGCTATGTCGAGAAGCGGAACCTCGAGGGAGAGGAGCAGAGGTACACTGTACTGACACTAAAGTCCGGTAAGATCTCCCGGACGACCCGTAAGGAGCGGGTGGGCGCCTCTAAGGGGAAGCTATGTCCGACTGACACCGGTCTCGTCGTGACGGACTACCTGATCGAGCACTTCCCCAGAGTGATGGACTACCACTTCACTGCCGAGGTTGAGGAGGAGTTTGATGCCATAGCAGACGGGGAAAAGGAGTGGACTGAGGTGATCGATAACTTCTACCGCTTCTTCCACAGCAACGTGGAGGATGTGATGAATGAGAAGGAGGATCACAAGGTAGGAGAGCGATACTTGGGCGATGACCCTAAGACAGGCTTGCCTATTTACTCAAAGATTGGACGCTATGGCCCTATGGTACAGATGGGGAAGGCTGACGTGGATGGCGAGAAGCCTAAGTTTGCCTCACTCCCTAAGGATCTCTCGATAGCGACCATCACCCTTGAGCAGGCTCTAAAGCTCCTGCAGCTTCCTCGTGAGATCGGTCAGTACAATGGGGATGCCGTCACTGTGGATATCGGGCGCTTCGGCCCTTACGTGAGGGTCGGGAAGTCCTTCTTCGTGAGCATACCTAAGGAGATCAGTCCTTATGAGATCGAGATGGATGAGGCTACTCCTCTGATCAAGGAGAAGGAGGAGCGAGATCGGAATAAGTACATCGCAGAGTATGGGGAGGGGTCTGACAAGCTGGAGATCCTCAATGGTCGCTATGGTCCCTACATCAAGTATAAGAGGAAGAACTATAAGATCCCAAAGACTGTCGAAGCAAAGTCGCTAACTGAGGAGCAGGCGCGCGCTATCGTAACTGAGAGTGATAAGAATGGCGGAACGACTAAGAAGCGCAGCTCCGCCTCTAAGACCAAAAAGACCGCATCGCCTAAGAAAAAAGCTTCAGGCACAAAGGCGAAGAAGTAAAACCAAGCAGCTCCGGATCGCGAGACTGATAGAGATATTAGATGTATATGAAAGATGAGTATTTTCTGCTCCTAGACACCTCTACCGAGGTCTGCTCTGTAGCACTGGGGAATAGGGATGAGATCGTTGACTACGAGGAGACTAAGGGATCTAATAAGCATGCCGAGCAACTTGCCGATATTGCCGCACGCATGCTGAGTAAGATCGACTATAAGCGTGATCTGAAGGGGGTCGGCGTCTCCAATGGCCCGGGGAGCTATACCGGACTTCGTATCGGAGCCTCTTACGCCAAGGGGCTCTGCTGGACTCTCGGTATCCCGCTGGTATCGGTTATGACGACAGAGCTACTGGCGATGACGATCTTTGATATGGAGGATGAGCTCGACTATCCTAATGCCCTCCTTATGCCTATGATAGACGCTCGTAGGATGGAGGTCTATACGGCGATATATACAGGTAGCTATGATGATCATTACTTCGGCGTAGTGGAGCCCTTGACAGACATCGCTGCTGTGGTCCTTACGGACGAGCAGAGTCAGGCAAGGTTGCAGGAGATCGTCGGAGACAAGCTCCTTTACTACTTCGGTAATGGTGCCGAGAAGGCTAAGGAGATCTTTGATACTATCTTACCGGGATCCCATCTGATATACGACCTTCACCCGCGTGCTGACGCGATGCTCAGCTCTGTGGTGAAGCGCATCTCCCTCGGGCAGACTGAGGATGTGGCTTACTGGGAGCCATATTACCTCAAGGAGTACGAGGCGAAGAAGAGTGTCAATAAGGTCCTCTCTCGCACCTTGGGTAAGAGCTAAAGGGCTACAGATCCCGCCGAATTACCATACAACTACTCTTTTATTATGGATCTCTGCACTAAGTTTTGAGTGCAGGGGGCTTCCATTGTAGATAAATATGGTAGATTTGTATGTGGATCAAATCAGTAAATAACACTAGAACCTCTTCAAATATGAGCCAAACCTCTATAAACGCTGCAGCTCGCGATATACTGAGAGACCTGGCGACCATGTCAGTAGGAGCTGCCACCGGTATATACATCTATAACCTCATCAAGAGTCGTCATCATAGAGTAGAGACTCCTACTACGCTCATTGACTCCATCACGTGCTATGAGGGCAGTCGTCCTTCCTCTGTACTCACCTTTGGATGGGATGAGGACGAGAAGTTTTCTTGGGCACGGAGGATCGCTCTCGACGAGCAGGGCTGTCGTTCCAGGGAGTCTCTGATCGAGGCCGAGGTGTACGACAGGAAACTATTGGTCGTAGAGACAGACTGTATGGAGGAGTGCAATACTCCTGAGATCACCACCATAGATCTGGATCCCTTCGGGATGGGGACGTCGCTATCTTTCAGACGGAAGAGTGGTAAGGAGGAGCACTGGGACCTTAAGCTCTACGGAGGTCAGCTCGACAGCATACTCAGCCAGGAGGATGAGATGGATGTGACCTGGGACCTGGAGGGAAACATTACTTCCATCACAGGGCGTGGAGGGGAGTATCGCCAGGAAATGACTTACTACAGTAATGTAGGCAATCGGGTCTTTCCTGACCTCAATTATCTTTGCGATGATAACTCGATCAACTTCCTCTCCAGCTTTATCCTCGGCTCCCGGTCTACTAATCTGATCTCCTCTATGGTGATCCGTCGTCCGGACTACCACTATCACCTGCTCGCCTCCTACCTCTGCGATCGCTTCGATCAGCCCCTTCAGGTAAGACACGAGATCAAGGAGATCAAGGATGGGGAAGCGAAGGAGTTCACCCGTCGTTATGACATCAAGTATCTATGACCGTATTAAAGAAGTTAATCAATGGATGATATCAGAGCCTTACTTTTAAAGTTTATTACAAGCTTTGACCTTGGCATAGAGCACGGATCGTTTGCTTACGAGATGCTGGTGCTGGGGATTGTCGTTGTATTCCTGGCGCTACTGGACTTCATACTCCGACTGATTTTCATCAAAGGACTGAGGGGACTCCTGGGAAAGATCCCTTGGTTTAGCAGCTCCACAGCGGATGCCCGCAGTAAGAAAGTCCTGAGCAAGTTAGTCAGCCTGATCATTACCTCTATCTTTATCGGTCTGCTGACGCTTCCATTCCCCGATGGAGGAGCCGTATATGGAGGTCTTTTGCTGATTGCTAGACTTTGCCAGACGTACTTCTTCTTTTCATTCCTTATCAGCGTGATCGACACAGGTAGAGCCTGGATGCTGAAGCAACCCCGATATAGGGATAATCCCACGGTGGCACTTCTGCAGGCCTTTAAGGTGCTAGCTATCTTCCTGGCGGTACTCGTTGTGATATCGCTGCTCTTCCGCATCAATATGAGCACAATATTCGGGAGCCTGGCAGCCCTGTCGGCAGTGCTTATGCTGATCTTTAAGGACACCATCCTCGGATTCGTGGCCAGTATACAGCTGACCGGTAGTGATATGGTCCATGTGGGCGACTGGATCAGTGTGCCGGGTAAGGATGTCGACGGGGACGTTATGGAGATCTCCCTGACAACGGTAAAGGTCAAGGGCTTTGACAACTCTATGTACACCATCCCTCCCTATACGCTTGTCAGCAATACGGTACAGAATTGGTCGCATATGCAGCGCTCCAATGCCCGACTATGTGCAAGAGCGATCTATATCGACATTTCCTCTATCCGCTACGTAGATGACGGGCTGATCGAGCGGCTGCGTCGCTCCGGTATGGTGAGTGAGGTAATGGATCAGCTCATCGCCGAGGTGGCTGACGAAAATAGTAAGCAGAGCCTGACCGATGATCTGACTCAGGTAAGGGTTACAAACCTTGGACTCTTCCGTAACTACGTACTCAAGTTCCTCGAGAAGTCTGATGCCGTGGATCACAATTACGCAGCGATGTGCTACCAGAAGCCTATGACAGAGATGGGCTTGCCGCTGCTTGTCCGCTTCTTCACCAAGACGTCCAACTGGAATATGCATGAGACCATTGCCGCCAATACGTTTGAGCACCTAATGGCAGTGATCTCGCTCTTTGATCTGAAGATCTACCAGAAGATTTCGTCTAATAACCTTGCGTCCTCCACTGAGCCAGAGCTCAAGGAGATGCTCAAGTCTAAGCAAGAGAATAGCTCTGCTGACAATACTCAGGAGTAATTAGTCAGCTTAGGACAAAAGAGAGGGAGATGTACCCGAAACAGGTACATCTCCCTCTCTCCGTTTGCAGAATGGATTACTGCTTACCGGATCTCTTCCTGATCTGTCGCTCGTAGTCTACGATCGCCGTGGCGATCTCATTGGCTATTGTTGTCTGTCCCTTTTGTGAATTAAGGTAACGCTCCTCCTCACGATTAGAGATAAACCCTATCTCGATCAGGACGCTGGGCATGGCTGCCTCTCGAAGCACCAGAAATCCTGCTTGGCGCACACCTCGGTCGTATCGATTGGCAGACTTAAACCCGCTCTGAACCAGCTTGGCGAGTCTGAGACTGTTCTCTAAGTGCTTATTGGCCATGAATTGGAATATGATGTATGACTCGCTCGAGGTCGGGTCGAAGTCCTCGTACTTCTTGGAGTAATTGTCCTCAAGGAGTATGGCGCTATTCTCCTTCATCGCCACCCTCAGGTTATCCTCAGTCCGGTGAAGTCCCAGTACATAGGTCTCTGTCCCGCTGGGGGAGTGGCTGTTGCTTGCGTTGGCGTGTATGGAGACGAAGAGGTCAGCATTCTTGCTAATGGCGAAGCGAGCTCTGTCCTGGAGACCGATGAATTTATTGTCCGGTCTGCTGTAGTAGACCTTGATTTGAGGAGCGATCTGGCCAAGCTTGGCACCGACTTTCTTCGAGATAGCAAGTACAATATCTTTCTCGTAAGAGAATTTGCCTTTCGCTCCACTGTCATGCCCTCCATGCCCGGCATCGATGACAACGATAAAGTTTCCCTCCTTGTCCCTGGCTTGCAGAGGGGTAGAGAATAGGAGGGATGCGAGAAAAACCACCAGAAAGAGAGAGCGAGCAGTCAGAGATACTCGTGGAAAAGGGGATGAATGGGATACAATCATATAGAATAGTGCTTGATGGATCGGAAATATACCCAAATGTCCGGAAAGGAGAATAGGAAAAGCCTGAAACTACTCGGAAAAGTAGTCTCAGGCTTTACATACCTTGGTTGGTAATGAGTGCGTCTAAGTACGGAAGAATCCCTTACTCAGCAGACTCATCCTCAGTCTTCTCGTCGCCTGCCGTGATGATCTTCTGGAGCTCATCCGGAGTCACCTCCTTGGTCTCGACCGTCAGCAGACCCTCTTCGTGGATCTTCTGAGAGACCATTTGACGCAGCATGTTCTGCTGGGTGTTGTAACGGAAGTTATCATTGCTGAGTGCACGCTGTACCTGACCCTCGATCATATCCTCAGTAGGTGAGGAGAGCCCGATCTGTGCCAGCTGGTTGATCACATAGGAGCGGGTGAAGTTCTTAAGATCCTCCTCGCTGACCTCGAGGCCGTACTTCTCCGTGTAGTGGTTGATGATAATGTCCAGCTTCAGGCCCTTCAACAGCTCCTTGAGATTACTGTCGACCTCCTCGTCTGTCTGATCCTTAGCCATCTCGGAGCCCTTAAACCACTCCTTGATCGTATCCTCAGCGAGATCTACCTTATCAGTCTTCTGATTGGCGATAAGATCAATGAGATCCTCGGTGAACTTGTAGTCGGCGTTAGCCTTGATATTTTGCTCCATCCTAGACTTCAGCTCCTCGCGGGCCTCCTCCTCAGAGTGTACCTTGTCCGGACCGAAGACCGTGTCGAAGAACTCCTGATCTAGCTCTGCACGCTTGGAGTAGCTGATCTCCTTGATCTCGTAGGAGAAGTCGCTCTCCTTGTACTTCTCCACCTCCTCATCACTCATATCATCGAGGCGGAAGAGAGCCTTAAGCTCAGACTTCTTACCACCATAGGCCTTGTAAGGGTTGAAGACGACGATGCTATCCTTAGGTGCATTGTCAAACTTTGCCTTCTCCTCATCGTCAGTCATAAAGTCCGGATAGACCAGTGTCCGCTCTACTTGGATGCCGTCCTCCTTGGGGGTGTCACCGTCCAGCTCTGCAAGGGTGCCGGAGATGAATGCATTCGGTACGATATGATCCCCCTCGACAAACTTGGAGTTGGTCTGCTGTAGGCGCTCCAGCTGCTTTGTGACCTCCTCCTCATTGATTATCGGCTGGTAGTAGGTCAGATGGTCGTCGCTACCCAGGATGTCCTCACTGACGGGAGGGATGAGTGCCAGGTGGAAGGTGAGAGTCATCTCGTCCTGCAGAAGCTTTTCGCCCTGATTGAGCTCCTTAGGCATGATAGGCTGACCAATGGTCTTCAGCTCCTTCTCTCGGATGAAGTCCATGAGCTTAGTTGTAACTGCCTCGCTAACTGCGTCGACGTGGATGCTGTCGCCATACATCTTTAGGATGAGCCCCTTGGGCACGTGCCCCTTGCGAAACCCACGCATCGAGGCATTGGCGCTAATGTTATTGAGACGCTTCTTGTAGTCCTCGGCGTAGTCCGACTTCTCGACGGTTACGTCTATACGGGCAAAGTTATCTTTCTGCTCTACGAGAGTGATATCCATTGTTATGTATTTATGTGATTTAGTTTCAGTTGTTAGCGTGCAAAGTTAGCATTTTTGCCTCTATTGCCCAACCCTCAGCTCCTGCCCTCTCAGGGTAGACGCACGTGAGACTAGTATAAAAAGCCGTCAGAGTCTATGTGAAGGCGTTCTTTGGAGTTCTTTCATATGGGTCTGTAAGCCAGCAGGTAAAGGTTAGCTACATCTAATACCGGTAAGAGTAACATCTAATATCGGTATTAGTGTCGACTATTACCGACTATAGTAATCACTAATACCGATATTAGTCTGAGGGCGTCACTGAGTGGTCCAAATGCAATGACTTATGCGATTCCTGAAAAAGTACACAGTTGATTGAATATTACTAGGACTGTATACCGGCCATTGGATTAAGACCTGAGAGTGTACACACCCGGAATGGGTTTGGCGTCAGGGGTGACGCATTTGATCTTTACAGCTAATTGTAGCTTGGACATTCCGTTATGATTTACAATGTTCTCTGAGTTTGCCAGGAGTAAAAACCGAGATCCCTTTATGAGCCTCCTTTTAGCCGGGTCTACCTCTCGTGAGACCAGCTCTCTTCGGA
>NZ_AQWR01000003.1 GCF_000375645.1 Porphyromonas bennonis DSM 23058 = JCM 16335 | reverse complement strand
CATCTCCGTCTATAGCAACGGGAAGAAGGGACCGGCCGTACTCACCATCCGTGGCGAGGTGATCAAGTAAGCGCTACGATCGAACAAAAAAATAAGGGGCTGCCCGTCAGAAGACGAGCAGCCCCTTATGAGAACTTTGCATAATACCCCATCTGCGGCGTCACTTTCGAGATTCGGGCTTGGTCATGTGCGTAAGCACACTCCCTTCGCCCTCACTCTCAGTTCCTTGCATCTGGGGCATTCTGCAAAGTCCCTGCCGAAAAAGCGGTGCTTTTTCAGCGAAAGACCATTTAGCAAAGGTCTTCTTATGCTTGTGTACAGTATGCCTTACCTGGAGCGGTGAAGCTCCTCATCGATGTGTTGGTAAGGGGAGTTATTGGAGATAAACTCCGGGATCAGGACCTTGAGCTCCCTTACAGCCTCATCGGTCCGGAAGTTGCGGGCAGCGGTGAGGATCCGCTCTACCTGCTCACTGACCTCAGCGTAGTCGTTGGGTCGGATGTCAGCGATGCGGATCTTGTCGATGGAGGTGGGCTCTGTATTCTCCGTCGTGGCGAGCACCTCCTCGTAGAGCTTCTCGCCCGGTCGGAGTCCGGTATAGACGATCTTGATGTCCTTGTCAGGCTCAAATCCGGAGAGCCGGATCATCCGCCGGGCCAGTTCGTCGATCTTATGAGCCTGCCCCATATCGAAGACGAAGATCTGAGGACGCTCTGCCAGCGTACTCGCCTGGAGTACGAGACTGCATGCCTCGGGGATGCTCATGAAATAGCGGACTATCTCCTTGTGCGTCACCGTCACCGGTCCTCCGGAGGCGATCTGGCGGCGGAAGAGTCCGATCACGGAGCCGTTACTGCCCAGGACGTTGCCAAATCGGGTGGTGACAAAGATGGTCTTGCCCTCTATCCTGCCTTCTGAGATGGCCTGACCGAGGCTCTGGATGTACATCTCGCAGGCACGCTTGCAGGCTCCCATGACGTTGGTCGGATTGACCGCTTTGTCGGTCGAAATCATCACCATACGCTCGGCGCCGTAGCGGACCGCCATGTCGGCGACGTTGCGGGTGCCGGAGAGGTTGGCCATGATCGACTCGCAGGGATGCTCCTCCATGAGCGGTACATGCTTGTACGCCGCTGCATGGAGGACGATGTCGGGACGGTAGCGATCAAAGACGATCTCCACCTTCTCTCTATTCCGCACATCACCGATCATCGGCACCAGGTCGAGTTCGGGGTAGTCGTGCTCCAGCTCCAGGCGGATCTCGTGGAGCGGCGACTCTGCCATCTCAAAGAGGATCAGCCGGCGGACTCCATATGAGGCTATCTGACGAGCGATCTCACTGCCGATGCTACCGGCCGCTCCCGTCACCATCACCACCTTACCGGCATAGAGCTGCCGGACGGGACTCCGGTCCTGCTCTATTGTCTCGCGGAAGAGGAGGTCCTCGATCCGCACCTTACGGACGCTGTCCAGAGCTACCGTGTCGCTGCTGGTAGCGGAGACAGCCGGCAGGAGATAGGTCTCCAGATTGATCGACTCGCAGTCCTGCACCACCTTCTCCCCCTCGCCGAGGAAGTCCCTCTGGTCGGTGAAGAGGACCCCATCGAGGCTCTTAGACCGCTTGAGGAGGTATAGCTCTTTACGCCCACCGGCGTAGTAGATCCGGTGTCCATTGATCTCATGTCCAGCCACTTTCGAGTCATTACTCAGGAACCCCATCATACGATAGATTGTGCTGCTCTCGATCAGGGACGAGACACCGGGGGAGTTGCTCTTGACCCCATAGACCAGGATCCTCTTGCGATTGATCGGACTCTCCGTGGAGACGAGGAGTCGCCGAGCCAGTAAGACCATCACCCCGCGTAGGGCGAGGGAGATAAGGAAAGTGAAGACCAAGTAGCTCCCGCAGTAGAAGAGGACCACCTTAGGGGGGAAGTCGAGATGGAGTGTGGAAAGGTTGATCAGATAGAGAGTAAAGAGGGCGATGGCTGCATTGACAAGCGTGGAGAGCAGGAGATTGAAGCTCACGCGCAATGTCGTGAAGCGGAAGATCTGCTTATGCACTCCCGTCAGGAGGTCAGCTACCACAGCTCCGATACCCGCAGCCACCAGACTTGCAGGGATGAGCGTCCGTAGGGCTACATCCGGCATACCGACAAAGTAGCGGGTCGAGAGGGCAGCGAGTACCACGCAGAGTAGCGCAGATACTATGTCGATGACAAGCACGACCCATCGATTGAGATACGATCGTGTGAAGAGCGTCAGTAGATTATGCTTAGCTGGCATGATGTTTGGTTATTTAGCACTGAGATCGGCTTTTAGACCTATGTGTTGGGACACTCTATAAGGCCGCCTCTTAACCATTCTTGGCACAAAGGTAACTAAAGTAAGGCTATTAAAAGCCATTTTCAAAAGATGGACAGAATTTGTACCCATCACCGGAGGGAGGAGAGCGGGTCAGTGAGCACCATCGACACCTCGCGGAAGGCGTAGGAGACGCGATGCCCGGAAGGAAGCTCGCGGATCAGCAGTCGCCCGTCAGGTCTCACCTCCTCGATCATCCCGTAGAAGGTCTCGCCGGAGGGTCGGACGAAGCAGGCTGCCTCTCCCCGCCCGAAGAGACAGGTGTGGTATGCCTGCCGGAGTCTCGCCGGAGACCAGAGGCGCCGCTCCTCCAGCGCCTCGAGGATCTCGTAGACCAGTCGGTCGTGCCAGGTGACACCGGTAAGTGGGGTCACGCCGAGCCGACGCTGCTCTGCCGCTATCGAGGTGGGTGGCGTGGGATAGCCCTCACCGAAGTGCTCCTGCAGGACATTGACTCCGATGCCGACGACGCTCGCCTCGAGGCGCGAGGAGAAGAAAGAGTTCTCGATCAAGATGCCGCAGATCTTGCGTCCGTCGACGAGGAGGTCGTTGGGCCACTTCACTTTTACCTCAGGTCCCGGTGGGAGCTCGTGCAGGAGCGCCTGCCTCACGGCGAGAGCGGTGAGGATATTGAGGTCAAAGAGCGTCCCGCCGTCCTCCATCAGGTCACCCGGGTGGAGAAGCAGGGTCATCGTCAGGTTTTTCCCTGCGGTAGCGTCCCAGCGGTGTCCCGGCTGACCACGCCCGGCGGTCTGATCGGTAGCGGTGACGACTGTGTACTCCTCCAGATCCGGCTCCTCCGAGAGGCGCCTCCTGAGGTAGCTGTTGGTCGAGTCGACCTGAGCCAGATGGATCTGCCTCACGCCTCCCGTTTCTTGCCCCTCCGACGGTTATGGTGGTAGAGGAGGCCGCTAACTAAGATCACCAGGAGCAGCACGCCGTAGGAGGCGTAGGCGGTCGTCTCCGTCACGTGCAGGGTCTTGGGGTCAAAGGTGAGGACCACCTCGTGCTCTCCCGCCGGGACGACCAGACCGCGGAGCAGGTAGTCGACACGAAGGATCTCCGCCTCCTCGCCATCGATGTGCGCCTCCCATCCGTGCGGGTAGTAGATCTCCGAGAGCACCGCCAGACCGGCATGCGCATTGGAGGTCTTGTAGACCAGTCGGTCAGGAGCGTAGTCGGTGAGCGTCACCGTGGAGAGGCTGTCACGGAGCGTCCCGGTGGGCAGCCCCTCGGCAAGCGTCTTGTCCACCACCGCCACGCGGTCGAGCGGCTGCTGACCTAGAGCGGCATACTCCTCCCGTGCACCGGAGACGGTGTGGATGTCGGAGACAAACCATCCGTCGCCGTACGCCTCCGGATCGACCACCAGCCGCTGACCGGTGACGCTGTCAGGTACGATGTAGTACTTCGTATTGAGTGCCCGGAGGACATTCCGATCCAGCTTGGAGAGATAGCCGGTGATCAAGTCCTGATAGCGACCCAGCTTCGCCGCATTGTACCCGCCTATGGAGCGGTGGTAGTAGGAGGTGGTGGCGTCATTAAAGGTATCGACCGACAGATTCATCACCCTTGCCTCAGAGGGATCGCTGAGGATCTGCTCGTCCACCGGCGTCCGCTCCTGCACCTTCGCCGTAATGTCGGTCCGCGGGTGGTACATAGAGTCATTGAGGTACCTCTTGTCCACCGTCCAGAGGTCGACAAGGCAGAGCAGCGTCACTAATGCCAGCGTCGGCATCGGCTTCACCTTCTTCTTATAATAAAGGAGCAGCACCCCCATCCCCACGAGGAGATAGATCAGCGACCGCAGCGCATCGGCTCTGAAGATCGCCGTCCGGACGCCCTTGAGATCCTCCACCGCATCGATCAGCTGCGGCATCTGTGTCAGGTAGGGAGCGAGAGCCTGCCCCTCCATCTGTGAGGTGAAGGAGCCGCCGATGGAGGGGAAGAGGTACGCCAGCAGCGCAAGACCGACCGTCAGCAGGCTCGCTGTGATAGTCGCCCCCTTGTCGCTCTTCAGTCTATCCGGCTGCCGCAGGATCAGCGCCAGCCCCCAGACCGCAAAGAGCGGTATCGTCAGCTCCGGGACGACTAAGATCGACGACGGGGTGCGGAACTTATTGTAGAGCGGCACATGATCGATGAAGAAATTGGTCAGCCCGGGGAAGTTGTGCCCCCACGAGAGGAAGAGACAGAGCAGGGAAACCGCCAGCAGCGCCCACTTCATCGGCTCCTTGCCCGCCACCATCCCGAAGAGCGCAAGCCAGAGGACGAAAGCGCCCACGTAGACCGGTCCAGCCGTGAAGGGCTGATCCCCCCAGTAGCGGTTTTGCTGCGCCACGAAGGCACGATTCTCCACCGACGCCTTACTGAGCGCCGGCTCATCGTAGCCGATCGCACCGCTCGCTCCCCCCTTGGCATCCGGGATCAGCAGCGTCAGCGTCTCATCCACGCCGTAGCTCCAGGCGGTAATATAGTCCCGTGAGAGCCCCTTGGAGGAGGCTTCGCCCCCCTCCGTCGCGATGGCGCTCCCTCCGCGCATCGTCTCCTGCTGCAGCTCCCAGGTGTGGTAGAGACCCGAGCCATTAAGCCCCAGCCCGATAAATCCGCCCAGCATCACCGCCAGCAGTGCCTTGCCGAAGTGCTTCCACTCCCCCTGACGACCGGCCTCCACTGCCCACGCGATGATCATCCCCGCCATGAGGAAGGCGAAGTAGTAGCTCATCTGGTAGTGGTTGCAGAGGATCTGCAGCCCGGTGAAGACCGCCATGACGATGAAGCCCAGTCGGTAGTATCGTCGGTGAAAGGCGTAGACCAGCCCCGCGATCGTCGGGGGAATAAAGGCGAGGGTGGTGAGCTTCCAGATGTGACCCGCCTGTATCAGGATGAGGAAGTAGGAGGAGAAGGTCCAGAGGATCGCCCCGAAGACCGACAGCCCCCGCCTCAGCCCCCAGCTCCGCATAAAGAGGTACCCCCCGAGGAGCATCATCAGGAGGAGGTAGGTGTCTCCCGGCATCAGGTCGATCGGCCACTCCAGCCGGAGGAGACTCCGCAGCGTGACGAGAGGGGTCTGAGAGTCGTAGTCCGGGCGGATCTGATAGGTGGGCATCCCCCCGAAGAGGCTCCCCGTCCAGCGGGACCACACTCCGGTCTCCTTGTAGTGGTCGACCACATCCCGCCCTGTTCCCTGCGAGGCGGCACCGTCCACCTGATAGAGCACCCGATCCTCAAAGGCAGCGGGATAGAAGTAGGCATACGAGAGCCCCACAAAGAAGAGCAGCGACAGCAGCACATAAAACCACTCCTGCCTGTACCACTTCTTCTGCTCGTCTGTCCCGGTCACAGGGTCCGTCTTCGTCTCGGTCATAGTCTTTAGTCTCATTATTTCTACGGACAAAGATAGCCAGAAGTTGGGGAGTGAGGAAGCACGCCCCCGCAGCAGCGGAGAGGGGCGCTTTATGGATCGGAAAAAATAAGTAGGTTTGTATCGAAGCGGTGAGATCGCCGCACAGAAGAGGTAACCACTGAGAGAAGAAATGAGAAGACTATGCAAGAGATCCAATGGACGGAGGAGGACCTCCGTCAGATAAGCGACCACGGGATCACCCGTTCGGAGGTAGAGCACCAGCTGGAGCTCTTCGAGGAGGGGTTCCCCTTCCACACTATCGTGCAGGCAGCCGATGAGGAGCACGGCATCCGTGTCCTCACAGAGGAGGAACAGCGAGATGCTCTCGAGAGCTGGGCTTCAGCCCTGAGTGATCCTGCGCTTCGGGTACTCAAGTTTGTCCCCGCCAGTGGTGCCGCCTCGAGGATGTTCCGCGACCTCTTTGCCTATATGGAGGGAGGCGAGCCGACGGAGTCGGTGCAGCAGGTGCTGGATCGGATGGAGGACTTTGCCTTCTACGACGACCTGAATAAGGCCTGCATGCTGGGTGAGCGGGGCAGGGGAGCACGCCGACTCATCGATGCCGGTGAGGGACGCACGGTGGTCCGCTACCTGCTGACGGAGGAGGGGCTCCGCTATGGCAGCCTGCCTAAGGCGCTGATCCTCTTCCACAAGTATCCGGATCGTCCACGTACCGCTGTCGAGGAGCACCTCGCCGAGGGGGCCAAGTATGCCCGTCCGGTCAGCGGCACGGTCCACCTCCACTTTACTCTCTCTCCGGAGCACATCCACCCCTTCAAGACCCTGCTCTCGCGACGTCAGGAGGATCTAGAGGATACCTTCTCTGCCACATTCGACATCACTACCAGCACCCAGAAGCCCTCGACCGATACCATCGCTGTGGGTCCGGACAATAGGCCGATCCGTGACGAGGAGGGGAGGCTGATCTTCCGCCCCGGAGGACACGGCTCCCTGATCGAGAATCTCTCGGAGGTGGATGCCGACATCATCTTCATCAAGAATATCGACAACGTCGTCCCGGACAGCGAGAAGAGCAGCACCATCATCTACAAGCAGATCCTCGGCGGCGTGCTGGTGCAGCTGAGAGACACCGCCTACCGGCTCATGGAGGAGCTGAGGGACGAGACACGGGTGGGCGAGTCCACGATACGAGAGGCGGAGGACTTCCTCCGTCAGTCCTTCTGCGTCGAGATAGCACCCCACACCGAGTCTCCTGAGGAGGGCGATGTGGTGGCGGAGCTGGAGCGGAGTCAGAAGAAGGAGTCCACCATCCAGACCCTCCGTGCCCTGCTCAATCGACCGATCCGCGTATGCGGTATGGTCCGCAATGAGGGCGAGCCGGGTGGCGGACCCTATATCGTCCGCAACGAGGACGGCACGACGTCGCTACAGATCCTCGAGAGCACCCAGATCGACCACGATGACCCGGAGGCGGAGCGACAGTTCCGCGAGAGTCGGTTCTTCAATCCCGTGGACCTGGTCTGCTGCACGAGGGACTTCCGCGGCAACTCCTTTGACCTCACCCGATTTGTCGACAAGAGCACCGGATTCATCTCCCACAAGAGCCGTAACGGTCAGCCGCTCAAGGCTCTCGAGCGCCCCGGGCTCTGGAATGGCGCCATGGCCTACTGGAATACCTGCTTCGTTGAGGTGCCGGCCGACACATTCAATCCCGTGAAGACCGTCAACGACCTCCTTCGCCCTGTCCATCAGGCGGTGGAGGAGTGATACCGAATCATTTTATACCACTTTACTTATATGAAAGAAGAGATCATCAAGAGACTAGACTCCATGCGGCAAGCACTCCGAGCCGCAAATATCGATGCCGTCATCGTACCGAGCTTCGACCGGCACCTCAATGAGTACACCCCCGACTGCTGGCAGGCGCGCCAGTACATCAGTGGCTTCCTGGGCTCTGCCGGCACTGCCGTAGTGACCGCCGAGCACGCTGCTCTCTGGACCGACTCGCGGTACTTCCTCGAGGCGACGGAGGTGCTCAAGGGGACCACCTACGAGCTGATGAAGGAGGGGATGCCCGGCACCCCGACGATCCCCGCATGGCTTCGCAGCCTGCCGGAGGTGAAGCGGGTGGCACTCAATGGCGAGTGCATGAGCGTCGCCGATGCCGCACAGCTGCAGAAGGAGCTGCGCCTCGGCCGGATCGAGCTCGACCTGTCGCACGACTTTATCAAGGAGATCCGCGGGGAGGAGATGCCGGATATTCCGCTCAACGACTTCTTCATCCAGCCCGATGAGGACGCCGGCAAGACTCCGCACGAGAAGGTGGAGGAAGTTCGAGCAATGATGAAGGAGGAGAATGCCGACACCCTCATCGTCACGATGATGGACGAGGTCTGCTGGCTCTACAACGTCCGCTCCTCCGACGTAGAGTACAATCCCACCGGTGTCGCCTACGCCATGGTGACGGATAAGAGTGCTTACTTCTACGTCGATGACCGCAAGATGACCGACGAGGTACGGAGTCACCTGGAGAAGAATAAGGTGGAGATCCGACCTTACAACCAGATCTATGAGGATGTCTCTGCACTACCCGAGAGTGCCATCGTCTGGGTCGATCCGCTCCGGACCAATGCCGAGCTAGGACGCCGAGTACCTGAGGGCTGCATCGTCGTCGACCAGATGAGTCCCATCACGATCCTCAAGTCAATCAAGACCGAGGCGGAGTACCAGGGCTGCCGCCGGGCGATGCTGCGGGACGGCGTGGCGCTGACGAAGTTCTGGAAGCATTTCTACGAGATGCTCGACCGTGGTGAGACACCGACGGAGTATGAGATCGATGCGATCCTGGCCGGCTTCCGTGCCGAGAGCGACCGCTACCTCTACGACAGCTTCACCACCATCACCGGATATAATGCCAATGGCGCCATCGTCCACTACCATCCGATGCCGGACACCAGCGCCAAGATAGAGCCCAAGGGATCCCTTCTCCTCGACTCCGGTGCTCAGTACTACGACGGGACGACCGACATCACCCGCACCGTCTCGCTCGATGGCAAGCCGTCGGAGAAGCTGCGCCACGACTACACGCTGGTGCTCAAGGGGCACATCGACCTGCAGCTCACAGTCTTCCCCAAGGGGACGCGAGGCAATCAGCTCGACGTGCTGGCGCACCGCTACCTCTGGCAGGAGCATAAGAACTATGGTCACGGCACCGGTCACGGCGTAGGTCACTTCCTCTGCTGCCACGAGGGACCGCAGAATGTCCGTACAGACAACAATCCCTCTCCGATCCGGCTCCACAGCGTCACCTCCGACGAGCCGGGCTACTACCCCGAGGGCGAGTATGGCATCCGGATAGAGAACCTTCTCCGCTGCATCAAGGTGGGCGAAGGCGGCGGAGAGGAGTTCTACGGATTTGAGTGCCTCACCCTCTGCTGGCTCGACAATAGGATGGTCGATCCGTCCATGCTCGATGATGCGCAGCTCAAGTGGTACAACGACTACCAGGAGCGCGTCTACCGTGAGATCAGCCCCGAGCTGGACGAGGAGACCGCCAAGTGGCTCCGCGACCACACCCTACCGCTGGAGCGCTGATCACTCCCTGACACTAAAGTAAGGGCTCGACCAACTGCTTGTGCAGATGGTCGAGCCCTTTTTCTGATGGTGGGATACTACACTCAGAGTCTCATAGGACGAGTCTCACCCCTCGATCGCCTCACGGATGCAGTCGACGATATAGCGGACATCGTCGTCCGAGACATAGGGACCTGCCGGGAGACAGAAGCCGACCCGGAAGAGCTCCTCCTCCACACCGTTGGTGTAGATCGGCGCATCCGAATAGACCGGCTGCTTATGCATCGGCTTCCAGAGCGGACGACACTCTACCTTCTTATCAAGCATAAAGGTGCGCAGAGCCTCCACATTGGCATTAGGCTGACAGTCGGTCGTAGCCGACTCCACCTGATGGATCACCCCAGCAGCACCGCCGACGGCTGTTTTGATTACCTGCTTGTATGCATTCTCCTGCCCCTTGACCCGAACCTCCGGGTCGATCGTGGCAGCGCAGAGCCAGAAGTTGGCATCATACCGCTTGTCCTCCGGTTGCCGGTGCATCGTAATCCCCGGCACATCTGTCAGCAGCTCCTCATAGAGCGCCTGCACGTGCTTGTGGTGAGCAAGGTGGTCCCCCAGCACCGTCATCTGTCCGCGACCGATACCGGCGCAGACATTGGAGAGACGATAGTTGTATCCGATGGCGGTATGGTGGTAGTAAGGATAGGCATCACGCGCCTGGGTGGCATACCACATGACCTCCGTCGCATCCGCCTCCGAGCGACAGATCAGCGCCCCACCTCCAGAGGTGGTGATCATCTTATTTCCATTAAAGGAGAGAACGCCAAACCTTCCAAAGGTGCCTAACACCTGACCATCATAGCGGGAGCCCATCCCCTCAGCAGCATCCTCCACCACGGGGATGCCGTACTTATCCGCTATCGCCATGATCTCGTCGATCCGGTAGGGCATACCATAGAGCGCCACGGGAACGATCGCCTTGGGGTACCGTCCGGTCTGCTCCTTACGATCCAGGATCGCCCTCTCCAGCAGAGCCGGATCCATATTCCAGGTCTCCCGCTCCGAGCCGACAAAGACCGGCTTAGCACCCAGGTAAGTGATCGGGTGCGACGAGGCGCAGAAGGTGAAGCTCTGCACCAGCACCTCATCTCCGGGTCCCACACCACAGCCGATCAGCGCCAGATGAACTGCCGCCGTACCTGCTGACAGACAGACCACACGCCGATCCAGTGCGACAGAGTCGTCTGACTTGCTGTTGACAAACGCCTCCAGATCTTTCTCAAAGGCATTCACATTCGGACCCATCGGCACCACCCAATTGGTGTCAAAGGCCTCCTTCACATACTTCTGCTCCAGCCCCTCCTCACTCATATGAGCGAGACAGAGGTAGATCATCTTTCTCTCTTCCGTCATAAGATTTATTGGCTACGTTTACTTCACTCCCTCAGTGACAAGTGTTCACGCCTCATCGGTGCCCTCACGCCCGGCTGTGGGGCGAGGCTCACGCGATAGCGCACGACTGGTCATCGCAGAGGAGTCGATGGCGCGAAGCGCAATGTCTCGGACCGTCTCCTCTGATGTGGAGACCTTGAGCCCCGCCTCCCGGAGCTGCGCCTCTATCTCCCTGATCTTCTGCTGCAGTAATTCGATCTGCTGATCCTTGAGTCGCAGCTGACCCTCTGTCTCCTTCTGTGCTAAGTCAAAAGCAAAGCGATGCTCCCTCTCGAGACGCTCCTCAGTGGCTTTGATCGCCCTACTCTCCACCTCCTGCATACGAGTATCTAAGCTCTCCGACAGACGGCGCAGTCCCTCCAGCTCACCCTCAGCCTCGGCAAGCACACGCTCCCGCTCAGCAGTAGTCCGCTCAAAGTCCTGGCGACGCTCCGCCAGCTCTCGCTCATCTGCGTCCAGTTGCTCCCGGAAGGCATCCTCCTCCTTACGGCGCCTCTGACTCGTGGTGTACTCATACTCATCCTCCTCACGCTTTCGGAGAAGTGCAGCGGCCGCCTTCTCCTGCTTGACGGAGTCCTTGTACTGCTCTTGCTCACGTTGCCAAGCCTCGCGAGTCTCTTCGATCTCTCGCTCCAGCTTAGTACGCATCTCATCAAGCTCGAGCTGTGCCTCTTCCTTCTGCTTCTTCTGCGCCAGGATGAGTGTAGAGAGTGAGTCGGCATTACTCTGAATGGCGTACAGGTCTTCTATCCACGCCTCCTTGATCTTGATCGTCTCATCAAGCGTCCTGAGCTTATCAAAGCCCTCCCTTAGCTGAGACTGGAGGAGAGCGACAGAGCGCTCAAAGCCGCCCATAATCTCCCGGGCAAACTTGTCCATCTCTTCAGCGGAGAGAGCCTCAGCCTGAGCGACCACCTTCTTCTGCTCGATCCGCTTCTGCTCCTCCCTCGGGTTCTCTAAGCTCTTCGTCTGCACCTCTGCCAGCAGCGCCTGATAGGCCTCCAGCATCTCCTTCTTAGTATTGGACATACTGATCTGTGCTCTCTCCTCACTCATATCGTTATTTTATCTGATGGTTTATCTTGACTTAGCTACCTACAAATGTAATCAAAAAGGGTCTCTCCTATCTCATCCTCTCCAATGTCCACCATTTCTCTTCTTTGTAACAGTCTATCAAACTTGGGAATGGACACTCCTTAAGATCTACGTACACTTCTGCCATTTGATCTTTGTAGCTCCTTAACACTCCGAGGATACCATTTCTCTTCTGTAGGAGTGCGGGACTATTTAGACAAAAGGTGTCAATAGTAAACTGAGCCTTCTTAAGCATCGCCTTATCTAAGCCTTCACGAGGGAGTATCTCTCCACGCAAATTATAGGTAAAGTAGTCGTGAGGATCCTCTTTGGCAGGGTGAATCAGGTCACTGTACCTGTTTTTTTGTATTTTGCTTGTCCCATTATCCTTAGCATCTGCTCCATATGCGTTATTATGATGGTGGTTTGCTAAGAACAGATTATCCCAATCGTACGTAAGCTCAGGATGATGTGCTCTTTTCTTGAAGTGATCAATGTGGATAGTCTTCTTGTCATTTGGAGGCAGGATCTCTTCTGTATAGGCATCAAATCCCTCTTGCTCTTTGATGAGTTGCTTCCTCCATAAGTCCTTTACATTCTCAGGCACCTTTCCCCATTCATTGCCACAACTCTTCTTGGTCTTTACCAGAGAATGGGGTGCCGTACATTTATATATTCTTCTCATTATGACGCTTAGCAATAAGAGCCTCCTGTACTTGCAGGTCAAATAATGCGGGGTCATTGGGACTAACAAGAGATTCTAGCCTCGACTTAAGACATCTGTAGTGATCCGTTATCGCATTGTTTTGATTGAGTTCTTGCCAAATCTCTCCAAGGAGATAATGCACCTCATTGTTGCGAACATGAGATAGCCCAAAGTATTCTAGCAAGATAGGATCAGACTCTTTGCCATACCAACCAGACTCTACCTCCTCCCCTACTCCACGATTCATAACTACAAGCTTGGAACTGTCCCCGGAGGGTATGCTAGAGATCACGTGGGGAGAGTGAGTCGTGAAGATAAACTGGCAATTGGGGAAAGTCGCAGTCAGCCTAGGCACGACAGTCAGTTGCCACTCGGGGTGAAGGTGGAGATCCACCTCATCAATTAAAACAACCCCGGCACTCTCCAGGGGATCCCGCCCCCCCGGCGTAGCCATAGACAAAAGGCGTGCAATACTAGCCACAATGGCAAGATAACACTTCTCTCCGTCAGAAAGAAGATCCAGCTCATACTCCCTTAGAGTTGCGCCCTCGCGCTTCTCTATGGTTACCCGTCTGGGACTGCTCTTTACTTTGAGATTGGTATAGCCATTGTCAAAAACCTTTTCAATAGCTCTCTTGACAGTAGCTAGCTGCTCGTCTTCTGTAAAAAGCTCTCCTGCCTCTCTCTTCGCACGATACTCTTCGTTTTCAATAATTTGACGCTCCAGCATCCACTCAAAGAGTGACCTGAAACGAATTGGTGAGGTGCCCTTATCATAGATGTCTTCTGGGTTTAGCTTGTGTTTTTTCTTGCTAATCCCCTTAGGGATCTCATCAACAGCACGATTAACCCCAAAAGAACTAATGATGGGAGGTGCCATCCTCTTTTGACTGACTATTTCCACGATCTTATTCGCACAAGCCAAGCTTTGTATCAGGTCGCTGGAGTCATCAGGAAGTTTCTTACGCACTTGAGTAGCTTTCTTGTAGAGAGACCACTTATATCTCTCACCTTCTAGCTCAACGTCAATAGTCAGGCGAGCATATGGTGCCCCCTTGTGGATTTGTTTAGGCTGGATAGAGTCTCCCTGCCCACGTTCCGTACGCACCCTTGCCACGACCCACGACAGTAGCATATTAATCGCCTCTATAATGGTGGATTTACCAGATCCATTAGATCCGATGAAAGTATTGAGATTACTTCCCATATCCATCTCAAAGAGCGTAATCCCCTTGAAGTTTTCTATCTTAACCTGCTTAATCTGCATTCGCTTAGATGATTGTCAATTATACTATCGTATCGTATACAACTTATCTTCAGACGGTCTAGTATTCTTGCACGCACCTACGATCGATGAAAGACTTAAGCACCTCTGCCAGTAGCGCCTGGTAGACCTCCAGCATCTCCTTCTTAGTATTGGACATACTGATCTGTGCTCTCTCCTCACTCATATCGTTATTTTATCTGATGGTTTATCTACTCTGATCTATCCACAAATGTAGTGAAATCAGCGGTTATGCACCACATCAAAATCAACACCACAAGAGATCAACTTCTATAGAATAGGAACTACTATCTCAACACACCCTATGTAAGAGCTACTGGCTCAACAGTGCTTTCTCTTTCGGCTGCAAAGATACCACCCCCGCACACCCCGGTTGTCTCTTATCTGCACTTAGGGGTAATTACTGCGTCTTTATGGTCAAAAAACAGAGAATTACTCAATAAGCTCGTATACTATAGCACCGTATTTGAGATTTACAGCTAAGGAGAGACAATCCCTGACGTTGTATAATCCCTTCGACTGATCCCTCTCTCCCGATACTCACGTCTGCCGACCCCGGAAGGGACAGCAGCTCGCTCACAGAACCACTTGGTCCACACCCATCTCATAATTTGCAATCATTATCCTACCCTTCTCAGTGGCACGATACGCCTGACTGGGATTGGTCGGGCTTTCATATATAGGCTCTAACAACCCATCCTTGAGTAGAACTCGAATGTTATTCTGGCGAATATGCTGCTCTGATCTTTTCGTCAGCAGAGCTATACGCTCAATAGTCATCGCCTCTACCGAGCAGAGTTTTAGAACAGCAAAGAGCAACTGCCTTCTGGATGATCTTCGTCCCAAGTTAGTCACCAGCGTCAAGATCTCTTCAGGAAGCTTATTCTCTAAGCTACCGCTCTTATTCTCTAAGCTACCGCTCTTATTCTCTAAGCTATCGCCCTTATTCTTTTATCTTTCTTTTAACTCTAGGCAGGGCTGACGCATTTGAGTGGTACAGAAATCAATCAACTGATTGTGGAGAGTGGGAAGCGAAGCACCCCTTGCGGGTGTCCGCTTCCTAGCCCCAGGTCGAGGGGCGTAGCCCCGACGACCCGGGGGCCAGGCATTGCAAGCGATCCCGCGACCCCGTCAGGGTGTCGCACTGATTGCCTGACTGGTGAGTGCGACACCCTGGCGGGGTCGCTGAAGGCTCTGCTCGGCGCCCCCCCTAAATTATGACTATATTTGTGAGGCAAACTACAACAATAGCGAATTTCTCCAGAAAATATGATAGCCGACTATACCCAATTAACCCGAGTAGTAGGGTACTATGACAGAAGTCGAGATATTGTTGTAATGTTAGGAACTGGTTTTATTGTCTCTAATGATGGTAGACTTGTCACCGCTAGGCATGTCATTGGCAATCACACCGACGACATAGTCATTGTGAATCCTCACTTGTGGGATACAAACAGCTATCAGGATATGACGGAACTTAAGTGCCAGTATAAAATTGCTACTGTTATTGAAGTCAACCCCTTAACAGACCTTTGCATTCTTAAGATCGACCTCCTCGTTATAGGTCCTTTACCATCACTGGTATCATTGGATAACGTGTGCATAGGAGAGAGAGTAGGAATATACGGATTTCCCCACTGCATCTTAGGGATGAGAGTACTAACCTATCAAGAGGCGGATGTTGGTGCAAAGGTACTTATGGAAACGAATTCTGTGAAAATAAAGCATGCAATACTCAATATCCAGACAAGACCAGGTCAGTCGGGATCCGTTGTATTCAATAGATTATCCGGCTCAATAGTTGGCTTACTCATTGGCACGTATGCCCCCATCTCAGGAATAGAAATTGGAGGTATCAATCCTCAGGAACTGAATCAGACATCCTATTGTATTTCGGCACACTATGTACAGGAGATGATATAATGGAAGTTGAGACATTATCTCAAGACGAGTGGTTTAGTATCTTAAAGCCATACCAGAGAAAATACATTGAGCAGTTGGTTCAAACCTACGGGGAAGAAACAACGGCAGAGATATGGTTGACCTCAGTGGGTCCGTTACAAACAGCGAGATTTGGCGGAGCAAATGATTCCCAAGGAGACCCAAAGGATTATTGGCGAAGATTTAAAATAGAGTTTGACAAGTTCATCTGTGGTCATCCGGACTACTCAGATGTACGCAATAAAGTAAGCCAACAGGCAGGAAGTATTGGATTAATAGCAATTCCAATTATTTCGAGTGAAATTGCTGCATCTGTTGGCATTAGTCACGTCATCATTGTTCCAGCCGTAGTCCTGCTACTTAACGTAGCTTCAAAAGTAGGAGTCAGAGCCTATTGTGCTAATAAGCGCTTTGCTGATGACGGTGGCGTAGATCAGATTGACACAAGATAGACCCGCTCATAATTAATTGGGCTCTAAATAGCCACGCCCCTCTTCAAATTCGTTCGGTAAGACTTACTTACTGAGGTCTTTGACAAATCTCTACGCCTTACAGACTCCACTACATATCGCCTGCAAAGATACCACCCTCGCACCCCCTGGTTGTCTCTTATCTGCACTTTAGGGTAACTCCTGTGATTTATATGACCTAATGATACCCTGCAGGCACGTTTCGTCTTAGAGCAGGTGAAGGAGACGGGCATAAGCTGTTTCAAGGAAAGCGTAGTTATGGCGAGAACTGATACAATTCATATATTATTTTGCTCTATAATAGAATTACGACACATCTCATTAACAATAAAGCATCTCTTTCCTGACCTTAAAAGTGGTATGCTGTCAACCTCTTCGTAGTCGATCATGAGATCATTGCCGAATATTTTTTTGAGCTTGGTATCAACCAGAGTACTATTAAAGATGCTGTTGTCAACGGGGATGTACTTGAGGGTCACATGCTTAGGGCTGTGCTGTATTAGCTGGAAGTTCGAGATGAAATCCCCAGTTCCCCAGAAGGCCACAGTAACGTAGTGGGGGTTAAGAGGCTCGTTGCGTGTGTCTACAATAGGATCAACCTTACAACCATCAATATTGTTAATGTAAAAGATGCTATCTTTGATTTTATCACCAATCGAGTAAGATGAAAGGTCTCCCGTGTCGTATCTTATGATAGGCATAGCGTCATTGTTTAGGTCAGTAACGACCACTCTACCGATCTCTCCTGGGCATGCGGGTTTGTCATCGTTTATCTTTAAGATCTCAACCCACATACATGGAGTGTTGACACGGAACTTGGAGCTTTTCATATCAAATTGCTCTGCAATTATTCCGTTTTCTTCATTCGAATACCTTGAGAACACAGGACATTGGAAAAGTTTGTTTATATAACTTCTGTCTTCTTCCGATAGCGTCTCCCCAGACACAATGATGGCGTTAACAAGCCCTCTTACTTTTTCTTCTAATCTTCTACGACTGATGTTTTCGGCATAGGACATTATAGCAGAGACATAGGTGAGGATTATGCTGTCATTTGCTAGTCCGGCAACGAAGTCGTCGACATTCTTACTCGTTCCAGATGCATCCTGCATCACAAAGTTTGTTACAAGTGTTTTTATCTTTGAGTAAGTGTTAAGGTCATTCCATGCACGAAAATAATACAACCGGTCTCCTAGGGTATACCCCTTCTGCATGTAGTCAACAAGCAATGATGCTCTATTCGCTAGTAATTTCGATGGAGAATAGGCAACGTAGAATGGAGTTCCTGTTGATCCACTTGTATGGTATTTTTTCATCTTTTCGATGTTCAAGTCGGGATTTTGAAAGCTCCAATAGTCAGATCGTATTAGATCTTTTGTAATCACTGGAAACCTCTCAAGATCTTGAGGAGAGGTGTTTTTGTAGTAAGGAATCTTCTTACATACTAGCGATAGTATCTCATCGAGGCGTTGCCTCTGCTTTTCGTAAGCTTGTAATGGATCCCTCCCCATTAGATCTAGCTGCCTCTCTTGCGCCTTAATCTCTTTTCTGAGTGCGCCCTTGTGTAAAAGTGCGTCAATCGCCCAATATACGTAGTGTTGTAAATTCTTCATGTCAATATGTTCTCGCCGGATTAGTTATTCTGGGATTTTGATTATACGGTCGCACTTAGAGAAGGTGAGTCCGGCCTTATAATTGAGATATTTTGCGATATCGGTCTCACCCCTGAGCCATTCATAGTAGCAGCAGATCCCCTTTGCTCCTCCCTCATGAGAGAATGGATAGCCGCCACCGAAGCGAGCGTTCATCTCGAGCACGTAGTACTCACCATTCTTCTCCATAATATCGCAGTCTAAGTTACCGATATGTCGAAGGTGCTTAGAGATGGTGCGACCAATCTCCTCAAATCTTGAGTCAATGACAGTCGTTGCCTTATCCGTTTCTCCGGCACGCATAGAGAGTTTCTTGCGGACAAACGTACCGATATAGTTACCCTCCAAGTCATTCAAGACATCCATGCCGTACTCTTGACCGGGAAGGAACTCCTGATAAAGAAGAGCCTCATCGGGATGGCTGCTGCTTGCTGTACTTAGGATGGATCGCTCGAGACGTAAGCGAGCAAGCTTCTCAACTAGTAATAGCTCATCAAGCGACTTAGGCATCTCAATGTCAATGGAGGCACTCCCAAAGCGAGGCTTGACAACTACAGGCAGATCTATCTCTCCCCTGTCTCGTGCTGCATCGAAGTCCTCTCGTCTCACGTATGTTTGTGGGGTGCGGAGCCCGATATCAGTCAAGAATTGTGCGGTCTTAAGCTTATCAAAAGTAAGATCTATCACTCTTTCGTCAGAGACTATCAGCTTAGCTCCATGAGCCTCCAATTCCTGCCTGTGAGCAGCGAGGATTGGCAACTCAAGGTCATTCAGAGAGATGATACCATCGATATGGTTGTCATAGACAACCTTGCGGAGCTTACCGATATAAGTAGCATCGTATATGGATGGCACGATGATTGGCACATCGCACTCTGCCATTCCAGGGGCGGTCATCTGCATATCGGCACCAAAGATTTTGTCCTCAGGCTGCAGCACCTCTCTCAGATAATTAAGGAGGTAGTTCCTCCTACCTACGCATGTAAAAAGGATATTCATAGCCATTCTTCTCTCAAAATTCCCCATATGCATCGGTCGCACACTTGGCCATTATGCCAGGAGTGTTGTCGCAAGATCCCTTCGAGGACAAAACCTATCTTCTCATATAGATGGTTTGCTCTGCCATTGGTCTTGTATGTATACAGAAATACCTTGTTTAGACCAAGTGTCTTAAAAGCATAATCTAGAATGAGCCCCATGTACGTCACACCAAGACCTCTGCCCTGAAGTTTTTTGTCCAAGTATATATACAATTCTCCAACACCTGCCTTCTTGTCGATATGGGTAATTCCTGCCATTCCAGATACAGTCCCCATATATAACAAGGCAAGATCAGCTCTAGTACTGAGATCTCTATTGCGAAACCACTTCGTAGTTCCTTCAAGGCTAAAGATCTCAGACGTATTCAAGAATCTAGATATGTCTGTATCGTTTAAGAGGCTTACTCTGATAGGTAAGTCTTGGATCTCAAGTATCCTAATTTCTGTTTCTTCTGTATTCATCCAGAGGTACATTTACTGTAGGGTCCATCACAACCACGATATTCTCTTGTCCGAAGACTTTTTTTATGGTATCGATAGCAATACGAATGTCCAGTATGAAACAGATTTCCTCGACATATCTGACATCCATCTCTAGACGCTCATCCCACTTGAGATTATTGCGTCCGGATACCTGTGACAATCCAGTTATACCTGGACGCACATCATGACGGCGATGCTCACGCTCAGTATAGTATGGAAGGTACCTAACCAAAAGTGGTCGGGGACCGATAAAGGACATATCGCCCTTTAGCACATTCCAGAGCTGAGGCAGCTCATCTATCGAGGTGCTTCGCACGAAGCGACCGGCTCGAGTGATCCGCTCAGCATCAGGGAGCAGATACCCCTCTGCATCCCGCTCGTCGGTCATGCTCTTAAACTTGTAGAGCTTGAAGATCTTCTCGTTCTTGCCCGGGCGCTCCTGGGTGAAGAAAGCCCCCGCCCCCTTATTGGCAAAGTGAAGCCAGATCGTCACAACCAGCAGCAGTGGCGACAGCAGGATCAGCAGCAGCAGCGCAAAGACAAAGTCCAGCACCCGCTTGATATAATTCTGATATATTGTGCTAGACATAAGCTATTGTGTAAAAAGAGATCATAACCCTTGTGGCATTTCTTGAATAACCCTACCCTGCAGTCGCTTTCCATTCCTCTGCTTGCTTCTTTTGATGCCATCACTCCCCCACGTCCCCCACTGCTTGAAGAAGAAAGCAGCACCGCTGACCTTGACTTGATCTCTTAGTGATAGCACCCACTCTTGACTCATTGGACGCGCATGAGGACCACTTTCTCCACCTACAATCACCCAGTCAATACCAGACAAGTCCACCTCTCCTAGATCTTCAAGGAGAGGCTCGCAGGAGAGGAAGCGCACAGTGGCATCCATTTGTCTCAGTATGTCGATACGATTTAGGACGGATCTACACTCAACCGTTGTCCCCAGCCATACATTCGTAGGGATCGCATGCTGGCTGAAGTAGGAGCTCATACGCTCAGCTCGCTTAGTCAGTATCTGATAGCGATGCTGAGGTGTCTCTTCAATGGTGCTCATCACCCTATCTATAAAGTCAAAGGGGACCATCTCATGGAATAGGTCGCTCATGGAGCAGACAAAGATATTATGCGACTTCCTCCAGGTCTTAGGTTCGTCCAACGTCTGAGGGTGAAGGGTGAGCCGAAACTCATTCTCATACTTTGCCAAACCCATTGCGCAAAGGCGTCGAGAGAGCACCTCGGCATAGCAGTGTGCGCACCCAGGAGACCTCTTAGTACACCCTGTTATGGGATTCCAGGTCTTGTCGGTCCATTCAATCTTCGTAGACATTATCCTTTCTTGCGAGCAATAATTTCCGAGGCAATCTTTTTCGCCGTCTCATTATGAGAGGCGAAGACAAAGTGAAAAATAGGAACATTCCTACGATTGTAGAGGACAAGCGGTTCATCAATCACGAACTCAAAAACTTTCTTGAGCTGTGTAAGATAGACCATCGCTATTTGCATGGTAGCATTACTGATTTTCACCATGTCTTCGACCTCCTCAAAGAGTGATTTCCGAACCCTCTTTTTGTAGAAAATTTCACAGATCTCATCCTCGGACAGGCCGAAAAACTTAGTCAACTTATCTGGATACAAGAGAGTGCCATCCCTCTTTATCAACCTATTGATGATCACCCCACTGGGGACTAAGATCCAAAGGTCACAGTGGGTCCGACTTAGTGCCTCGATGGAACTCCACTCTACCTGCATTCCGAAAGGATCCAGGAGAGCCAAAGCTCTATCAGTGCTTTTAGACAGGGACTCCGATATCTTTCTCAGCTGATCATTCGCATCCGTGCAGGAAAAGTAACAGTTACGTCCAGACAGATAATTCTTCTCACGCAGCATCTGCTCCAGCCCTTCGATAGCATCCTTCTTTTTATCAATGAAAAAGTAATAGTCAAAAGGATCCAATCCCTCTATCCCTAGTACCCGTTCGGCAGCTCCCCTATAGGAATCGTCAATGGTGAAATCCTCGATAACGTCAGGGTCGAAGAGAGACTGACTTCCGTCATTTCCAGTTAGATCCTCCTCTCCGCAAGATCCACTCCCTGCAAATGCATCAATGTATACCGTCCTCCACCCAAACTGCCGTTTGAACTTATTGAGAATAGTCAGGTAGGCTTTGACATATTTCTCAAAGGCATCGAGTTTTTCGTCCGTCCAGGTACTACCCCACCTCCTTTGCGGTTCACTAAGGTGATGCGTTTGTAGGTCTTGGTTATACTCTTCTAGTGTCATGGGATAGCCGATTTATCTTACAGCAAAGATATCAAATTATTCTCACCAGTATACTAAATGAAGCACAGCTAACTCTCACGTCACAGCGAGTTATACATCTCCAGCGTGGCGCGCCAGACATCCTCCTGCCGGTAGCGGGAGGCGATCAAAGGGCGGGGAAGTGAGACATAATCGTATTATACGCAACTTCATGAGTGTAGTGGTCCAGCATATAGCGGTGTCCAGAAGCACCCCACTTCGGTAACTGATCACTATTAGCAATGAATAGGTCAACTGCCTTGGAAAATGAATCGGTACTATCAGCGGGACACCACTTGCCAAAGCCGTTTTTCTCGATGATCTGACCGATATCACTAACTCGATCAGTCACAGCGAGGATAGGAAGTCCTATTCCCTGATAGCCAAGAAGGCGCGATGGGAAGTTTGGAAAGGTGAACCGACCATCCAAGGAGATCAGCCCGACATCACACGCCGTTAACAAGTGATTGTACTTCTCTGCCGGAAGGTGTGGCATCAGAGTAGCGTTGGACAGATTATGCTCGAGGATATAACGTTCCACCAAACCATATTCCGTTCCCTTGCCGATGATCACAAAGTGAGCCTCCTTCCCTTGGCACGCACGTATGCAGTCCAAGAGGTGAGGTATGCCTTGGGGCTTGCCGAGATTACCTCCGTAGACAAAGAGTACCTTATCGATCGGCAGTCCCAATTGACATCTTATCTCCTTACTATCGTGGGATTCCTTTAGTGTAGTGGGGAAAGATGTATTTGGGCAGATCTCTATGCGAGAAGGGGGCAAAGAAGGGTAGTGTGCTCTCACGTACTCCACATTGGCAGGTGACATACAGCCAATGTAGTCAGAAGCATGCATCGTGGCCAGTTCGAGCTTCTTGAAGAAACGATGTGTTACGCCACCGGGAGACATCATCCCCAGGTCAACTGCGTTCTGAGGGAAAATGTCTTTCAGCATCATATAGCTAATCGACCCACTATACTCCTTCTTGCACCAGCCGATCAGGTGGCTGAAGATGGGTGGAGGCGTCGGATAGAGGATCAGATCAAAATGTCGCTCCTTCCAATACTTAGCTATGGCATGCCGGAAGAGATACTCTAGAGTAATGTAGGAGAGCCCTTTCTCGACTTTCGAAGTCTCAAAAATATTAAGCGATCTCACAAAGAGATGTTCATACGACTCTCCTTGCCGCAAGTAGGTTCGTTGCCCATTCTTACGCTCAATGGGAGAGACCGCACAGACTTTATGCCCCTTCTCGATAAAGAAGCGCAAGAGTCCGCCATAGAGCGAGCTCCGATCCTCAATATCAATGCGGACTGTGGAGAAGAATAAGATGTTCACGGTCTAAAACTTGCGCCATACCATTCGATCCACTATGCCGGTATAGCTCTGGATGATTTTTACCACCTTATCCGACACATTCTCATCCACATAGGTAGGCACAGGGATCCCTTGGTGACCATTCCGATTCATCTCCACGGCCACATCTACCGCCTGTAGTAGGCTTTTTGTATCTATGCCGGCAATGATGAAGCACCCCTTGTCAAGCGCCTCAGGCCGCTCCGTCGAGGTGCGTATGCAGATGGCGGGGAAGGGGTGACCCACACTGAGGAAAAAAGAACTCTCCTCCGGGAGTGTACCGCTATCTGACACTACTGCAAAAGCATTCATCTGAAGGCAGTTATAGTCATGGAAGCCGAGTGGCTGATGCGCTATGACACGAGCATCGAGCTGGAAGCCGGATGCTTCCAGCCTCTTGCGTGAGCGTGGATGGCAAGAGTAGAGGATGGGCATATCGTACTTCTCTGCCATTTTATTGATGGCGGAGAAGAGACTTAAGAAATTCTTCTCACTATCGATATTCTCCTCTCGATGTGCACTCAGGAGGATATACCTACCTTTTTCAAGTCCAAGCCGCTGATGTACGTCCGAGCTTTCTATCTCTGACAGATTGGCACGAAGTACCTCAGCCATCGGAGACCCGGTGACATAGGTACGCTCCTTAGGGAGACCACAGTCATGCAGATAGGTTCTCGCCTGTTCACTATAAGCCATATTGACATCAGAGATAATGTCTACGATGCGGCGATTTGTCTCCTCAGGCAGATTCTCATCCTTACACCTATTCCCCGCCTCCATATGGAAGATAGGGATATGCAACCGTTTCGCCGGTATGACGCTCAGGCAACTATTGGTGTCTCCCAGCACTAAGACAGCATCCGGCTTAGTAGCAGACATCAATTTGTATGAGGCATCGATAATGTTCCCTATGGTTGACCCCAAGTCATCTCCCACAGCCTCCATATAGACCTCAGGCTCGGCAAGATTGAGATCACGGAAGAAGATTCCATTGAGATTGTAGTCGTAATTCTGCCCGGTGTGAGCCAGAAGCACGTCAAAGTAGATCCTACACTTAGTGATCACCGCAGAGAGGCGTATGATCTCGGGGCGTGTACCTACAATTATAAGCAACTTGAGCTTCCCATTATCCTTGAAGCGAGTGTCTGAATAGTCCTTTTTCATAGTCTCAGTTAATTCTTGGGTTCTACCGGCTCAGCAAAGGTATCAGGTAAGTCAGGATTAAATAGTTCATTAGCCCACATCACAGTCACGAGATCCTCTGTCTCTGAGAGATTGATGATATTGTGGGTATATCCGGGAAGCATATAGACCGACTGAATGTGATCCCCGGACACCTCGTACTCGATCAGCTCATCCGTGCCAATCATACGCTCTTGTATCAGGGCATGCCCCTTCACGACGATGAAGAGCTCCCACTTTGAGTGGTGCCAGTGCTCACCCTTAGTGATCCCGGGCTTACTGATATTGATGCTTACCTGACCCGTTGTAGGTGTGCGGATCAGTTCGGTGAAGCATCCACGATGATCCGTATTCATACTCAGATCATAGATAGCTTTCTCTCTCGGGAGGTAGCTTAAGTAAGTACTGAAGAGTTTCTTCGCAAAGGACCCCTCCGGGATGCTTGGGATCAGGAGTGTCTTGGGCAGGTCACGGAAGCGCTCTAGAAGATCCACTATCTCACCGAGAGTGACTCGATAAGTGACGGGGCAGTAGCAATAGCACCCCTTAGGAGAGGCAATGGGAGTCAATCCACCGTAATCGCAGCGGTGAGGTCTCCCCTGCATCGCCTCGATCATCTCTGAAACTAAGTCATCAATGTAGAGCAGCTCGAGCTCCGTGGTGGGATCGTTGACCTGAATAGGCAGGTCCTGCGCCATATTGTGACAGAATGTAGCTATCACGGAATTGTAATTGGGGCGACACCACTTCCCAAAGAGGTTAGGAAATCGATAGACGAGCACATCAGAGCCGGTCTCTTTGCCGTAGTCAAAGAATAGCTCCTCGCCGGCCTTCTTGGATCGCCCATAGTCGCTCTCCGCATAGCGTCCTATGAGGGTAGCTTGTATAGAGCTGCTGAGCATCACAGGGCAGTGATTATCATGATCCCTCAGGGTATCCAAGAGTGTAGAGGCGAAGCCGAAGTTTCCCTCCATAAATTCCCGCTCGTCCTTAGGGCGATTGACCCCTGCGAGATTAAAGACAAAGTCTGCGTCGGAGCAATATCTATCCAGGTCCTCACGAGTAGAGTCAATGTCGTACTCATATACCTGATCCACAGACAGGTCACCATAGTGGCGAGCCTTGCCATCACGAATATTCTTCAGCTCTTCACAGAGATTTCTCCCCACGAAGCCCTTGGCTCCTGTTACTAGTACCTTCATTTCCTCAGAGAGATTACTCACTTACGATCTCAGTACTCCTAGTAGCTCCCTCTAGACCGAGGTCCACTCGCACAAAGCGAAGTTCCTTGAGCAACTCCTTCATCTCCTCGACAGATAGCCTCTCAGTGTTGTGTGAGTGGTAGTCATTGATCCTTGAGATATCCTGATCTCCCTCGGTGAAGTACTTATCGTAGTTCAGATCCCTTGTGTCACTCGGTATCCTATAGTAGTTACCCATATCAATGGCTCGTGCCATCTCCTCATGAGTTACCAAGGTCTCATAGAGCTTCTCTCCGTGGCGAGTACCGATGATCTTGACATCAGTCTTCTTGTAAGAACTATCTATAGTCCCATAGAGCTCTATCAGAGCCTGTGCAAGCACCTCGAGGGTGGCGGCTGGAGCTTTCTGGACGAAAAGATCCCCATTAGACGCATGCTGGAAGGCAAAGACCACAAGGTCGACAGCATTATCCAGCGTCATCATAAAGCGGGTCATGTTGGGATCCGTGATGGTGATTGGCTTGCCGTGCTTGATCTGATCTACCCAGAGAGGGATCACCGACCCACGGCTCCCCATGACGTTACCATATCTGGTACAGCAGATGGTGGTGGCAGCATCGGCCCCAAGGGATCGCCCCTTAGCTATAGCCACTTTCTCATCCAGCGCCTTCGTCATACCCATCGCATTGATAGGGTAGGCAGCCTTATCTGTAGAGAGTACGACCACACTCTTTACCCCATGAGCCACGGCGGACTCGATGACATTATGGGTGCCGAAGATATTGGTCTTCACCGCCTCCATGGGGAAAAATTCGCAGCTGGGCACCTCCTTAAGTGCCGCAGCATTGAAGACGTAGTCCACACCGGTCATTGCACCATCCACGGACTCCCTCTCTCTTACGTCTCCGATGTAGTACTTGATCTTATCCGTCTGATAGCGGTGACGCATATCATCTTGCTTCTTCTCATCGCGTGAGAAGATACGGATCTCCTTGATGTCTGTGTCCAGGAAGCGCCGCAGGACAGCACTCCCGAACGAACCTGTACCTCCTGTGATCAGGAGGGTCTTGTCTGCAAATACACTCATGAGTTCTGTAGTATTTATATGTGTTTATTTATGATTGTCTGAAATTTATCGCTTTGATCTTCTGGGTCAAACTTACGAATAGCAACTTCATATGCCTTTCTTGCAAGTTCCTCTCTAAAATTAGATGAAGATATTAGATTGTGCACCTGTAAGATCTGATCTCTGCTGGGAGATCTGCTATTCACATGAACTCCACAACCATTTTCGGTAATAAAGTACATTGACCCAATCTCTGAGGGCCCATATGCAAGGATAGGGCGAGACATGATCATGTACTCAGTAATCTTTGTGGAGAATGATAGCATCGTCAAATTAGTGTACCGCCTTTTATCACTCTCCACGAGAAGGAGGATGTCATGCTCCTTTATGGAGGACTTCATCTTCTCTTGATTTAGACCATTGTGTAGTATTATGCCAGATTCATCAAATTTCCTAATTGTCTTACTAGTCGTTGGAGAAAAGGTATACACATCCAGAATTACTTTGACCTCTTGAGGGAGATCAATTTCTCTCAGCAGATTTGCAAGGGATATTAGTTGTTCATCTCGACCAAGTGCAAGGCTACCGTAATAGCCAATAGTCACTACAGAGCCGTCCCGAATCGCCTTGTTATATGAGAAGGGTAGGAAAGGAACTGTATTTCTTAGAATAGTGGAAGTAATCTGATATTTATCGTCATATACTTCCTTCATACGCTCGCTAATGACAAAAACATTTTCGCTGTTATTGAACAGCTTTCTTGCTGACTTAGAGAGAAAGCGGTGGTGTAGCCATTTAAGCGGACTAGTGAGACGAGGTTTGTTATAAACCAGATAATCGTCAGTGACGTATACAAGAATGGGTAGATTGAGTTCAGAGGCCAGATAACGTGTAACTGACTGAGAGAATATAGCATCACCTGATAAGTAGAACAACACTCCAGGATCTTGCTCCTTTATCCAAGACAGAAGATGCTTACTCTTAAATCTGAAGAGTATGAGCCAAACGATCTCCCGTAACCAAATAGTAATGATATTACGTTTCCCTAATGGCTTATGAGAATGCGAATTATTCCGAATTCCTGCTTCAGAACCTGTTCCCACTATCTCATGCCCAAAGGGGCGGTGGTGAATAGCTGAATTGACTAGGTCTCTATCGGAGATTAAAAAGTACTTGTCTGCGACTCCGTCTGAAGAAGGCATCTCTCGAGTAGAGATGAAAAGCTGAGCGATACGGTTTTTCCCAATACTTCCAAAGATGGCACTTAATGTTTTTCCATTATTCTGTGTCTCAGAAAAACAATTATGGCTGAAAACGATTATCTTTTTCATGGAAAAAACATTCTTTCTAGTCTTCGGTACCACGATGGGTTGAAAACGAGAAAGACACATAAAATGACCATCAATATATTAGAACTCGAGGATGAGATAAAGTTACCTACTGAGAACGACGCCATTTGAACCAAAATAAAAAACAGCATACAGACATAAATAGTATTGTCTGACTTGCGAAATTTGTCGTCCAGCACGTGGGTAAATTTGCCTAAGAGATATATGAAGGTCAATGAGAAAATCAGACCAAAGCGCTCAATCAATAAGACAATATCCGGAACCCACCTAACTCCAAAATTGATATAGGTCCCATCAAGAAGCTCTTTCGTATTGTCTGGTGAGAAAAAAATGGGTGTCCCCATTGGTACGAGAAGCGAAATAAATCCCTCTATTGACTGCAACCACAGATCATTAAAACAATGGCTAATATAATAGAAGCCGAACATGAAATAGCTTGAAAGGGAACGTAGTACATTAAATAGCCAGGGGAAATTGTTGGCCAGAAATGAGTCTTGATCAAGCACAAATGTTTCTCCTTCTGTACTAGTTACAATGATACCATCCTCGTATCTCATGGCTTTGAAATGGTCGAAAAGAAGATATGCGAGAATGGGTAGAAGTGACAATAGAACTAATTTCCGTCTAGATTTCTTGTCCGGATTCTTCTGGAAGGCAAATACCACACAAAACATTAGAAAACAGGCCAGCTCAAATAATTCTAGGGAGGTTCCTCTCGCTAACCCTATCGTCAGAAATAATAGAAAAAGTATAGTGACTGGTATAACCACCTTTTTGGACATCTGACGGTGTGAGATCAAATGTAATGTTACGCAGTAAAATCCTAGCTTCAGGATTGGATAGATTATTATATATGGGAGTTTTTCAAGACTGAATGTAGCCAGCTGATTTTCTGCGAAGTGCCTCTGATATGTGTAATACAAACTTTCAGCGCCAGTTTGATTCAGCAGAAGAGACGAGAACACAGTTAAGATACTATTCCCAGTATAGAAATTGATATATAGAGAGACGAATATAAATGTTATCAGGGTAAGTAGCCACAATGAGCGGAGTTTCACCTTTTCCTCACTCTGTTTTTGCCCTCTGTTAGATGTTATTGGCGATGTAATCCTCTTTCTTGACTTATATCCAAAATAGAATAGACCAAATATCAGACAGTGCAATACGTAGGCATAGAGCTGGTATGCACCCGGATATGTTAATGGCGTGATCACGGAGAGTAGTAGCTCTGCCAAAAATATGAAAAGTGTGATTTTTAAAAGCGATCTCATTTTTCTTACTATTATTCACTACACTTTGGATACTGCTCACCTTTCGGGATCATTATCTATAGGCACTTCTCAATTCAGTAGTTACTGTGTATGACCGTTCTTGTTCAATAAATTAAGTCGACGTGCCATCCAATAGAGAAATGACACCTCCAGAATTCCTGCGAGCACGACAATCACGGATAATCCCAGAATGCTAACGTCAGAGAGATAGGCGATCCCAACACCTACAGAGATGATTCCAAGAGAAATTAATTGGTTGTAAAAAACCTCTCTGTTCTTTCCATTCGCTGTCAAAACCAGCTCTATGAAGAAACCTGATATCAGCCAGGTTGGAACCAATGTTGATAGAACAATGAAGAGAGGAAGGACAATTGATTCAATTGGGCCATTGCCCATTATCCATATTATTGGCTTAGCTAGCAAAATCAATAGAGCTGTTATGGTGATTCCTAATACAGACTCGATCTTCAATAGTTTCCATATTTTTGTCTGAGTATAATGTCCACTGATTGAGGGGAATAGTGCAGTGTTGAGTTGTTTTGCAAGGAATGTAACATTGCTGACAATCTTCATTGAAAAATCGTATCCCGTGAGAGTGGTCATTCCAAACATATTGCCAATCACCAAGTTTAGCCCTGCCGACTTGACTGTGAAGAGCATATTCGAGAGGAATAGTGGTGTTGACTCCTTAAGCAGCGAAAGACATTTTGACACCGAATATCCCACAATTAAAAGTTTCTCCTTCTTCGCAATATATATAAAGGATAGCAGGGAAAAAATGATCATATTAATCGAGACAAGGAGGGCATAGAGCGTTACATCGGATGCATCGATGACTAAGAAGATGATGGCAAGAACTAATAGTATCTTGGTGATCACCTGTATGTTAAGATAAGGACGGGTATTCTGGATGCCTATGTAGTACCAGCCTGGCATGAAAATATATGAGACGACCACGAGAAAATTTGCCCAGAGGAGTGGTCGTAGAGGTTCTAGAGACTCGATGAAGAGAGCTATGGGCGAAAAGATTAGTAAAGCAAGCAAGGCCAAATAGAACTTGCTGGACACCATTAGAGAAGTGATCCGCGACTTGCCCTCCAGGTCATCATCACGGTCGTAGATCGCCAGGTAGCGCGTCCCGATCATATCCAGTCCATAGGTGACTAGCGTGGTGAAATAATTGACGATCGAGAAGGCATAGACATATGTCCCGTAGGTCTCAGCCCCCACTCGGCGGATGAGGATGGGGTAGATAATCAGATGGAAGGAGGAATTGAGGACATTGATCAGCCCAAGAGAGAGAAAGTTCTCGAGTATGAGTCGGTGCCCCTTGGCTGTGGACCAAAGTCTCCGGAGCGGATTATTATGCGACGAGAGTTCACCCATTGACTATCCTATGGTTTATAGCCAATGTATCTCCACGCCAGGAGTCCCGTCCCCCCTTGCTCCTGCCTAAGAAAGTGTCCCTCTCTCGCCTCATGGTGTCATGTTTGTTATTATCGCCCCAAAGATACCACATTTATTGGTGTTGCGGTAGGGCAGGGGGTGGGGTGCGAATCGAGAGGGGTGCAACCCCTGGCAGGTCGCCGAAATAGAGGACAGTTGCTCGGCCACACCTATACGAAGAGGGTATGAATGAGCTCGGAGACCTTCATGGCGCGTAAGGGGAGGTCGGATGCGCCACACGTAGGGTAGCGCCGGTGGAACTTGCGAAGTGCCGGGCCGGCATCTCTATCCGAATAGATCACATCGGTCTGCTTGTCAACCACAATATCTGAGGCACGCTCATGTATGATAGACACTGTGCTGGACACCTTTCCCTCAATCTTGCTCACACTCGTATTGCGCGAGGCCTCTCTCAGCTTGCACTCTATCAGCCGCGCCTTACGACCCTTAACCCCCACGACGATATCCACACTTCGACATTTGTCACCACCCCGACAGCGATCTCGTACCAGAGCGTCAAAGACCACAACCGGCTCCGAGTGTCCTCCATCCGACGAGGCGCCCTCCCTCCTCAGGACGTGGGACAGCTGCTCACTATGGCCGAGCATGCTGATGATCAGATCGGTGCTCTCCCTGTCGTACTGCCGAACAGGGAGCTTATCACCCCTCTCACTCCTTATCCTCTCCGTCCCCTGCATACTGATCCATTTTTTCGTACGAGATATTGTAGCAGTCGAAGATCTCTCCAATATCGTTGCCGATGTTCCTAAAGGTGTAGCCTCCTCCGCCCTCTTCCTCGGATGACTCAGAGAGATAGAAAGAGAGACCCTTAGTTAATGTCTCGCCGTAGTACTCATTGGCGATGCGATAAAGTGCCTGTACGAAGTCCGGACTATGGCTGGCGATGAGGAAGCGCACGCCGAGCTGATGGTGCATCAGCAGTATGATCCTCGCATACTCTACGATCCACTGGGGATGGAGGTGCGCCTCCGGCTCGTCTAAGACGAGAACGGTCTGCCTGTGTATCAGACCTCTCTTGAGAAGACACTGTAGTATGGCAAAGCTCTTGATCCCTGTCGCTACCTCAGAGATGGGATAGCTGTTGCCGTCCTTGCCGATGAAGAAAGACCGCATCTTACGACTGGTCCCCTGCTCATGGCGTGGTAGCTTGATCGACCCTCCGGAGACCGCTTCGATAGTCTCCAGTACACACTGTGTCTCCTCGGATGCCGGAGCGGCAGTCCCCTCCTCTTCGTAGAAAAGCGGGATCAGCTCAGCGGCAGCCTCCCCTCCTCACCCTGTGAGATCCGAGGCATCATCGTGATCATAGGGGTGTCGATGTAGAAGATGTGGTCCAGCGAAGAGAATTGACCAAGGGTCTTACGGTGAGGTCCCAGGATCACGGTCTCCTCCTCACTGACACTGATATGCTCCACGAGATCCTCCTCTGCTCCGGGGAAGTCGCTTCGGAGACTGCTGACGAGAGGGGTCACGGGACGATCAAGCAGATCCTTATTGTATCGGCGGTAGATCTGCCCCACTTTCTCATCAAGCTCATCAAGTGTGTGCAGATAGACCTCACGTCGGTTGATGGTCTTACCCATCAGCTTGCCGAGGCGCTCACGATCAACCTTCTTGACCTGCTCCCCAAAGGCAAAGACCTCTTTGATCACCGTGATGCAGTCGTGGATGTCCTCCTCTCGCTCGAAGATATCCTCCTTACTCAGCAGGGCAGAGAGGGGAAAGTGCGGTTTGGTTAGTAGCTTGGCTCCAAGTCCAATAATATTCTGGTACAGGAAAGTAAGGATCGGGAGGAGCTCATTGAAGAGCGAAGTCTCCAGAAGGCTCTGGTACCCATTGGCGTAATATCCGACGTAATAAAGAAGCCTACTGATGGTGCTCTTTCCGGACGCATTGAGTCCCGAGAGTACGGTGATACCCTCAAGGTCGATCGAGGCCTCCTTGATTGCGCGAAGATCTCTGATCTGTACGTTTATCTTAACCATGGCTTTTACAGGATTTGTTACACCCGGGTCAAAGGTACCTTTTTTCTCTGTGAAATAAAGAGATAAAGAGAGATTGGTCAGGGGTGACGCATTTGAGCATTGGGGTAAACATATACCGGGGGGCTCATCTGTGAGGCACCCGAAGGGTGCTCGCTCCATAGGCATCGGTCACCGCTTCGCGGATGACCGATGTACAGAGCCCCATCCCTACCCCTCGACCCCTTGCGGGTCGCCGAACAGAAATTCCCTTTTCCGGCGACCCGCAAAGGGGGTGCACTCCCCGGGCAGGCTTGATAGTGCGACGCCCTGGCGGGGTCGAGGCGGAAGAGGGAGATCCATCGTTTCCCGAGGTCTTCGTCGGGGCTACGCCCTTCCTCGACCACTGGCTACGAAAAACGCACCTCTTCGAGGTGCCTCCCGTCTGATGCGCTATCATATCAGACGAATCGGACGGGTCAGACAGGTCGGACGGCACGAATGACACTGGGTGTGTATCTGAGAGAGATCCACCTCCCCGCGTGCCGATCCCGCAGGGGGCGGCGTACCGGGCTGGGGTCCAGCTGGCTAAGGTCGGCGAATTCTTTTACCGGTATTAGATTTTTCTAAACCCGATATCAGTGTCGACTATTACCGGTAATAGGGATGACTAATATCGGGTTTAGTCCGGGGGTGTCGACTAAGCGGGATCGTAGAGGATCGGGGTGCCGGCGGCGAGAGAGGGGCGGATGGCGATGATCCGCTGATTGGAGCTGCCGCAGAAGCGGAGCCTCAGGTCCTTAAGTCTCGCGACGAAGCGTCCGTCCACGAGGATATCGCAGAGCTCGAGGAGGCGCCTCCGCTCGGGGTCCGCCACGATCTGCTCGTAGGTGTAGCCGGAGTAGACCCAGATCGTCTTGCCCTCCGGCAGAGTCCGGCGTATCTCCTCCACCACCGGCACCAGCCCGGGGCTCTGCATCGGTTCGCCCCCGAGGAGCGTCAGCCCGGCGACATTGGGGTCGCGGAGGTAGTCGATCACCCGGGCGGTCGTCTCCTCGCTCCACTCAGTCCCGTAGGTGGGATCCTGGTAGAGGACGTTGAAGCAGTCAACGCAGTGGAGTGTGCAGCCGGTGACGAAGACGGAGGTGCGTATCCCCTCGCCATTGGCCACGTCGTACCGGCGGATCTGTGCGTAGTGGAGAGACATCTCTACTAAATGTGCAGTACGCGGGACTTGATCTCCTTTGTCCGCCCTTCGTTCCAGAAGTTTTCTCCGAGGTAGCCGCAGGTTCGGCGGATGACGGTGAGCTTGGAGCGGTCCTTATTGTGGCACTGGGGGCACTCCCACTCGTTGTCGTCATTCACCTTGATCTCGCCGTCGAAGCCGCAGACGTGGCAGTAGTCGCTCTTGGTATTGAACTCCCCGTAGGTGATGTGGTCGTAGATGTAGCGGATCATCGTCAGCACGGCGGGGATGTTATTGGTCATATTGGGGATCTCGACGTAAGAGATCATGCCTCCGGTGGAGAGGTCCTGAAACTCGCTCTCGAAGTCAAACTTCTCGAATACACTGATCGGCTCCCGCACATCGACGTGGTAGCTATTGGTGTAGTAGCCCTTGTCGGTGACGTTCTCTATAGAGCCGAAGCGGGCGAGGTCGATCTTCGCAAAGCGATTGGTGAGGCTCTCGGCGGGCGTGCCGTAGAGGGCAAAACCGAGTCCGGTCTCCGCCTTCCACTCATCCACCGCCTGTCTCAGCCGACGCATCACCCGGAGGGCAAATCGATGTCCCTCCTCGGTCGTGTGCGGCTCTCCCGTCACCAGCATAGAGGCCTCGTAGAGACCGATGTAGCCGAGCGAGATGGTGGCGTAGCCCCTCTGGAGGTAGTCGAAGATCCTCTGGTGCGGCCTAAGCCGGGCGATCGCCCCGTACTGCCAGTGGATCGGCGAGACGTCGCTGGTGACGTCCTTCAGCAGCTCGTAGCGGAAGAGGAGCGCCCGCTTGCAGAGCTCGAGTCGCTTCTCGAGGATGGTGAAGTAGCGCTCCTCGTCCCGACCGGAGAGGATCCCGATCTGGGGAAGGTTGAGACTGACGACGCCCATATTGAATCGGCCGTCGAAGACATACTTTCCCTCCTCATCCTGCCAGGGGGAGAGGAAGCTGCGGCAGCCCATCGGGGCAAAGACGTTGCCCTTATAGATCTCCCGCATCTTCTTCGCAGAGATATAGTCGGGGTACATGCGGCGGGCGGTGCACTTCGCCGCCAGCTCGGTGAGGTAGTAGTACTTGCTGTCGGGGTGGACGTTGTGCTCGTCGAGGACGTAGATGAGCTTGGGGAAAGCGGGCGTGACGTAGACGTCCGACTCATTCTTGATCCCCTCGAGCCGCTGCCGGAGTATCTCCTCGGTGATCAGCGCCGCCTCCCGCTCGTACTCGTACCCGGGCCGGAAGTACATGAAGAGGGTGACAAAGGGCGCCTGCCCATTCGTCGTCATGAGGGTATTGATCTGATACTGGATCGTCTGGATGCCGTCCTTCACCTCCTTCTTCGTACGCTTCCACGCCACCTCCTTAGCCTTCTCGAGGTTGGGCTCTATGCCGTAGATCTTCTCCTGGTCATCGAGGGCGTACTTAAGATACTTGTCGAAGCTCCGTCGCACGTAGGGCGCAAGGATGCGGTCGATGCCGTTGATCGACTGACCGCCATACTGACCCGAGGCGACCTGGGCGATGATCTGCGTCGTGATGGTGCAGGCGACCTGGAAGCTCTTGGGGCTGTCGATCTTCTTCCCATTGATGCAGGTGCCGCGGTGAAGCATATCCTCGAGGTTGATCAGGCAGCAATTGAACATCGGCTGGATAATGTAGTCCATGTCGTGGAAGTGGATCGCACCGCTGTCGTGCGCCATCACGATGTCCGCCGGCATGAGGAGGCGGCGGGCGATATCCTTAGAGACCTCGCCTGCGATCAGGTCGCGCTGCGTGGAGACGATCTTGGCGTCCTTATTTGAGTTCTCGTCCATCACGCCGCGGTTGGTCTTATTGAGGATGCCAAGGATGCTGGAGTCGTTGGTATTGCTCTGGCGCTTAAACTCCTGCACCGACCGGTAGCTCTCGTACGCCTTGGCGGTGGCGATGTTGCCGTACATCGTCAGCTTGTAGTAGACCATCTCCTCGATGGAGTGGATCGTCATCGGTGTGCGGACGACGGCGGCATAGCTCTCTATCTCGTCGGCGATCTGCGCCGCCTGACCCGCCTCGTAGATCCCCGAGGAGGAGTTCATCGCCTTCTCGATGGCGATGGTGATCTTGCTCTTGTCGAAGGGCACGCGCCGTCCGTCCCGCTTGATCACCTCGAGTAAGGTGGTTACTGAGTCGTGACCTGAAGGTGTCGAGGACCTGACATCTTGGGAAACTTTTTCCTCCTGAAGCATGGTGGTCTCCATATGTAAAACGCTGATATGAAGTGTATTAATAATTTTATCGTAGCGAAAAGTGGGAAACTCTCTATTCCTATTCGCCGACTAAGTTAGCCAAAGTTGTCCACTAAAACTATGACAAAAGTCCCAAGAATGTCTGACTTTTTGTCCCTTCTCGCTCCACATCAGCACTTGTCGCAACCACTTCGGAGGATCGGAAAAGTGTTAAAGTCCACGGATCTCTCCAAAGTGTCATCTCCGGATGACAACCAATAAAAAAATGCCACACCAGGAAGGTGCGGCATTTTTTCACAGAAGGGTTGGTGAGTAATGTATGAGTTATTTCTTAGTTTCCTTGACGGTGATGGCGCAGGAGGCGGAGGCCTTGCCGCGCGAGGCAGTAGCGGTTACCTTGGCGGTACCGGGCTTGATGCCCTTGACGGTGCCGCTCTTGTCCACAGTGGCGACCTTCGGGTCGCTGCTCTGCCATAGGATGGTGACGCCCTTGAGGTTCTTGCCCTTGAGGGTAGCCTTGAGCGTCTCGCTCTTGCCCACCTCGATGGTCTTGGCGGAGGCGTCGAGGGAGACGGTGATCTGGTCCGGATTGACCGGCTTATTCTTGTCCTTGCAGCCGGTGGCACCGAAGGCGGTGAGGAGGGTGATGGTGGCGAGTGCGCCGACCTTGAGTAGTGACTTCATGATGTCCTAAAAATTATTGTGTGAGAAATAAAACTAATCTTCGGGTCAGAGGCGGCGACCTCATCCCCTTACACCTACCTAACAACGCTCCTCCCGAAATACTGCACAGAGGAGGGTCTGGGCACAGCGGAACCGATAGAAAGGAGCATCGGGGGGAGGCACCCCGGAGGGGTGCTCGCACTAACGATCTGACTCAGGGAGTGCGACCCCTGGCGGGGTCGGATATTAAGGAGCCGTCGAAGGTAACCCGGGGTCTTCGGCACTACGTGCCTCGACACCCGGTCTAAAAAGCGCTGATCCCTCCGGGGCTACGCCCCTGCGGGATCAGCGGGCAAAGAGGGCCTTAAGATACATACCGGGTGTCTATCGCGCCATCCGATACGTCCAAAATATAGCACGGTAGGCGGGTGGCAACCCGATAGGGGTGCTCGTTGTTTCGCCCGGGTGTCGAGGGGCTTAGCCCCGAAGACTCCGGGAAATGGATGCGTTGGGGAAGTGTCGCGACCCCGATAGGGTGTCGCACTGATTGAGTAGGCGGCTGCCAGTGCGACGCCCTGACGGGGTCGGATTTTTAATGGATCGAACGTAACCCGGGGTCTTCGGCACTTCGTGCCTCGACACCCGGTCTAAAAAGCGCTGATCCCTCCGGGGCTTCGCCCCTGCGGGATCGGGGTGACGCATTTGAGTAGCACAGAAATCCATCAACTCATTATGAAGGAAGGGTGGGGAACGAAGCACCCCTTGTGGGTGCTCGTTGTTTAGCCACGAGGTCGAGAGGCGTAGCACCGAAGACCCGTGGACCGGGCATCGCAAGTAATCGCGACCCCGCAAGGGTGTCGCACCGGTTGCCTGACTCCCTTATAAGTGCGACACCCTGGCGGGGTCGTATATCTTTCCCGAGCTCTTCTTTCCCGGAGTCTTCGGGGCTGCGCCCCTCGACATCCGGGCTAAAGACCGGCGATCCCTCCGGGGCTTCGCCCCTGCGGGATCGGCAGGCGGGTGCATTAGGAGAGGAATCTCGCACCGCAGATCTCCTCTGCATAGCGGTAAAGATCAAATGCGTCACCCCTGCCCTGCGGGATCGTCAGGCGAAGGGTCCGGGTTATTTTTGGTACCTTTTCCTATCCAAATCAATTAGGCGCAATTATATATGACTCAGCAGACTCCCACACGACTCTACCTTATCGATGCCTTCGCGATGATCTATCGGGGCTACTTCCCCTTTGCCAATCGTCCGATGCTCAATCGTCGGGGCGAGGACACCTCCGCCGTGCTCGGATTTATCAACACCTTCGACAAGATCCTCGAGGCAGCAGAGGGACAGTACCTGGCGGTGGTCTTCGACCCGTCGGGGGGGACCTTCCGCAGTGAGGAGTACGAGGAGTACAAGGCGCAGCGGGCGAAGCAGCCGGAGGCGATCACCTTTGCCCTCCCCTACATCCGGGAGATCATCCGGGCGCGTGGCGTGCAGAGCTACGAGGTGGAGGGCTACGAGGCGGACGACGTGATCGGGACGCTGGCGACGCACTTCTCGGCGGCGCACCCGGATCTGGAGGTGCTGATGGTGACGCCGGACAAGGACTACGGTCAGCTGGTGTCGGAGCGGGTGCATATGCTGTCGCCGGGGAGCTCGGGGAGCTTCGATCGCTTGGGACCCGGCGAGGTGGCGGCTAAGCACGATCTCACGGACGCATCGCAGGTGCGCGACTATCTGGCACTGATGGGCGATGCGTCGGACAACGTCCCCGGGGTGCCGGGGGTGGGGAAGAAGCGTGCCGCTGATCTCCTGAGGACGTACGGCACCATCGAGGGGATCTACGACCATATCGGGGAGCTGAAGGGGAAGATGAAGCAAAACCTGATCGACTATCGGGAGCAGCTCGACACCTCACGCCGTCTCGTCACCATCGTCACCGATGTGCCGATAGAGGTCTCCATAGAGGAGATGACCCGCACGACCGAGGACAGGCAGCGGCTGGTGGAGATCTACGATGAGCTGGACTTCCGGTCCAAGAAGAAGGCGCTCCTCGAGGAGTCCCCGACACCCGCGCCGCAGAGGTCCCTCTTTGACCTCGCTCCGGAGGAGCTGTCGGAGCCGCTCGAGGACAAGTCGGTCGGGGACATCACGACGGTGGAGCACAGCTACACCTTAGTCTCCGGCGAGACGGAGATGAGAGCGCTCCTTGAGGCACTCTCCGGCGCCGAGGCCTTTGCCTTCGACACCGAGACGGACGGTCTGGACGGTATGCAGGATCACCTCGTCGGGATCTCCTTCGCCGTCCGACCCCACGAGGCGTGGTACATTCCCCTGCCGGAGGAGATGGAGAAGGCGAAGGAGCTGCTGAGACCCCTTGCTCCCTTTTTTGCCGACGCGGAGAAGGTGAAGGTGGCGCACAACGGGAAGTTTGACCTCAAGTTCCTCGCCCGCTACGACATCCACGCCGTCCCTCCGCTCTGGGATACGATGCTGGCGCACTACCTGCTGGATCCGGAGTCGCGTCACGGGATGGACTATCTCTCCGAGACGCTGCTGCGGTACCGCCCGATCCCGATCGAGCAGCTGATCGGGAAGGGACGGAAGCAGCGGACGATGCGTGAGGTGGATCCGAAGGAAGTGCTGCCCTACGCCGCGGAGGATGCCGACGTGACGCTCCAGTTCTATCACCACCTCTCGCCACAGATGGAGGAGGAGCACCTGAGGTCACTCTTCTACGACATCGAGATGCCTCTGATGGGCGTGCTGCTGGAGATGGAGCAGGCGGGAGTGCGTGTCGATGAGACCCTCCTCCGCGAGGCTATCGGCGAGATGGAGCAGGCGCTGAAGCGACTGGAGCAGCAGATCTACGACTCTGTGGATGGGTATCCGGTCAATATCAACTCCCCTAAGGAGGTGGGTGAGCTCCTCTTCGATCACCTGAAGCTGCTGTCGAAGCCTAAGAAGACCCGAACCGGTCAGTACTCCACCCGAGAGGAGGAGCTGGAGAAGATCCGCCACCTGCACCCCGTCGTCGGGCTGATCCTCGACTACCGCGGTCTCTCCAAGCTGCTCAGCACCTACCTGATCCCCCTCCCCTCGATGATCCACCCCGAGACCGGACGGATCCACACCACCTACCACCAGGCGAAGACAGCGACCGGTAGGCTCTCCTCGAGCGACCCCAATCTGCAGAATATCCCGGTGCGAGATGAGCAGGGACGGGAGATCCGCAAGGCCTTTACCGCCAACGATCCCGAGGCCGGCGATCTCTTCGTCAGCGCCGACTACTCTCAGGTGGAGCTGCGGCTGATGGCGCACCTGAGCGGCGATCCCTCCCTGATCGACGCCTTCCGCCACGGGGCGGACATCCACGCCGCCACGGCAGCGAAGATCTTCGGAGTCCCTCGCGAGGAGGTGACCGGGGAGATGCGGCGTCGGGCAAAGACGGCAAACTTTGGGATCATCTACGGTATCTCTGCCTTCGGTCTCTCCTCCCGGCTCGACATACCGCGCAGCGAGGCGGCCGCACTGATCGATGGCTACTTCGACTCCTTCCCCGGCGTGAAGCGCTATATGGATGAGACGATCGAGCGAGCGCACCGAGACGGCTACGTGGACACCCTCTTCGGCCGCCGGCGCTACATACAGAACATCAACTCGCGCAACCGAAACCTCGTCGCCAATGCGGAGCGTATGGCGATCAACGCCCCGATCCAGGGTACCGCCGCCGATATCATCAAGGTGGCGATGGTCCGGGTAGCGCACCGTCTGCGGGAGGAGGGCTTCCGCTCGCAGATGATCCTGCAGGTGCACGACGAGCTCTGCTTCACCGTCCCCGCCGAGGAGCGGGAGCGGCTGATGGCCATGGTAAAGGAGGAGATGGAGCAGGTGCTGCCCTCACTCAGCGTCCCGCTGATCGCTGACGTCGGTGTGGGGAAGAACTGGCTCGAGGCGCACTAACTCCCTTTTATCACACCAGATGAGGTGGTGGGACCGCCTCCGCCGAGACCCTCGCCGACCGGTCAGGATCGCTGAGATGGAGGGCGAGATCTGTACCGCTTTTTTAGTACCTTTGTCCCACGTCGACAGGGTCTGGATCACCCCGGTAGCACTACGACCCTAAGGCGACCGATTAATACTCTAATAGATAGATCTATGCATACCATCGTAAGCGGCATACGTCCTACCGGAAACCTCCATGTGGGGAATTACTTCGGGGCTGTCATCAATTTTCTTAAGCTTCAGAATGAGGAGAAGTGCTACTTCTTCATCGCTGACTGGCACTCCCTCACGACAGCACCCCACCCCAAGGACATCATCGCCAACGACTATACCATCCTGGCGGAGTACCTCGCTTGCGGTCTCGATCCGGAGAAGTGCACCATCTACATGCAGAGCGACGTCCATCAGACGCTGGAGCTCTATCTCTACCTCAATATGCTCGCCTATATGGGTGAGCTGGAGCGGACGACGACCTTTAAGGACAAGGTCCGCCTGCAGCCGGATAATGTCAATGCCGGTCTCCTCACCTACCCGACGCTGATGGCTGCTGACATCCTGCAGCACCGCGCCTGGGGCGTCCCGGTCGGCAAGGATCAGGAGCAGAATATGGAGATGGCGAGGATCTATGCCAAGCGCTTCAATAGCACTTACGGGGTAGACTTCTTCCCCCTCCCCAAGTCACTTGCCAGCAATGGAGACAGTGCGGTGAAGATCCCCGGACTCGACGGCTCCGGCAAGATGGGCAAGAGCGAGGGCAATGCACTCTACCTCAGAGACGACGAGAAGACGATCCGCAAGAAGGTGATGAAGGCGGTGACCGATGCCGGTCCTCAGGAGCCTCACAGCGAGATGCCGGAGGTGATCCAGAACCTCTTCACCTTCCTGGAGATCGTGTCCGACAAGGAGACAAATGACTTCTACCGCGCGGCGTGGGACGACTGCTCGATCCGCTATGGGGATCTGAAGAAGCAGATCGCCGAGGATCTCAATGCCTTTATCGCCCCGATACGCGAGCGGATCGAGGAGTACAGCAGCGACCGCGCCTATCTCGAGAGGGTGGCGACCGCCGGTGCCGAGCGAGCTCGCGAGAGCGCCGAGGCGACCCTCAGAGAGATACGCAGTATCGTCGGCTTCCCTCCCTACCGAGGATGAGCCACGACAGTGAGACCATAATTACTACACAACCTTATAACATCAAGAGAAAATGAACGAGGGACAACTGACAGGTACCATCATCAAGATCCTGGAGCCACGTACGGGAACGAGTAAGAACACAGGCAAGGACTTCTTCGTCCAGGAGTATATCGTGGAGACGCAGGAGGAGTATCCGACGAAGGTCCACTTCTCCATCTTCGGAGAGGACAGAGTGAGGGGATACAACCTGCAGCAGGGCGATGCCGTGCAGGTCTTCTTCTACGTCAATAGCCGCGAGTACAACGATCGGTGGTACACCGACATCCGTGTCCGCAACATCGTCAAGATAGACCCGAGCCAGATGGCCGCTCCTCAGATGGGGACGCCCTATGGGCAGCCTATGGGCAACTATGGTCCGCAGCCACAGGCTCCTCAGGGCATGCCCGGGTACGGTCAGCAGCCGCAGGGTATGCCCGGCTACGGACAGCAGCCGCAGCAGCCCTATGGTCCTCAGCAGGGTGACGGCGGCAACGGCGGTGGCGTAGACGACCTGCCCTTCTGACACATCGGACCTGACCGACCGCCGGTGAGTGGTCGGCAGCCTACTCAGGAGATCGAGTAAGTAGCGGAGGGAGCTCCTTTGGGAAAAGTGGCTCTCCACCGCTTCGATTATACTCTGAGTCCTGTCAGGAGCAGCTGAGCCGATGGAGTGAGGGGATGAGCCCCCTCTCCGATCGGTCTCACGACAGGATAGATGATAAGACAAAGAGGATGACCACACACAGACTCCCCGATGGAGGGGAGATGAGCAAGTGAGATGTAATAAAACTTAGTATGGGATACAAAGAGGTAATGGCTCTCCGACAGGAAGGTGATCTGGAGAGTGCTGTAGAGGTGGCTCGGGAGGACTACAAGGCATCACCCAATCAGTGGTCCTCATCGGCACTCTTCTGGGTGCTGAAGGACGTCGCCACGGGTGCGATAGAGCAGAGGGATATCAGCACCGCTGCTGACGCGGTGGCTGAGATGGAGACGCTGGTCGATGGGATGGGCGCCACCGCACCGATGGCGGAGGAGTCTCTCATCTCTCTTCGTCAGAGTGTCGTGCCGCACTTCGGCGAGCTGAGCGAGCTGCTGACCGGATACCAGAAGGAGAAGAACCCCTACCACAGGAGGGATCAGGTCCGTCAGACCTTCGACAAGGTACTCAGCTGGCACAATACTCCAGAGGGACTCCATAAGGCTCTCCACCCGAGGGTGGCTCAGGTGGTGAGTGACTTCTTCGACTTCCGCAATAAGTACATCACACTCGACGAGGTGCGTCAGGCACTGGGTATCTATCTGAGCCTCGACATAGAGAAGCCCTCGGCTCTTAACTCCAAGATCCTCGACCAGGTGCTCCGGGTGAAGGGACTCTTCCGGGAGCACTTCGACTTCACCACCTTCCTCACTAAGTGGGATCCCGCTAAGTCACTCCGATCGGAGGACTGGCAGCGGGGCGGAGGCAAGGGACGCAAGGAGCGGAGCCAGGAGAGCTCCTCGCTTGTGGATCGCGCCCTCATCACCTCCATCGAGGAGCTGATCGACCGGCGGGAGAGTCCCGTGCCGGAGATGATCTACGAGCTCTTCACCGGGCTGCAGAGCCTCTATCCCGATGACCGCCTCGTTAAACTTACCCAGGCTAGACTGCATCTACTGGAAGGGGAGCGGGAGACCGCACTCGAGGAGTACCTCCGGGTACTGCTGATATACACCCAGCCGAGGATCTGGGGCGAGCTGGCCTCACTCCTCGGCGATGATCCGGAGCTGGAGGCTGCCGCTCTCGCCAAGACGCTGAAGGAGGAGACGGACGACTATGCGCCCTACCTCCTCACGATCCGACTACACTACGCCAAACTGCTGATCGATCGGGGAGCCTACGACAAGGCTCTCCGCGAGCTGCGCATCATCGCACAGATCGCTGGAGAGCGGGGACGGAAGCTGCCACAGAGCTTCGACAAGATGATGGAGCTGATCCCTGAGGGAACGGTGGAGGATAAGGAGAATAAGGCACACTACATCCTCGATGCCAAGCCGGCAGAGGCCTATGTCTATCGATCCCTGGCCGCCACTCCTATGATCGTTATGGACGTGATCGCTCTGAGACTCAAGCAGCCGATGCGACAGGTGGTGCCTATGCTGAAGCTGAGTAGCCCGGAGGGGCGGGTCCTGCTGACCAATCCCACAGAGATGGGTCTGCCGGAGGGGGATCTGAGAGGGAAGCTCTTCGACGTCAAGTTTATCGAGCCGGAGGACAGTCACGCAGTAGTGGTTCACATGGAGCCGTCAGAGGCAGATCCTCGGGAGCTATTCCCGCTTCGGGTCGCCTACATCACCGGCTACAGCCAGGGGATGCACTCCTTCCACCTCGTAGACACAGAGAGCAAGCACCACTACCTACCGGGAGACGAGGAGGACTTTATGATCGGAGACTTCGTCAGTTTCATCCTCCTCTACGACACGGTTCGCAAGCCCTCCCCCAAGCGTCCGGCTCAGCAGCGGGCACTTCTGATCGATCCCTGCAGGATCGACCCGATGGAGGCTCTCGCCTCCTTCCCTCTCGTCCCTGCCACGGTGATCGCCACAGAGGACGGTCGCGTGACGATAGAGACGGACGATGGAGTCACCGGAACCTTCTCTCAGAGTCTCTCTCCGATCGAGCTGACGGAGGAAGAGAGGTGCACGCTCCGAGGATTCGTCTTCCGCAAGAAAGACCGCTTCACCGGCGAGCAACGCTCCTACTTCGTCACGCTGTCGGTAGAGCCACTGCCGGCGGACCAGCTCTGATCGTCGTATGGAGAGCATTCCCTTCATCGCCTGGTGCCTGGAGCATCTCAATTACCTCACCATCACATTGCTGATGGCGATAGAGAGCTCGTTCATCCCCTTCCCGAGCGAGATCATCATACCGCCGGCGGCCTACCTCGCTGCTAGCACGGGGGAGATGAGTGTGGTGGGGATACTCTTCTTCGGTACCCTGGGAGCGCTGATCGGTGCGACAGTGAATTACTTCCTCGCCCGCTGGCTCGGTCGGCCTGTGGTCTATGCCTTTGCCGGGAGTCGGGTCGGAGCCTTCTTCCTCCTGAGCGAGGAGGGGGTGCGCCATGCGGAGGAGTACTTCGTCGAGCATGGTAAGGTGGCGACCTTTACCGGGCGGCTGATCCCGGGTATCCGCCAGCTGATATCCCTCCCGGCGGGTCTGGCAAAGATGCCGCTGGCTCCCTTTTACCTCTACACCGCTCTCGCCGCAGGGCTGTGGAATGCAATACTGATCGCCATCGGGTGGTACCTGGAGAGCGTGGTGCCGATGGATCAGCTCAGCCCCATGGTCTCACGATACAGTACGGAGATCGGGCGAGTCATCATCGCCATAGTGGTGATCGTCCTCGGCGTGATGATGTATCGTGCACACCGGCGCAAGCCGCTTGAGGAGAGTCTCGAGGATAAGGATAAGAAGCAGTGACCGAGGATGACGGACGAGAGACTAAACACTGTGCCTGAGGGCGAGGAGCAGGGGACTGCCGCTGGGATCCACTGGGCGCGGTGGGATCGGCTGTCCAATCTCTTTGTAGGAGACAAGGGGATCTGGATCGTGACGATAGCGCTGATGCTGATCAGTATCATCGTCGTCTTCTCTGCCGTGAGCCAGGAGGCATTCCGTGCAGAGAATAGCGGGCAAAACTTCTTCGGTCAGATACTCAAGCACCTGATCCTGGTGATCTGCGCCTTTGGGATCATCGTCCTCGGGTCACACGTACCGAGTCGGTACTACCTCCGCTGCTCGACGATCGCCTTTGTCTTCTCCCTCATACTGCTGATGCTGGTGCCCTTCATCGGCATTGAGATCAATGGCGGTAAGCGGTGGCTCAAGATCTTCTTCCTCACCTTCCAGCCGTCGGAGCTGACGCGACTGACGCTGATCAACTTCACTGCCAGCCTGCTCCGCGGGAGTGATGAGCAGCACTCCTCACTGCGGGTCTTCTGGACCATCATCATCGCCACCGGCATCACCTGCCTGCTGATATTTATGGAGAATATCTCGACCGCCGTCTTCCTCGCCCTGATCGTCTATCTGATGATGTGGGTCGGGGGAGCTCACCGGAAGAGTATGCGGTGGCTCACCCTGGGAGGACTGGCGGCGGTCACTCTTGTGATCCTCGTGGTGCTGCTGGCTCCGAAGGGATCGGTGATCGATATCGGGCGAACCTCCACCGGATACAGCCGCCTGACGGGATTCTTCGAGAAGATCGGCAGGCCGATAAACGAGGAGACCTACGACGATATCATGGGCAACGACTACCAGGTGGTGGCGGCTCAGAAAGCGATTGCCAACAGCAATGTGATCGGCAAGGGACCGGGGCAGAGCGAGCTGCGGCAGTTCCTCCCCCAGGCCTTCTCCGACTATGTCTACAACGTTGTGGTGGAGGAGTACGGCATCATCGGTTCGGCCGGGCTGCTGATCCTTTACCTCGTCTTCTTCTTCCGCTGCGGTATGCTGGCCAAGCACTCCCGCAGTATGTACCGTACGCTCGTGCTGATGGGCGTGGGGATCCTCGTGACGACACAGGCGATGATGAATATGGCGGTGGCGGCAAACCTACTTCCGGTCACAGGACAGACACTCCCATTCATCTCTAAGGGGGGCTCCTCCTACATCATCACGGCGATCTACTTCGCCATCGTGCAGAGTATCGCTCACGATATCAATAAGAACCGTCTCTATCAGGATGCCGTAGTCTCGGGCAGCGCCACCCGCATCATCGACCTGGAGGAGGTGCCGGAGATGGAGGAGGAGATACAGCTCACTGATCAACTCACCAAGCTACAGAAAGAAAAACTCCACCGGGAGGCTTCCGGCGGAACAGCTCATCTATAGACAGACGCCTCATGGATAACGAAAAAGCAACTACAGAATTGTACCGGGTCATCATCAGCGGTGGTGGCACCGGCGGACATATCTTCCCGGCACTCTCCATCGCAGATGAGATCCGGAGGCGATTCCCCAAGTGCGACATCCAGTTTGTCGGCGCTGAGGGTCGTGCGGAGGCGAAGCGGATCCCAGCAGCGGGCTATCCGATCCACCTCCTGCCGGTACGCGGACTCTCCAGCGGTGGAGGGCTCAAGCGCCTATTCTCGATCATCCCCTTCACCACCCAACTCTACAAGAGCACGAAGCAGGCTCAGGACTTCGTCCATCACTTCGATCCTCAGGTCGTCGTCGGGGTGGGCGGATATGCCAGTGCGCCGACGCTGATCGCCGCTAACAACTTCGGTATCCCGGTGGTGGTGCAGGAGCAAAACTCCTACGCCGGCAAGGCCAATAAGCTGGTGGCAAAGAAGGCGAAGTGTGTCTGTACCGCTTATCCCCATATGCGGCGCTTCTTCCCCGACACTCCGGAGATCGTCCTCACGGGCAATCCGATACGCCACAGCCTGATGGAGATCGAGCGGAAGAGTCGGGCGGCGTATGCCACCTTTGACCTCGTCCCGGACAAGAAGACATTGCTGATCCTCGGGGGCAGCCTCGGAGCCGGATCCATCAATAAGAGTATCCTGGAGTCGCTCTCTCAGCTCGCCTATCGGGAGGATCTGCAGGTAATCTGGCAGTGCGGGCAGAACCACTATGCCGCACTGGAGAGTCAGGTGCGGGACTTCGACTCCGTCCACCTGATGCCCTTCATCAGCGAGATGGATCACGCCTACTCTATCGCCGACCTGGTGATCTCACGTGCCGGAGCCGGTACGATCTCCGAGCTGACCGCTCTCGGTCTCCCGATGATCCTCATTCCCTCCCCCAACGTTGCTGAGGATCACCAGACACACAATGCTCAGTCGCTCGTCGATCGGGGAGCGGCACTCCTCGTACCGGACGCCAAGGCTCAGACCGACCTCGTACCGACGGCACTCGATCTGCTGAGCCATCCGGAGCAGTGCGAGCGGATGGCAGCGGCGGCCAAGGAGCTGGGACTACCCGATGCCACACAACGTATTGTCGATGAGATCCAGCGCTATGCCAGACCGTAACCCTACAGAGAGGAGAGCGATCTTCTTCATCGGCATAGGCGGGATCGGCATGAGCGCCCTCGCCGAGTACTTCCTCTACTACGGCTACACCGTCGGAGGCTATGACCATGTGCGGAAGCCTGTCTCGGATCGGCTGGAGGCGCTGGGGGCTCAGATCCTCTACGACGACAACCCTGCACTGCTGCCTAAGCCCTTCCACGCCGATGCGAAGGAGCTGACCGTGATCTACACCCCGGCTATCCATGAGGACAATAGACTGAGAGCCTACTACAGGGAGCATGGAGTACCGCAGATCAAGCGGGCAGAGCTGCTGGGGCAGGTGACCCGGAGACACAAGGCACTCTGCGTCGCCGGCTCGCACGGCAAGACAACCACCTCCTCGCTGCTGGCTCACCTGATGAGACAGTCCCACCTGGGGGTCAATGCCTTCGTCGGAGGACTGATGCTCAATTACGACTCCAATAACCTCCTCCTAGATGAGAGCAGCGACTATGTGGTAGTAGAGGCGGACGAGTTTGACCGTTCCTTCCACCGTCTCACGCCCTACGCAGAGATCATCACGGCGACAGAGGCAGATCACCTCGATATCTACGGCACAGCGGCCGAGTATGTCGCTGCATTTGGCACCTTCGTAGGGCTACTTCGCCCGGGAGGGTTCGTGATCGCCGAGGAGGCGGCACAGGTATCCCGGGACGACCTCCCCGAGGGCTGCCGACTCTACCGCTACGGCGCATCGGAGCAGTGCGACTACCGATACGATCGGATCACCTACGAGGAGGATCGGCTCTTCTTTGACCTCCATACGCCCAACGGCGTGCTGCGCCACCTGGAGCTTGGCACGCCGATACGGATCAATGTCCTCAATGCCACTGCTGCTATTGCCATGGCACTCCTCGTGGGACTGACCGAAGAGGAGATCCGCCCCGCACTGGCAGACTACCGAGGGACTCACAGACGATTTGAGCGAACGCGCATAGGCATCGACGGACCGGTGGTGATCGATGAGTATGCCCATCACCCGGGAGAGGTGCGTCGCTCACTCCTGTCGATCCGAGAGCTCTACCCGGAGAAGCGGATCACGCTCGTCTTCCAGCCCCACCTCTACAGCAGGACGAGGGACTTCATGGAGGACTTTGGCAAAGCGCTCTCCACGGTGGATGATGTGATCCTGGCACCGATCTACCCGGCACGCGAGGAGCCCATCTCCGGCATCACCTCAGAGGCGCTCCTGGAGCGTGTCACCTCGCCTCATAAGTGCGTCGTCCCGCTGGAGTCACTGCCATCGGAGCTGGAGCAGCACTCCTTTGACGTACTGGTGATGATGGGGGCAGGGGATATCGAGTTTGAGATCCCCAAGGTGATCGCCCATCTGAGAGAGAAAGGGTAAGAAAAGGAGTCCGCTATGGTACGTCGCAAGGAGAGAAAGAGACTTCGCCGGATCCTCGGCTGGACGGTGATGGGGCTGCTGGTGATATTGCTCGGCTGCTCCTTTGTCCTCGCTCGCCGGCACGTCTCGTACGCCATCTACCCCTCTCGTACGGCGATCCGCATAGAGGACACCGGCAAGGGACGCTTCCTCCAGGAGCGAGAGGTGGCGGCGGCACTCCCGATCGACCTCAAGGACAGCATCTCCCGCGGCGTAGACCCGGAGAAGATTGAGAGAGATCTCGTCGATGCCTCCACCTACATCCGTAGCGCCACCGCCTACATATCTCCCTCCACGATGCGCCTCCACGTGATCGTCCACGAGAGGACGCCGATCATCCGATACAGCCGAAACGGTGCCACCTGGTACCTCGACGATGAGGGCATATCCGTCCCTCAGAGACGAGGCTCGACTGCCTACGTCCCGCTCGCCGAGGGGGCGATGACCGACGGGACGATCCACTACGTACTCTACCCGCTCGCTCAGTACCTGTATGAGCACAGTGAGTGGAGCCACTTCTTCGGATACATAGAGATCCTCTCCGAGAGCAAGATACACCTCTACCCGAGAGTGGGGAGGGTCGTCTTTGAGCTCCACGGACTCGAGACGCTGGAGCAAGACCTCGCCAAGATCCCCGTCTACTACAAGGAAATCGAACCGCAGGTGGGGACCAATAAGTACTCCCTCGTGAAGCTCTCCTATGAAAACCAGATCGTATGCGTAAAGAGAGAGAAGTAACCGCCCCACCTGCACACGAACGAGCACTGACAGAACAGGAGATCAAGGCGAACGATCGAGCGAAGAAGCGCGCCTATGCCTTCTCCTCCATGGTCAATTTTCTCCTTCCTCCGGTCAAGCTCTTCGCCGGTATCACCGGTCACTCCGCCGCCCTGATCGCCGATGCGATCAATTCGCTCCTCGACATCTGCGCCAATATCATCACCTACATCTTCCTCCACATCTCCGCTAAGCCCAAGGAGGACGACGAGCACATCTACGGCCATGGGAAGTACGAGATCGTCGGCTCGCTCCTGATCGCCCTGTCGATGCTGGTGACCGGCGTGCTGATCGTCTTTGGCTCCTGCAGAACCTTCTACGACTACTTCAGTGAGGGTGTACTGCCCAAGTCCCCGGAGATTATCGCACTCTGGGTCGCCATCACGACGGTGGTGCTGAAGCTCCTCACCTACTTCTATACAGAGCAGAAGGCGAGAGAGACCCGCTCTGACGCCCTCCACGCACAGGCGATGGACCACATCTCCGACGTCTTCTCCGCCTCTGCCGTCGTCATAGGCGTGCTCGGGGCACGACTGATCCCGGGCGAGGGGACACTCTTCGAGCCACTGGCGGCGATCATCGTCGGAGGTCTGATCATCCGATCCGGCATAGGGGTCTACCGTCCCGCCATCCTCAAGCTGACCGACAGCACGGTCGACCCGGAGACCGTCGAGGAGATCCGCAGCGTCGTGGAGACGGTACCCGGAGCCTCCTCCCCTCACCACATCATGGCACGAATGATCGGCTCGGAGACACTCTCGATCGAACTGGATATACGTGCCAATGGCCTCCTCACTCTCTACGAGGCACACGACATAGCGAGCGAGACAGAGCAAGAGCTGCTGGACCACTTCGGCGCCCGGACGCACGTGGTGGTCCACATGGAGCCGTCGCACCCCTATCGCCACACGAGGGACTTCATGCGTCGTCGTCCCGATCTCTGCGATCCCGACTCTGGAGAGCCGCTGCCGGATCGTGAGTAGGGAAGTGATCCATCTCCCCGCCCGACTCCGGGCGGATCGGCTGGAGGCGGGCGTGGATGAGGTAGGCCGCGGCTGTCTCGCCGGCCCTGTGGTCGCTGCTGCAGTGATCCTGCCCCCTACCCTCGACCTACCGGGGCTGACCGACTCGAAGCAGCTGACACCACACAAGCGGGAGGCCTACGATCTCATGATCCGTGAGCAGGCAGTTGCCGTCTCTGTCGGAAGCGCATCGCCCGAGGAGATCGACCAGATGAATATCCTCGGTGCCACCTTCCTCGCCATGCAGCGCGCCATCGACGGGCTAAGGCCCGCTCCTGAGTACCTCCTCATCGATGGCAATCGATTTCGCACCACTAAGGAGATCCCCTACGAGACCATCGTGGGGGGTGACGGCAGGGTCGCCTCCATCGCCGCCGCCTCCATCGTAGCAAAGGTCTACCGTGACAGTCTGATGGCAAGGCTTGGAGAGAGCTATCCCGCCTACCACTGGGAGCGAAATGCCGGCTACGGCACGGCGGCTCACCTCGAGGCGATCCGCCTGTACGGCCTCACACCTCACCATCGCCGCTCCTTCGCTCCCTGCCGCCCCTCCCTCTTCCCTGACGACTGAAAAATATATCAAAAGGTCCTACGCCGGATACTCGGTGTAGGACCTTTTTTTTTGCCCGAAAACACCTGGATTAGTAGAGCAGCCCAAACATCCAGAGCGGGATCCGGCTACCGGATCCGATCTCCACATCGTCTACTGCGAGGAAGCTAGCGGGCTCGTCCTTAATCTGGTCAAACGTCTTGCCGGCTCCACCTACCTCAAAGAGATACTTCCCATTGACGAAGAAGTCCCCCTTAGCCGGCATAGTCACATCCCCTATGACCTGGAGTTGGTTATTGAAGAACGTTTCTCGCCTGTTCCCGAGATCCACTTTGTTCCCGAGGGCCGCCATAAGGTTGGTATTTCCGAGGAATACCTTATCCGGAGAGGAGAGACGCTTATAGCTCTTAGGGGTCTTGGTCAGTGTAGAGATGATCTGAGCACGCTCTAGCGCATGGAGCATCCTGAGGCAGCTGTCCCGCGTAGACTCCAGGGCGGAGGCGAGTCTACTGACATTCGGAACCATAGGGACGCTCTGAGAGATGATGGCCAGCAGCTTTTTAGTCTTCTCGATCGTTGAGTAAGAGACGCTCTCCACAGCCGGCATATCACTCTCGATAACCAGTGTCGCTATAGCAGCAAGTCTCAGGAGGTACTCCTCACCTGCCTCTATATAGAATGGGTAACATCCCTGCCTCAGGTACTCATCGAAGAGCTGTAGTATCGTCACCTGAGGAGTTAGCTCCATCGCCAGAGAGACATGGTCGCCAAGCAAGTCCTCGAGCGATACCGGCGACACCTCAAGTGCACTGCTGATGGAGAGGAACTCCCTAAAGGACATCACCGGCAGAGTGTAGAGCGACTGACGCCGCGACAGGTCCGACTTAGAGTGGTCTATCTCCAGCATGGAGGAGCCGGTATAGACGATGTTAAGATCGGGGTAGCTGTCGTAGAGATTCTTCAGGACGATCGTCCAGTCTGGATACTTATGCACCTCATCCACAAAGAGGTATCTGAGACCACGACTATATAGAAACTCCACTAAGTCAGGGAGCGAATGGGTCTTAAACCACAGGTTGTCCAGTGAGACCCACAGTGCATCATCTACTCTCTCAAAGGTCCGCTTAATATGCTGGAGCAGAAGCGTAGTCTTACCCGTACCACGCGAACCTCTGATACCAATAAGACGGGACGACCAATTGACTTTGTCGTGCAAGAAGCGGACAAATCTCGTGTCCACAACGGCAAGTCTTCGGTGATAGGCGTCCACTAAGGGTATGATTGTCTGCTGATCCATAGGTAAAAGGCTGATTAGTGATACGACAAAGATACGAAATAGCTTTTCCAAAAGTGGTTTTTAGGGGAAAAATAGCTTTTCCAAAAGTGGTTTTGGAGAAGTGCCCTGCTGAAATGCGGTTACTGGACAGCACTGATTGCCGGACCAGTGAGCAGGGCAGATCAACGTTTTGACCTCGACCCCTTGCGATTTGCACTGAGAGTAAGGGAGCGGGCATCCCAGGCGGCGAGGAGTATCGTATCGAGCCGGATAGACTTCGGTGAAGTCTAAAACCCGGTATTAGTTTGGGGGCGTAGGGCTGACGCATGTGAGAGCCGTGGTTAATGATACGCCGGACCGATCCCGCAGGGGCGAAGCCCCGGAGGGATCATCGCTTTTTAGACCGGGTGTCGAGGCACGAAGTGCCGAAGACCCCGGGAAAGAGGATCCCGAGAAATATATACGACCCCGCCAGGGTGTCGCACTTGTCAGAGAGTCAAGCAATCAGTGCGACGCCCTGGCGGGGTCGCGATCGCCTGCGATGCCTGATCCACGGGTCGTCGGGGCTGCGCCCCTCGACCCGTTGCTAAAAAACGGGCACCCACAAGGGGTGCTTCGTTCCCCACTCTTCACAATTAGATGAATGGCTACGGTGTCTCTCAAATGCGTCACCCCCGGACCGGTGAGTGCGACACCCTGGCGGGGTCGGCAGGATGTAGTCATACGGAGACAATCGGAGTGAAATCTATAGTCGGTAATAGGCAAAACTAATACCGGTAATAGTCGGAACTATTACCGGTATTAGAAACAACGGATCTCCTACCGCTGACAGTCAGGGCATGCGTCCCTGTTTCCTGTCGGGGCCATACGAGTCCGACGGAGGGGATGTAGGTGCCCCGATGGAGCTGCCGCCGGGGATCAGTAGGGGGTGCGACGCGCCCGATCCAGCTCCCGCTTCATCTCGCGGTCGCGGATCGCATTTCGCTTATCGTACTCCTTCTTACCCTTAGCGATGGCGATCTCCAGCTTCGCCAGCCCCTTGCCGTTGATGAAGAGCCGGAGCGGCACGATCGTAAAGCCCGGATCGTGCTGCGCCTCGGTGAGGTGGCGGATCTCCCGCTTATTGAGCAGCAGCTTCCGGTCTCGTCGTGAGCCCTCCTGGGTCCAGGAGCCAAAGGCATAGGTGCCGATGTACATATTCTTGACCCACACCTCTCCGCGATCGACATAGCAGAAGCTCTGACCGAGAGAGGCGCGACCCATGCGGATCGACTTGATCTCATTACCGGTGAGGACGATGCCCGCGGTAAGTCTCTCCAGCACTTCGTAGTCGTACGTCGCCCGCTTATTGCGGATATTGACGCTCTTGCGGAAGGGGGTCTTTCCCTGCCCCTTCTTGGATGTGGATGTCTTAGCCATAGGTAGGGATCAGATCACCTTCGTATTAGACTCGTCCGGCTCGGAGTTGGCCCCCGGGGTGATGAGTCGGTGGCCCTTGCCGTGCTTATTCTGGATCTCGATGCCGGGATCCTGGGCGAGGTGCTTGCGCAGCTTCGTGATGTAGACGTCCATGGAGCGGGCGTTGAAGTAGGTGTCCTCGCCCCAGATGGTCTTGAGGGCAAAGGAGCGGTCCACGGTGGTATTGGCGTTGGCGCAGAAGAGCGCCAGCAGCTCCGTCTCCTTGGTGGTTAGGCTCACCGGCTCCTCATCCTTGTACTGGAGGGACTGGTGCTGGGTGTCGAAGACATAGTCTCCGATGCGGTAGAAGGCGACGTCATCCGGCTTCTTTCCCTGCACGCGACGGAGCACCGCATCGATGCGCATCGTCAGCTCTGAGGTGTTGAATGGCTTCTTCAGATAGTCATCTGCGCCGAGGCTAAAGCCCTCCTGCACATCCTCACTCAGCGTCTTGGCGGTGAGGAAGATGATCGGGGTCTCAGGATTGAGCGAGCGAATGTCCTTCGCCAGCTCGAAGCCGTCCTTCTTGGGCATCATCACGTCGAGGACACAGATGTCCCAGAAGCGAGGATGCTCCTCGAAGCCCTTCAGGCCCGCCTCGCCGTCCTTGAATAGGTCGGTCTCGTAGCCCTTCTCTGTCAGGTAGTCTGCCAGCAGTGGGCCTAAGCTCTCGTCGTCCTCACAGAGGAATACTTTTACTGAGTTTTCCATGATCTTTTCTTACTTATTCGTTCGTGTATTATTACTCTTATTAGTCAGGAGCGGGAGGGAGATGATGAATGTGGTCCCCACTCCCACCTCGCTCTCTGCATGGATGTGTCCGCCGTGCGACTGCACCGTCAGGGCGACGTAGGGGAGGCCGAGGCCAAAGCCCTTGACGTCATGCCGGTTGCCGGAGGGGACACGGAAGAATCGGTCGAATATCTTCTTGAGATACTCGCGCTTGATGCCGCAGCCGTTGTCCTCCACGCGGATGATCAGGTTGCGGTCATTACTTGATGTGTGGACCGTGATGTGCGGCGGCACATCAGGCTTGCGATACTTCATCGCATTGTCGAGGAGATTGAAGACAATATTCGTCAGCTGAAGCTTGTCTCCCATCACCTCCGTATGGGTCGCCTCCAGGTCGAGGTCCAGGCTGCCGCCTGCCTCCTCGACCTTGAGCGAGTAGGTCGATGTGGCGTCGATGATGATCTCCTCCATGTCCAGCTCAGTCATGCGGAGCCTGAGACGGGAGTCGTGGCTGTCGAAGAAGGACATCTGCAGCACCTGCTCGATCAGCAGCGTCAGCCTGTACGCCTCAGCATTGATCGACTCGAGGATCCGCGCGCGTCGATCGGACTGAGACCCGATGTCGGGATCCGAGAGCATCTCCACGCCGAGGCGGATGGTACTGACGGGGGTCTTCAGCTCGTGGGTCATGTTATTGACAAAGTCGATCCGCATCTCATCGATCTTCTTCTGCCGGAAGAGTGTGATGATCGTGTAGATGAATGTGGAGAGCACCAGGAGGGTGAAGATCACTGAGGGGATCAGGAAGCCGATGGTGGAGGAGATAAAGCGTGCCTGTCCGGGGAAGTAGACCCTCAGGTAGTGGAGCCGTGAGGGTGGGTCATTGGTCAGAAGCGCCTGGGTGTATATCTTATCCGGCTGATCGGCGGGGAGGCGACCATTGGAGAAGGAGATCGTACCGCGGCTGTCTACCACCTCGTAGCGGAAGGGGATCGTGATGCCATACTTGTCGAGCGATGCCAGGAGGTACTCCTCCAGATGCTGTCCGTCGATACGGTCGTAGATCGGACGGTACTGTGCCTTACGAAGTCCCTCGAGCGCCACCTGCAGCAGGATCCGCTGTGTCACGCTGTCCGGCTCCGCGAAGTGGCTCCTCAGCATCCGCTCCGCCTCACGAAAGCGATCCCCGGGGGAGACAAAGTCGAACGACTTCTTGGGCGGCTGTGGCAGCTGCTCCAGCTTGTAGTCAGGCAGCCCCTGTCCCGCCGTGCCGAGGTCAAATGGGGAGTTGCTCCCCTCCGTAGGGCGGATCAGGAAGTCGCGGACCACATAGCCCGGCAGCCCGAGGTCCACACGGATGATGTCGATCATCTCGTCTCGCTCCAAGTCATGATTGGTCTCGAAGAGTGCCTGCCTGACTGAGTTGTCAAACTGGTATCTCCTGGACTGGTAGGTCGCATCAATGTACTTGACCTGCATAAAGAGCAGGCCAACAAAGGCGACCACCATCACCACCACGATGAGCCAGAGTGTAGACTTCTTCATATCGCACCAAAGGTAGCGATTTTCCCCACTCCATTAACATAACAGGGGTTAATATAAAGCCCTTGAAATGTTAAATCTCTCTCTCCTGTGCGTGCTTATGACTCTCTAAGAGCCTGGCTATCGGTCTCTTGGGGCATAAGGAGACCTTGACCCTAATGTGGATAGTACCCTTGCGTCACACTATAGAGGGATCAGTAGCGGCGGTCGTCCTGCCTCATGCCACCGAGGGCACCTCCGGGCATCTGACCACCGAAGGGGTTGCCGCCGGGCTGGTCTCCGCCTCCCTCACGACGGCGCCGGAGCTCCTCCTCGCGCTCCTTGTTGCGGTCCTTGCGTTTCTCCTCATTGAACTTTGTCCGGATCATTGTCCGGGGCTTCTGCGACAGGAGGGGCGTGAGAAGGGGGTAGAAGTTCTCCTTCACCTCCCAGTTCTTCATCAGCTCAAAGACCTTGGGGGCGTAGTAGACCGCCTCCGGCTGTATGGCAGCATCGTAGTCGCCCGGATCCCAGCGGTGGTTGCCATTCCGGTCGTAGATGATCCGGAGGCCATACTTGCCCGGGTCGAGATCGGGGAAGAAGAGTTCGCCTGCCTTGCTGTAGGAGGTCCAGACGAGTTTGTCGTCGGGGGTGAGGAGTTCGCCAATGATGGAGTCGGGCAGGTCGTGGATGGTGACGCGGAGGGAGGAGAATTCGCTTTTCTCCTTGATCTTAAACGCATCGACCACTGTCTTGTCGAGCCGGTGACCATAGATGTCGGCGATCTCGGCGCTGTCGACATGGAGCTCATACTGACCGCCATAGCTGAGGCTGGCACGGATAAGTCCGGAGGTGACGCTCCCATCAAAGAAAGTGATGGTGTCGATACGCATCGGCTGGAGGATCGAGTCTTTGGCGTCGTACAGGGCAAAAGCGCGGAGCATCGAGGTGTCGATCGGGAGGGTCGAGGTGAAGAGGATCGAGTCGGAGATGCCGCCCTTGCCCTTATGCTCGATCTTGATGGAGAGGGGACTCTCGACTGCCGGTGCGGTCGTGGTGGAGTCACTCTCTGCTCTCTTCTCCTTCTTCTTATCCAGCTTGGGGGTCTTGTAGGGAATGCGGAGGGTGTCGCTCTTGTAGGCGGGGAGACCGAGGCTGTCTACGGAGAGGTAGGTGAGCGCAAAGGTGCTGTGGGCGCTCCAGGTGGTGTCGGTGAAGAAGAAGTCGACGATGCCCTCCTTACTCTTATCCATGACGTAAGGGGGCTTCATCGTGTCGGTCGGTAGCGCGAGGGAGTCAACCCGGGCGAGCTTGATGGCACTGTCGGGGAGGGCGTTGAAGGTGAGACGTAGCTGATAGGGGGCAGGGCGCTCACGCTTCTTGATGAACCGCTTGGTATCCCTCGGCTCGTAGTAGAGCAGGACCAGGTCGTCGGGGTAGTAGTGGGTGAAGGGGACCTGCTTGATGGTGTCGATGGTGAGCGAGTCGACCCAGAGGGTGTCGGGGCGGATGTCGGGCTTGCAGGTAGTGAGGACGGCGCTGTCGAGCCAGGCGACGCCCTCCGTACCTACCATATCGTTGCGGTAGTTGCCGTCACTCTCCTTTAGGGCATAGACGTGGTAGCGTCCTTCGCGGACGTTACGGATCACAAACTTCGCCTTATCTGACGTACGACTGGTGCGGAGGAACGTGGTGTCGTGGAAGGCACTCCGCGCAGCGGTGTCCGGGTGAAGTCCGACGAGGAGTCCCTGCATCGGCTCGTGGGTCCGAGCATTAATCACTGTCCCGGCGATCTCCATGGTGTCGATGCGCTCTCCGGTGCTGAAGGCAAAGGAGAAGTTCTCCATCGGATTGCCCTCATTATTGTCGACGATCGCATCGGTGAAGTCGATCGTGTAGGTGGTATTGGGGATCAGTGTGTCCTTTAGACTAACCACTACCCGCTTGCCGTAGGAGATGATCTCCGGCTGCTGGAGCTGGGGCGGGGAGACGATGATCTTCTTGAGCGGATCTTTGACGGTGACGAACTCGTCAAACCACAGCGTCACCTTACGTGACGAGACATTGAGCTCCTTCTCCGCCGGATGACTGCGGACAAGCTTGGGCGGCTGGTCGTCATAAGGGCCTCCGTCGGGTGCGACTCTATTGGCACACCCATATATCATGGCTATCGTTCCGCCTATCAGGAGAGAGAGGTGGAGCCAAGGAGATCGACGTTGATTCTTCATCATAAGTTCATCTGGCTTGCCTGCAAAGGTCGGTAAAAAAGTGGGGATAACTCCGTGACGTAACCGCCTTATCGTCCGGGATCTCCACGTGCGTCTCTTCAAGAGTGGTGGCAAGCACCCCGAAGGCCATGGCTAATCGGTGGTCACCTCTATGGTTGAGCATCACATGCTCCGGCTCTGTTTCACGTGGAACCCCCGTGTAGGTAAAGCCGTTTGGCGTGACATTGATAAATGCATCAGCTGACCAGCCGAGATCTTGCGCTATAGAGAGCGAAGCACCCAGGCGATCCGACTCCTTGTAGGCAAGCGAGGATAAACCGGTAAATGTGGTCTCCACCCCAAGTCCTATCACCGTGGCAAAGAGAGTGGGGAAGAGATCCGGATTCTGCGACAAGTCAAAGAAAAGCGACTGTTCTGGAAATGACTCACGACGACGCGAAACTCTCATGAACTCATCAATCACCAAGAATGGGCTAAAAAAGCAGAATAATCGAGCATCCGGATGAGATGAATCAGGATTCAGTCCATTCAAAGTCAGGATTTGGATCTCAGGATGGAGCGTCTGCAACTCGAGCCAATACGATGCAGAGGTATAGTCGGCTGGGAGAGAAAAATCACAAGATTCGATAGGCTCTAAACCTGATCTCGTACGAGGCTCGAAGATAATCCAATCCGCTTCCCAAGTGAGATCTACACCGATCCGACGAAGAGAGTCGATGGTCAAAGATATGTACTCTGAACTAGGGTCAGAATGCTGCCTATGGATAGTGATAGGGTAGTTTTGGATAACAGCAAAATAGATTATCGCTGAAACAAATTGGCTTGATTCCCATGTCCTTGTGTCGAGATCAGTTTCACGTGGAACCGTGGAGGTACGGGCATCAACAACCCATCGATCATCGGTCATTTCTATAGAGACACCACAACGACGTAAGAAGTCTACCAGTTGCCCCATAGGTCGACGTCGGAGCTGAGGATCCGTAAGATAAAAGACAGTCTGCTGGGGTTCGGCTGCAGCCAGTGATAGGAGAAAGCGGGACACACTTGCGGATCCGGTAAGTCGTATATCTGACTGACCGGAGAGCAGCGCCTGGAGATCATCATAGATTGCATGGAGATCTTCAGGAGCATCAGCACCCAAGAGATCCATAGAGGGCATCACCGTGGCTCCCCTACTCCGAAGGACGATATAGCAGGAGATCAGAGCACGTATCCCCTCACTCTTTGATAGAGGGAGATCGATCTCTATGGATGACTGAAAAGCGGTTTTAGTGAGCACTTTCATAGTCACAAAGATAGCAGAAAGTCCCGTCCCATCATCGCTAAACAGCGCCTAAATAAGGATGAACTACTCGATCATTATAGCGTAGCGTCCACTCATAAGAAGTGATACCTTACCTACTAACCACAATGAGTTAAGAGGCTTCTTCAACATTCCAAAAGAGTCCTCCGTCCTGTGTACTGTGGAACTGGTGCTTTTGCATTGCCGAAGTGGGTCGTAGGCTTAGGTTACTGACAAGATGTGATAAGAATGGCACATAGGAGGCTGTCCGAGACACAAAGAGACAATAGGTGGAGGTCAAGCCCGTATCTTTGCAATCCAAAGTAGCTCATGAAGGGATCTAATAGTCGTGCCCCCATTATGCCCTATCAAGTCGGACGGGTCAGTGGAGCCAGACGAGGATCGGGAGAGGGAAAAAAAGGCCCGCAAGCTCTACCATATTGTAGAGCTTGCGGGTCGATTAGGATGGACTAAAAAGATCAGAGCAGATGCTTTAGCGTGTCTGCCTCCAGGGAGGTGGCACCGAAGCGGAAGAGCTCTGGGGTGAGCCACTCGTCGCCCAGCACCTCCTTAAGGATACAGAGATACTTGAGCGCCTCCTCGGTCGTACGGACACCACCGGCGGCCTTGATCCCTCTCTTGAGACCAAACTGATCGTAGTACTGCTTGACGATAGAGGCCATGATGTAGATCGCCTCGGGCGTGGCACCGGGGTAACCCTTACCTGTAGAGGTCTTGATGAAGTCTGCGTCGCAGAAGAGGGCAAGAATGGATGCCTTAACGATATGCTCGGGCGTCTGCAGAGCACCGGTCTCGAGGATCACCTTCAGGATCACATCCTTGGCGGCCTGTCGCTGCTCCTGCAGCTGGTCACAGACGGTCTCGTAGTCACCGGCAAGGAAGGCACCGACTGGAAGTACAATGTCGATCTCCTCTGCCCCATCGTGGATTGCCAGGGCGATCTCAGCCACCTTGATCTCGGGGAAGGTCTGCGACGAGGGAAAGCCACCTGCCACGCAGGTGATATGACACTGCTCGACGGTGAGGTTATCCTTGATCACCTGTGCAAAGTTGGGATAGACGCAGATACTCGCTACAGGGGTAATGTCGGGGTGGTCGTCATCCAGCTTATTGACCTGCTGAGTCAGCTTATAGATCTTGTCCTCATTGTCCTCAGAGGTAAGCGAGGTGAGGTCGATCATGCTGTGGATCAGATTGATATTATCTCTCGTATCAAGCTCCTTATAGTGCTTGTCGACACACTCCTGTACCTTCGCAGAGACCTCGTCTATAGTGAGGTCGAAAGTAAACTTTCCGAAGGCCTCACTGTACTTATCATGTGAGGGGAAGAAGTCGTTATCGTGGTGATTATGACTCATGGTTGTATAATTTGGGATTGGATAAATGTCTGAATTTGTCGCGGTCTGTCTTCTTCACAATGTTTCTCTCAAAGGCCTCCGTCAGGTCGCAACCGGTCTGATTAGCAATGCAGGCGAGGACCCAGAGTACATCAGCGAGTTCGTCTGCCAGATGCTCTTTGGAGAGGTTATCCGTGGCCTTCGCGCTCTGATCCCCATAGGTTCGAGCGATAATGCGAGCCACCTCACCCACCTCCTCCGTGAGCTGCGCCATATTGGTAAGCGGCGAAAAGTACCGGACCCCGTAGTCGTGGATCCACCGGTCGACAACGGACTGGACATCTTTAAGTGTAGGGCTGGGCGTGTCGGTCATCGGTTTCGCGAGTCTATACAAATGGTCACAGGTCCGTCATTGAGTAGCCGGACCTTCATATCAGCCCCAAAGCGCCCTTTCTTCACCTCTTTGCCGATCTCTTTGGAGAGAGCTTGCGCCATAAGGTTGTAGAATGGCTCTGCCTCGGGTCCCTTGGCGGCATAGATGTAGGAGGGTCTATTGCCTTTCTTCGTCGATGCCAGGAGGGTGAATTGGCTCACCAGAAGGATCTCCCCGCCGATGGACTTGATGTCCTTATTCATCACCCCCTCCTCGTCATCAAAGATGCGGAGGGCGGTGATCTTACGAACCAAGTAGTCCATATCCTCGGCGGTGTCGCCAACCTCCACGCCTTGCAAAACCAGCATCCCCGGCCCAATCGACGAGATCAAAGACCCATCGACCGTCACGGATGCCTCGCTCACACGCTGAATAACTGCTCTCATAAGCCAAAGATACAACTTTAGGAGAATACGGGTCAGGCCTCGCTGTCGGGGTGGAAGTAGTCCCACACAAGGCGAGCCTTTGCGGGGCCGATGGTCTCTGCCAGTTCGTCGAGAGAGACTGACTCACGGATCCGCTTCACAGACTTGAAGGTACGGATCAGCTTCTTCTGAGTGGCAGGACCGATGCCTGCAATAGCGTCGAGCTCAGAGGAGATCGATTTCTTAGCATGGACATTTCGGTGAAATGTGATGGCAAAGCGGTGCACCTCATTTTGGATCCGCTCCAAGAGGTGAAAGACCTGCCCGCGCTGCATGATGCCGATCACCTGAGGCGGATCTCCATAGAGCACCTCGCTGGTCCGGTGACGATCGTCCTTGGCGAGACCGAGGATCGGTATCTCCACACCCACTTCTTCAAGCGCTTCCCTCACCACGCTCATCTGACCTTTACCTCCATCGGTGATGATGAGGTCGGGGAGCTCCTCCCCCTCGTCACGTAGGCGGCTGTAGCGCCGCACCACCACCTCGTGCATCGAGGCGTAGTCGTCCGGCCCCTCGACCGTCTTGATGTGGTAGAGCCGGTAGTCCTTCTTGGAGGGGACACCGCCCTTAAAGACGACACAGGCAGCCACGGGATCGGCACCCTGGATATTGGAGTTATCGAAGCACTCCACGTGCCACGGAAGCGTAGGCAGCCCGACGGAGCTCTGCAGGTCTCGCAGGATCTGCATATTGTGCTGGGCGGGGTTGAGCTTCTCCGCCTGCAGATCCTTGTCCTTGATGAACTGATCCACATTGTGCTGGCTCAGGTCCAGGATATGCCTACGGTCGCCCCTCTGAGGGATCGTGACGCGATAGGCAGAGAGGTCGAGGTACTCCGGCATGAGGGGGAGAATGAGCTCGCGAGTGCCCTCCAGCGGCAGCGTATCAAGCAGGTCCTTCAGGACAGAGGCAAAGAGCTCCTCCTCGTCCTCCTCGATTCCCCGACGGTACTCCATAGTGCGCCCCGAGATGATCCGCCCGTCCCGCGTCAGGAGATAATTGACGAAGAAGGAGCGACGCGAGGAGCCATAGGTGGCCACAAGCGCATCCCCGATAACGTTGCTCATGATGGTGCTCTTCCCCTGGTAGTTCTCCAGCGTATAGAGCATATTCTGCATCTGCAGGGCGGTCTCAAAGTCCAGCTCCTCGGATGCCTTTGTCATCACCTCCTTGATATCCCGCTTCACCTCCGTGATATGCCCTCGCAGGATCTCCTTAGCCGCCCGTACGTCCCTGTCGTAGTCCTCCTCCGTCTGCAGACCTTCGCAAGGACCCTTGCAGCGGCCGATGTGGTACTTCAGGCAGACACGAAATTTTCCCCGCTCGATATTCTCCGGAGAGAGGTTATATGTACAGGTACGAAACTTATAGAGCCGGCGGAAGAGCTGGACCAGCTGATAGGCCATCGACTTATTGGGATAGGGACCATAGTACTCCGTGCTACCGCCCGGCTGAGGCTTGTGCGTGGTCCCAAAGCGCGGGAAGCGCTCCCTCGTGACGTAGATGTAAGGGTAGAAATTACCATGCTTGAGCATAATATTGTAGGGCGGCTGGTGCGTCTTGATGAGGTTATTCTCAAGCAAGAGCGCATCTGTCTCCGTCTGGACCACGATATACTCCACGGTCTCAAAAACACGCAGCATCGCCCGAGCGTTGGGCCGATCCGACTCGCGCTGGAAGTACTGCCCCACCCGCTTACGGAGATTTTTTGCCTTACCGACGTAGAGCACCTTGTCCTCCTTGTCGCGGTAGATATAGACACCGGGCGACTCAGGGATCACGGATAGGCTGTTGCGTATGTCTTTCTTGGCTATCAGCATAGGGTTCCACGTGAAACAGAAAGGGCTATCGTCCCATGAGTATCAGGAGGATATTGATATCCGAGGGGCTGATGCCGGGGATGCGGGAGGCCTGACCGATGGTCGCCGGGCGGATCCGGTCGAGCTTCTGACGAGCCTCGGTCGAGAGCGACTGTATGGAGAGGTAGTCAAAGTGGCCGGCGATGCGAATGTCCTCTAAGTGGCGAGCTTTCTCGGCAGCCTGACGCTCGCGAGCGATGTAGCCGGCATACTTCACCTCCACCTCGATGGTCTCCTTCACCTCCTCCGCCAGCTGACCCTGCTCTAAGAAGTTCGCCAGCTGTGGGACAAAGGGGACCAGTCCATCCAGCGTGATACGGGGGCGAAGGATCACCTCACGGAGCCTCTGCGGATGCCTCAGCGGCGTCTCCCCTACCCGCGCGAAGTAAGCCGCAAGGTCTGGCGTGTCGGCTACGGAAGTGTCCCTGAGCAGCTCCTCAAAGCGATCGATCAGCGCCAGCTTCGCCTCCAGTCGCCTCTCACGACACAAGTCGACCGTCCCCAGCTCTATCCCCTTAGGCGTGAGACGTCTGTCGGCATTGTCCTGCCTTAGGAGGATGCGGTACTCTGAGCGACTGGTAAACATCCGGTAGGGCTCGTCCACCCCCTTCGTCACTAAGTCATCGATCAACACCCCTATGTAGGCCTCATCCCGAGCGAGGGTAAAGGACTTGGCAAGAGACTGAGCAGCGAAGTGGGCATTAACCCCGGCGACGAAGCCCTGCCCTGCCGCCTCCTCGTAGCCTGTCGTGCCATTGATCTGACCTGCAAAGAAGAGCCCCTTGACCAACTTCGTCTCCAGCGTGTGGTGCAGCTGCGTAGGGTCAAAGAAGTCGTACTCGATCGCATAGCCGGGCCGCATGATCGTCGCATCGCGCAGCGCCGGGATCTGCCGGATCGCCTCCTCCTGCACCTCTATGGGGAGCGAACTGCTGAAGCCATTAAGGTAATACATCGTCGTGTCGGCGCCCTCCGGCTCGAGGAAGAGCGGGTGGTGATCCTTCCCGGCAAAGGTGACGATCTTCGTCTCTATGCTGGGGCAGTAGCGCGGTCCTATGCTGTGTATCTGACCATTGTAGAGCGGTGCCTCGTCGAGGTGACGCCGCAGCACCTCATGGCTGGCAGGCGTCGTCTCCGTCAGGAAGCAGGGCCTCTGCGGAGTCTCTAAGCGAGACACCCCGGGGAGGAAAGAGAAGTGGTGCCATCCCTCCTCGCCCTCCTGACGCTGGCAGAGGTCAAAGTGGATCGTCCGACCATCCAGCCGCATCGGCGTGCCGGTCTTCATCCGATCGGTCCTGAAGCCCAGCCCAGTGATCTGCTCCGAGAGGCGGAGCGAGGCCGGCTCGGCGATGCGTCCCCCAGGGATCTTCACGCTGCCGATGTGCATCAGGCCATTGAGGAAGGTCCCATTGGTGAGGATCACAGACTTCGCCTTTATCGTAAGCCCCATAGCGGTGACGACGCCGGTGACCGCCCCACCCTCGTGGAGCAGCTGCACGACAGCATCCTGCCAGAGGGAGAGATTGGGCGTCTGCTCGAGATAAGTTCGCCACAGGTGAGAGAATCGCCCCCTATCGCTCTGAGAGCGGGGGCTCCACATTGCGGGTCCCTTGCTCCTATTGAGCATCCGAAATTGCATCGACGACCTATCGGTAATGATCCCCATCAGACCGCCGAGGGCATCCAGCTCGCGCACGATCTGCCCCTTGGCGATGCCTCCCACGGCGGGGTTGCACGACATCTGGGCGATCTTGTCGAGATCCATGGTGATGAGGAGGGTACGGGAGCCGAGCAGGGCCGCCGCGTGAGCCGCCTCACAGCCAGCATGGCCGGCACCGACCACTATGATATCATAGGATAGTCTCATATCCGCAAAGATACGCAGATTTGCGCCGTCGGATGACGATCCAAAACACTCCGCCCTCTCATTATCAGACAAGCCGGACGAGTCGGACAGTGGCATTGATTTGCCGACCTGTCCGACTCGTCCGACTTGTTACCTCTGGTGAGGTGCCTAGCGGCTGTGCAGCGGTTAGTCGTGGTCCGCAGTCATGCGGTCGATGACTGACTCGAGGGCGCCGGTGCCTTGGTACTTGTCCTTGGAGCTATTGAAGCGGTAGGAGACGGTGAAGGCAATACGTGGAGGCACGTGCTCGGTGGACTCCATCACGCTGTACCTGGTGGCGGTACGCACGGAGTGGGTGGTATTGAAGAGGTTGCTGATAGAGAGGGTGGTGAGGAGATTTTTTTCCTTAAGCCACTGCTTGGAGATCTCGGCGTAGCTGGTGAGGATGGGGGCGGTGAACTCCATATTGTCTTCGTTACCAAATGGGGTGTAGCCGACGTTGAAAACCATGCTGATATCCCTGGGGAGGGTGAATTGATTAGCCACGCTGAGGGCGAGGGTCGCCTTACGCTTGGTGATCCGCTCCTCAAAGTTCCAGAGGTCGTAGCCGATCATCTTGGAGAGGCGCAGGGTGAAGGTGGGCTTCCACCACTTGATCGTAGGGCTGGCTACCATCGCCGCCGAGAGAGCATGGTGTGGAGGGGCGTTGACGGTCTTGTATAGGGTGATATAGGGGCGAACGACTCCGGTGGTGGGGTCGGTAAAGAGGGCGGTCTCCGGGGTGAGACAGTCGCGGCTATAGGTGTGGCTGAGGATGGTGGTAAGCCAGCTCTTACTGAGGGTGAGAGCAGTGGAGTAGTCGATGGCGTCCTTGAGGTTGGGGTCGCCCACCTTGTACTCGTATCGGCTTACATATAGGTACTGTGGCTGTAGCTGTACGTAGCTTGGTCGATTGATCCGGCTCCTGAAGGAGAGCTCGGTGCGCACACCCAAGAGGCGACCTGAGACTGCCAGTGTGGGGAATAGATTGGTGGTGGTATGGCTCTTATCGGGATCTAATACCCCCTTGTCTATATACTTATTCGCGAGGTGCTCCATGCGCAAGCCTGCGGTGGCGCTCCACTCGGAGGCTATCTTGCGCTGATACTCTAAGTAGAGAGCTAGAAACTGCTCCCGCTGTTCGCTATCCAGGTCGGTGAGATTGAGGCTGGCATCGAGATGATTGTAAAAGCGGTTATGGACCTTAGAGTACTCCCCACCCATCTCGAGACGACCGCCCCAGAGTGGTCCGGAGATGTCCAAGCGCGCTCCGGCCGACTGGTACTTCGCCCCATGGCTATTCTCCACGCCGGAGAGCTCGTACGCCTCCGTGTGTCCCTCTGCTGCCCTCTCAGTGGAGTGGCTCATACCGGTCTGGAAGTAGTCGAGGTCGATCTGTGCCTTCCAGTCCCCAAACCTCCGCAGGTAGTAGAGATTGGGTCGGTGCGAGGCATTCCAGGGCTTGAGGGTCTGTGACTTGCCAAAGAAGCGCTCCACCGCCTCGGGTGTGGGCCTGAGGTGGTTGCTGGTGAGGTCGGAGAACATCCAGGAGTCCTCCTTATCGGCGGCAATACGGTATCTGAAGCCTGCGCTCTGCACCTCGTCTTCGTAATTGATGCCCACCGTATACTCCTGTGTCTGTACACCCTCCTTGTGCTTGGTGGTGGATTGATTGATCCACTCGCTTTGATCGGTTTTGCCGTGAGTACGGAGGGAGGGGAAGGAGTGATTGGTCTGCTCGTCCTTGTACATGACACTGGTGAAAAAGTCCCAGTTATTGAGCCGATAATTGAGCCGAAGGTAGGGCTGATAACCCATGGGGCTACCTATCTGATTATTTAGATCGAGCTTTACCTCGCCGCTGAGACCGGTGCCCTGCTCGCGCTTGGTGTAGATCTTGATCACCGACTCGGCGGAGGAGCTATACCTGGCACCGGGATTGGTGAGTACCTCTATGTCTCGGATGAGGTAGGGCTTGAGGTTGCGCAGCTGATTGGGGTCGGTCATCAGTCGGTCATTGATGTATATGATGGGGGTCCCCTTGCCAGCTACCCGTACTTCGGTCCCCTCGATCTCGACCAGTGGCACGCCTCTGAGCACACTATAGACGTCCGATAGATTTGCGAGCGGAGAGGCCTCTATGGAGGTGCTGATGCCACCGGCGACCATCCGGTGTGTGATACGATTAGCGGTGACGGAGACCTCATCTAGCACTAAGGCACTCTCCTTTAGTACGATCTTGTAATCGGAGAAGCTCTCGCACCTCACCTCCTTGGTGGTGAATCCGATCAAGCTTGCCTCGAGTAATAGGGGTAACTGCTGCTGCCCAGTCTGTAGAGTAAAGGAGCCATCGTCACGGGTTACACCTCCTGTGAGCACCTTGCTGCCGTCGATGCTCTTCACCTTGACGGTCGCGTAGGGGAGCGGTTCCCCTGCCTCGTCATACACTACCCCACGGAGCTCCTGTGCTGAAACTCCCCAAACCCCTATCATCATCAGTAGGGATACCAAGAAAAATAATCGCTTCATTAAACTTATCTACTATGTACTGAGTCGCCTCCCCTCCTCACCCGCAAAGGTAGGTACTATCGCTCGCAACTCAGTTGCAGACTTCTAGAAGTTAATCAAATACGATCTACGGCGCTGCTTCTGATCACCCCTACCAAAGCAGTCCACTCCTCGGGGAAATCTCTAATACCGATATTAGTGATGAGTAATACCGGTAATAGACTTCACTAATACCAGTATTAGATCGACGCCCTATCCATCGGGCATTGGACACCGTCCCTCGCGTCCCGTTCTATTATTCATTACCACCTCAACAAGTGTGGTTTGACAGTTTGGTTTTATATGTCTACCTTGGCACCCAGAAAGACATTATTACGGTAGTACTAAAGCAGATGAGCAAGAGCGAAGAACGTAGGAATCAGATACTCGTGGGAGCATTCAACCTCTTCTTGACAAAGGAGTATGCGGATGTCACCACCTCTGATCTTGAAGAAATAATAGGATTGTCCAGAGGAGCTATCTACTATAAGGTGAAGAACAAGGAAGGACTCTACAGAGCGGTCATCGACAAGTTCGTCTTTGAGCTGCTATCCAACTCCCTCCAGAGAGAGGTGTCTGTATCAAGCGAGAAGCCATTCCTTGGCTTCATAACAAACGAACTAAACCTCACGAAAGAGCGAATGAACTCTGTAAGGAGTACCCTCAAAGGTGCGAACTCCTCGGAATACATAAACTTACTCTCCTCTGCCAAGTTTCACTACGAAGGGTTTAGCAACAAGTGCGGCGCCCTAGACCATGAGATAACAAAACTGTGGGTAGAGTATTGCAACAAGGGGCTCTCTGTGGGAGAGCTGAGCCAGGGCATTGACCCACTCTTGGCAGTCACTATGTTCCGATCGCTATACTATGGTGATTCGTTTATCCAATTCATGATAGGGAGTGAGTTGGATATTGAGGAGCTGAAAAAGAAATATATGCTGCTGTATAATGCTATACGCGGATGACACGTGAGACAGTACGAATCAAAGGCAAGCTATGAACTTACGGACAATTGTACTAATCGGAAGCTTATTCCTCATCACGGGAACAGCAATTACCGCTCAAGAGCTGACCGTGACGGGGACAGTGCTGATGGCGAGCGACTCGACGGCAGTGCCTGGGGCATCTGTTCGTCTGAGAGACACTAAGGGAGAAACGATTACCGGACTTGCCACCAAGGACGATGGCACGTTCGTCATCCAAGCCGAGAGCCAGAGAGTGTCCGACCTCCACATCACTTATGTAGGACTTGCACCCACAACCATCGGCATCAAAGGCGCCAGACAGGCGAAAATAGACCTTGGACAGATCTACTTAAGAAACGACGACAAGACGCTCACTGAAGTGGTCGTCCAAGGCAACCTAAAGCAGATCGACCGCGAGATCATTTTCCCCAAGACCAATCTCGTCAAGGCAAGCCCGGATGCACTTACACTCCTCTTTAATCTCTCCCTGTCCGGGCTTACGGTGGATATGGCTCATAAAACGGCAAAGATCCGCGGAAAAGAGATCTACTGGATGATCAACGGGGTTCCCAAGACGATGAGTGACGTGCTTCAGCTCGATCCGAAGAAGATCCTACGCCTCGAGTACTCCGACCTTCCCTCCATCCGACTCCTCGACAAAGATCAAGGTGGGTACATCAATGTCATCCTAAGAGAGCGTACCGACGGCGGCACGGTGCGGACAAGCCTCAAGAGTGCACTCTGGACAGGATTAGCAGAAGCCGGCATTAGCGCCAATTACCACCGGGGCAAGTCGGATCTCACCCTCGATTACACAGGAAGCTATCGCGACTATCCCAGATGGCGCCAAGATGCCTCCCAGTCTTTTATCAAGCCAAAGCAACAAATAAAGAGGGAGGAAAACGGGCAGGAAAAGAGTCCGATGTTTATGCTCAACCAGAGCCTAAACCTTACCTATTCCTACATCCTGGACAAGAGCAACATTTTTAGTCTGACCTGGCGCAATGGTTTTGGCAGACAGAGCTACGACATTCGGTCTGAGATGACTGAGACCGGTAAGATACCATACACCAGACGCAGCCTGAGTCGGTACAAGGGCTATGTACCGGCCTTGGACGCTTACTACAAGCACAGCTTCAGGGACGGCGGTATCTTGGAAACAAACCTTGTCGGGAGCCTTACGACGGGCGAAAACAACCGCGATCTCACTGACAAGGTGGAAGATACCATAACCAGCTCGGTATCTAACCCCGTCAGAAACCGATACTACTCCTTAGTCGGAGAAGTAAGCTATCAGAGACTGATCCACCCAGCGATTTATCTGCTCCTCGGACTCCAAGAAAGCTACGGACGCGCATCTAACACCTACCTCACAGATGACTACACCGACCTACTCGACCGCAACAACACGTACCTCTACGGGCAAATATCGGGGCGTCTCTCAAAGGCTACGCAGTACAGTCTCGGCACAGGGCTCAAGGTCCTCTACACTGCAGACCAAGCCGACCACAGGACGTTCGTAAAGAACCAGAGCAGCCTGGCTCTCTTCTATTCACCTACCAATAACTGGAACTTCTCATTCAATAGCCACCTTACCCCCTACCTGCCGGCACTCTCGCAGCTCTCCCCCGTCTCACAGCGCTACGATGACCTGATCATCTACGCCGGTAATCCCGACCTCAAGCCGGGCACGGAGCTGAATAACCGGCTGACTGCAAGCTACCGAAAGAACAAGTTAGACGGATACATCGACCTAATCTACAACCATACTTTCAACCCCATTTACTCCAGTATCCTCTACGACGCAAGCCGGGATGCCTTCATTATGCGACCGGAGAACGGACATTTCAATACTAAGACCGGAGCGAAGCTGAGCATGACTTGGAGTCGGTTACTCGGCTTTATGACCATTGTGGGAAATGCCGGATACAACTATTTCCGAAGTGATGTCGGCGGGAATCCACTCGAGCTACACGACTTTTACTGGGATCTGTCCTTGATGTTCACCTACAGAGACTTCACTATCGCAGGTTACTACACAGACGTGCCCGCATCGCTGCGCAATCAGACGATCACCCGACCGGGACCCAACTCCGGTCTAACCTTTATCTGGAATAAGGAAACCCTTACCCTCTACGCCCAAATGCTCTATGTCGGCATCCCCAATGGTGATGTATACCGCACAAGAAATTACTCAAGAGTGGCACCCGGCACTCAGTCCATCGTCATCCCCGACAACGGCAACATGCTGACGCTGGGGCTTGTATGGAACGTCTCCTTCGGCAAGAAAGGACAGCGCATCAACCGCAGCCTGAATAACTACGACAAGGACAACAGCATAGTCAAGGTCCAAGAATAAGTATTGACTGTTCCTCAGCAACGTCAAGGGGTGCTTCGTTCCCAACCTTCACGATGAGTGGAGTGGCTTCTGTACCACTCAAATACGTCACCCCTACCCTTCCATCACTCCATAGATGTCAACCTATTTCAGGATAAGCGGATCGGGAAGTGTAGGGAAGTCTACCGTACATGCAGAGAAGAGACAGGGGAGGACTGCGAGAGACAGTCGCGGGAGGGATGGTGATATATTTGCATTCATTCCTGCCCCACCTCAAGCTATTTGAGGGTAAGACATCGGAGTGAGAATGTTGCTACCACTGACACAGCCCTCCCGACAGAGAGTCTGCAGAGTTACCGGAAACAGAAGTCATCCAGCATCAGGTCGATGTCGGATGCGCCGCCGAGCTTGATCGCCAGCGACTCGCCACCGCGCTGAGAGCTGAGCCCTACCGATCGGACATCCAGGGAGACCTTGATCCACTGACCACGGGTGTTGATGGTGCCTTTGTAGAGATTCCGCGGTTCTGGCTGCAGGACGACATCACGTGAGCCGACCTCGCCGAGATTGTAGCAGACGTAGCTCTGCTGACCATTTGCCCCCACCTGATCGGAGTAGACATTGACCGACATAGAGCGGGCGGAGCTGACGCCCTTGAGGAGGAAGGAGATCGTCTCCGTGCCAGAGGGGATCGCGCCCTTGAAGGAGAGGAGGTACTCATTCCCATTAAGCCTCTTGACCACCGAGAGCACCTGACCGCGATCCGGGTAGGCGTGGTCTCGCGAGATGACCGCATAACTTCGCAATCCCTGCTTGCCAAGTGCGGCCCTGAAGTCTGTCTCACTCTCGCAGTCAGCGCCATCGAAGAGCCACTTCGCATCCCCCGGGTCCCTCCCCGGATCGGGCGTATCATCGACCGATCCGCTGTCGGTCACCCGGAGGAGCAGGTCGTCGATGCGCCACCTCACGCTCTCGTAGCCCTTGCTGGTGTAGACAAAGGCGAAGTGGACATTGGCCTGCCCGTAGACGAAGTCCGGGAGGGAGATCGAATTGGGGACAAAGTCCTCCGACTTCGCCGAGGGGTAATTGGGGATGGTCACCTGCTGCCACCGAGCCGCCTCAGGATCATCGAGCGGGAAGTCCTCCGTGGTCACAAAGAGCGTCTGCTGCTCCTGCATCCTCTTTCCGCCGATGATGCTGTGAGCGAAGGAGAGCCGGGCATCAGAGACGCTGGTGAAGTCGAGCGAAGGGGAGAGGAGTAGGATCTTGGTGATCCCCATGCCCTCACTCGACACCGTCGCACAGCCCTCATCCGCACGGAAGTCGACCCCTGTGCCGATGACGGTATGGCTGCTCATCTGACCAAGCGACGTATCGAAGTGCTCCTCCAGGATGGTTCGCTCACCGACTCCGACCGTAGGGTCGTCCAGGTAGATGTCCCCCTCGATCCGACCGCCCTCGACGAAGGAGCGGATGGAGGCAGAGAAGCCCCCGGAGGAGACTTCCGGAGTAGACTGCTTAAGGTGCAGGATCAGGGAGTAGTAGATGCCGCTCTCCGACCTAGCGACCTGCTCAAAGGCCGGCTCATCGAGCGTGACCGTCTTGCTCCCCACGCCGATCTGGATCTTGTGCGATGGGTCACCAAGCGTCTCGCCAGGCAGGATGTAGGAGACAAACGTGTCTCCATAGCGCACCGCAGAGAGAGGTTCCACTGCTTCGCCCGCCGTAATGGTGCCGCTCCGCTTATCCATCAGCCCTCCGGAGCGGTAGCCCAGCAGCTCCACAGTCGCATCGGAGAGGTCCAGTCCCTCGATCTCAGAGACGAGTCGGACACGGATCTGGGAGAGCCGGTGAGAGAAGGAGAGCTCCACCTGAGTCTCCCCTTTGATTCCTTTTCCCTCCCCATAGAGCAGAGCGCACTGGTCTCGCAAGTCGAAGGAGACAGATCCCCCGCCGCCGTAGCTGTAGGGGTAGTAGGCGTGGAAGGTCTCACCCTCCGGAGCCATGGAGATGCGCCGATCACTCCGGGGGGCAAAGGCGCCGTCCCCATGCGTCGTGACATAGGGGACATCGGTCTCCCGGGAGGAGAAGATCCCGATCTGGTCGCCCGCCTCCCAGCGGTCATCGAGGACACGCAGGCGTGGCGCGGAGGCAACGAAGTCAGGGTAGATACGCTCCTCGGTCTCCTCGGTCAGCTCCACTTGCTGCGCACAGGCAGAGAGGAGAAGGGCGAGAAGGGGGAGGGAGAGGAAAGAGAATTTATTCATAGTCGTGAGAGGACATCGGCGATCTGTCCACCGATACCGATGGTGTAACCCTGGTGGAAGTAGACAACGCGATTGAAGGTGTCGGCAACGATCACCACCGGATAGTCAAGCGGCAGGGAGCGCTCCAGACCCTCTGCAAGCGCTATATCCAGTCCCTGTGTGTCGACACCCCAAGAGGCTCCAGGGAGGAGGCTATGGAGCGCCTCAGAGGGCGCCTGCGGTGTGAGGACAACGGTCGGGATGGGTAGCTTGCCGGACCCGTCAGCGATGGCGCCTAGGTCGCGGAGGATATGATCGGACGGCTCGTGGGCATCGCGGGCCAGCACGAGGAGGTAGTAGCCCCGTCCCGTGGTGCTGAGGAGTGAGCGCTCCTCGCCCGAGAGATCCTCGTAGAGGGACTCGGAATCGAAGTTTCCGATCACCGCCAGGGCACCCTCCTCCCTGTCGAAGTCGATCGCCATAGGCTTCCCGCAACTCATCCTCCGGATGGAGGCGAGGACGGTGCCGTCGGCAAGCCTGCTGCCGGTGAGGAGGAAGTTGTCCGGGTAGAGGAGCGACTTGCCCTGCAGATCGGTGTAGGGAACCATGTCGTCGAAGTAGTAGGTCCTCATCTGTCCATCGGCAGGATCGAAGTAGCCGACGGTGAAGTGAGACGTGTAGTGGGGCGTGCGGACGGTATTTGACCCCTGCTCGTAGGTGAGCTGTAGGGGGCAGTCCGCAGCAGCCTCCTTCTCCTCCTTTAGATAAGGGATCACCTGCTCCCTACCCTCATCGTCGCGGTAGCGGACAACGCTGTTGCCGAAGTCATACCAGGTCGGTACTCCGGCCGTGCGGAGCAGTCGGATCAGCAGGATGGTGAGGGAGCGCTGGTTACCGCGCTGGAGGATCCAGGTGGAGGCGGGCGTCATGGGGAGGTTGAGCGGATTGTACTGCTTGTCGTACGAGAGCTGACCCATACGATCGAGGATCCGGGTCACTCGCTCCTCTCGGCTGAGCTCCTCGTTGCCAAGGATCTGCTCGCAGATCAGATCCAGCTCCGGCTGCTGTGGCGCGATCGGCTCACGGTCCATGGCCCTCGGGCAGTAGATCATCGGCTCCTGCCAGTCAGCGTCGGTGAGATCTCGGTCGAGCACCTGCTCGAGGGCGGTAATGGATACATCGTGGAGGTCCTTCTCGGTGAGAGAAGAGAGAAGGAGAAGGGCGTGGTGCAGCCGTCCGCTCTCAGCCGAGTGGCGGAGGAAGTGCTCTATCGTAGCGTGGTATCCGCGGCTCTTGGGGAAGAGGTCAAGGAGCAAGGTGCGGTCCTCGCCCATTGCGCCCAGCTCGTCGGCCAGTGAGGCAGCCTGCTCTGCTGTGGGGAAGGTGGCGGTATACGACTCACGGACGGCATCCTCATCGGCGAGTAGACGAGCATTCTCTGCCGCCTGAGCTTCGGTGTACCTAACCTCCGGGGTCTGCTCAACCGGCGGGGTGAGCCGAAGGTGTTGCTCCGCCGGTATGGTGTCGAGCGGGCGGAGGGTCAGCTCGAGGGTGCTGCCGCCCTCCTTATTGGTCATCTTCTCCATCGCGACTCGGTCCTTGCCCTTGGAGGCAAAGATCACCACATCCCCGAGACCGAGGTTAGTCACCGCTTCTCCTCGAGCATCGGTTGTGCGGGTGACAAGGGGGTAGAGCTCGGCGTAGTTGTAGATGCGGTAGGTGACGGTGGCGCCATCGACCGGCTTACCAGCCTCGTCCAGGACGCGGACGGTCATCGGTGCGGTGCGGATGTAATTGGGCGTCACATTGAGCTCGGTGAAGCAATCGTTTTTGCTCAGCACCTCCTCGTCGCCATCGTAGTCACCAAAGGCAGTGGTATGGAGCATCATCGCCCGCATCACCGGGGCGTCAAACCAAGCATTGTCCAGCACGGGGGCTGGTTCGCTCGCCCCGAGGTAGTGCCACTTCCCATCTACCCACGCCTCGACCCAGGCGTGGTTGTCGTCCGTATGCGCCCAGCGGGGTGTGTAGACCTGCCGCGCCGGTATGCCGACGGTCCGGAGCACCGCGACGACGAAGGTACTCTGCTCACCACAGCGGCCGAGGGCATTCCGCAGCGTGGCAATCGGGCTGGAGGTGCGACCGTCCGAGGGCTGATAGGTGATGTGCTTATGGGCCCAACGATTGAGCGCCAGGACCGCCTGCTCCATCGTCATGGTATCGACGAGGGCGGACAATTCGTCGTAATAGGTAGTCCGGAAGTCATCCAGCACCTCGTTATTCACCCGCTTAGGGAGGACAAAGGCGCGGAAGAGAGCGCCCGGGACCTCCTTCACCCACGGCATCTCCTCCCTCGCCCTCAGCGTCACCCGGACATTATCCAGATGATAGGCAATGCTGTGATCCATCAGGTCCGGCAGACTCATATAGGCGTAGAGGTAGGTCATCGCATCCCGCTCCTCGGCGGTCACGTCGACGAAGCGGAGGGAGTCGGTCGGAGAGACTATGCCGAGGGTGTCGATCTTCGTCTCGAGGGCTTTCTCAGCACGAGCCATCACATCGGAGGGAAAAAGCGACTCGCTCCGCCCCCCGCCGCATGAGGTGGCGAAGAGGGTCAGAGCGAGTAGAAGAGTAAGAGGTGTAAGTCTATTCATGGCTAACGGTTTTTATATACAGACCAAAGTTAGCCAGAAAAACTTAACCGTCAGAAGCCGAACTGGAACTGCATCCGGATGTGGTGGTCCATCGGGCCGTGTCCCTCACCCTGCGGTGCGACGAGACGATACTCCAGCTGCCAGCGGGAGAGCTTGCCAAACCAGTGCTGCACACCGAGCGTACTGGTGAGGAGACTGCCGGGACCCATGCCGGTCTTGAGGTAGTCCACGGAGGCGACGAAGTCGTACCGCTTGGTCATATGTGCCACAGCGGTGAGGTAAGCCCCCTGTCCCACGACCCCGGCATCCTTGCCATACATATACTCACCCGTCAGGGAGACCGGCTTGGTGGCCAGCTGCACGGCGCCGCTGACGCGGTGACGGACATAGGGCGCACCCGCCTCGACCCCCTTGCCGGCCCCCATCGCGTGGAGCTCACCACCGAGGTAGGAGGCGTGGAGCGTCAGCAAGGGTATGGGGCGAATGTAGAGGGCACCGCCGTACATCTTGCTGGTGCCGAGGTCAAGGGCATTCATCCCCTGACCATTCATCACCGCCAGCTTGTAGGAGAGCACCCTGCCCCAGAGGTCACCCGACATCTCGAGACCAATATCCCTCCCGGAGGTACCCGAGTAGAGCGGATCCATCCCCACGCCGGCGAAGTAGACCGTCGGCATGGTTCCGCCGAGGCTCAGCGGATTGAGGAAAGGCGCCACCTGATTCTCCAGACCGAAGGGCGTCTTCATCTGCCCCACACGGAGGCTCAGCTCCGGAGCGAAGCGGTAGGACATATTTAGCTCCTTGAGGATCGCGGGGCTATTGAGCTGAAAGAGGACAGCCGCGCTCCACCGGTCGGTAATGCGCATGGTCCCCATAAGCTCTGACTTATTGACGCCAAAGGAATTCTTCCCCGGCCCAAGTAGCGCATCGTAGTAGACCTGACCGTACCCGTGGATCTCGATGCGCTTTCCCCTATCGAAGTGATGGTGCCCCTGTGCCGATAGACCGGGCATCAGGACGAAGAGGAGGAGAAGCGATAGTAGTGCTTTTTTCATAAGATAAAGAAGTGAATTAGTGACCTGCTGAGCGCCATCGACAGAAGTGCTCCTCAGCAATATCTGTAAGAATAAACAAGATAAATCCGGTGATGCTCAGGACGACGATCCCGCCGTACATATCGATGTAGTCAAAGCGCATCCAGGCATCGGTGATGAAGTACCCCATGCCGCGGTCGGTGCCGTAGGTCTCCGTGACGAAGAGGACAGAGATCGCCGTCCCGATGGCGACGCGGAGCGTAGAGAGGATATCCGGCAGCGCTGCCGGCAGGAGGATGTACCGCAGGATACGCCAGCGATCGGCACCGAGAGAGCGAGCTATGTGGAAGCTCTCCCGGGGGATATTCGTGAGGCTGTCGCGGACATTGACGATCACCTGGAAAATCAGGATCAGGACGATCATCGCCACCTTTCCCCCATCGCCCAGCCCGGCTATAAGCATAACGATCGGCAGGAGAGCGAGCTTCGGGATCGGATAGGCGAGGTAGGTGAGGGCATTCATCGCCCGACCGAAGGGGCGATAGCTGTAGATCAGCCAGGCGATGACCAGACCGAGGAGTAGCGCAATGGGGATGCCGAGGAGGATCCGATAGAGACTCGCCAGGAGGTGCGGTCCCATCTTCCCCGCCAGGAGCGCCGGCAGATGACGGTAGACCACCAGTGGCGAGATCAAGGCCCCCTCCCCGATGAGGAGATAGGCTACGTACCAGATCAGATTGATCAGCAGCGTGCCGACGAGGAAGCGGTAAGTGATGCTATCCGGTCTCATGACTTGATCTCCTCTGCGAGGCGCTCCGCCGATGCGCCTCTCGTCTCAGAGAGGATACGCCCCGGCGTGCCACCCATGACGATCACCCGCTTCGCCAGTCCGGCGATCTCCTCCACATTGTGACTCACGAGGATCGTCGTCAGCCCGAGCCTGCGGCGGAAGTGCTGCAGGAGCGCCCTACTCCGCTCTGCGGTCCCGATGTCGAGTGCCGAGAAGGGCTCATCGAGGAGCAGCAGGTCCGGGTCCTGCACCATCGTCCTCGCCAGAGCGACCCGCTGTCTCTGCCCGCCACTCAACTCGCGCGGATAGCGATCGACGAAGGGGGCGATCTCAAGCGTCTCCAGCACTTCATCCAGGTGGGTGGCATTGGGACACTCCTTTCCTCCTAGCGTATGGGGAAGGAGGATATTCTCTCGAACCGTCATCCAGGGGAGGAGGGCAAAGCCCTGCGGAACCAGCGCCACGGAGTGGACCTTAGGATCAGGGGGCAGGTCATCGATCAGCACTGTCCCCTCATAGTCGGTGATGATCCCGGAGAGGACGTGGAGGAGCGTCGACTTACCGCACCCCGAGGGACCGGTCAGCCCGAGGATCTCCCCATCCTCGAGCGTGAGCGTGAGATCCTCTACCGCCACCGTCTCGCCTCGTCGCCCCTTATAGGCGACCGAGAGGTGCTCTATCGACACCCGACTCATAAGCTCGGTTACTGCGGGAGATACGAGCCGTCGACCAGTCCCTCGCCGGTATAGTCCGCCGGGACGAGGTCGTGCTCATGGAGCCAGGCGAGCGTCTCCTCCATATCCTTGGCTGAGGGGAGCGCCGCATGACGATAGTCCGGAAGGGTCACCTGATCGACCAGCCCCTCAGGGATGCCGGCATCCTCGACGAGGATCGACTGCCACTCGGAGCGGGGGTGAGAGAGCAGGTAGTCGACACCGAGATTGTACCCCTCGAGGAGGAGCTTCACCGACTCCGACTTCTCGTCCAGAGCCTCGCGTCGCATCATCGTACCGGTGACAGAGATGCCGAGCGCCCTGGTGGAGGAGAGGGAGGCGAAGCCCTTAGACTTCGCAATGGTGATGAAGGGGTCGGGGAAGACCGAGCCCTCCAGCTCGCCACCAAGCATCATCTCGAGCCGAAGAGGGATCTTATTCACCTCCGGCTTCTCGACGTCCGTCGGCTCCATGCCGGCGGCGCGGAGCATCAGGTCGGTAGAGTAGTCGATCACGGTATTACGCGAGACGCCCACCTTCTTCCCCCTCAGATCCTCCATGGTAGAGAGCCCGCCGGTCGCCATCATCTCGAAGTAGCCGTCGTGGGCGGTGATGAGCGCGAGAGGCATCCCGGCAGCATGCTGGATCGCTGCGCCGGTATAGTCGATCACGGTACCATCCACCTGGGCGGCACGGAAGGCGGCATCCCGATCGTTGGCGGAGAAAAACTTGACGATCTCCACCTCCAGCCCCAGCGAGTCGTAGATCCCCATCTTCTCAGCCACCACGTAGGGCAGGTAGTCCATTGACGACATGGCGCCGATCTTCAGCGACGGCAGGCGGCGCTCCTCCTTACTCTTCCCCGTGCATGAGCAGGCAAGAAGGGTCAGGAGTGCTCCTGCGAGGAGGAGGGTAAGGGTAGATTGCTTATTCATAATTACATTGAAAGACAGCATTAGACTAAATATCTAATAGCAAAGGTACCTAAAAGAAAGTGAAGTCCGGAGCGACATCTTCAAGAATTTGCATCAATATTCTTTGTCCGATGGAAGAGATATTACAATATCGCTTGTGGATTCTGGTTGCTTATTTGGCTGAAAAGAACTAACTTTGTAAAATTATTGGTACAGGCATACAAAGACCTGATACTACTGAGAAATAGAGTAATGGAGGATCAATGATTACGAATAATAGAAAGGATATCGTCGACATCGATCGACATCTCAATTGTCACCACTATGGATGTGCCCTACGCTGCCCGCTGAGAAGCTATCACCTGAAGAAGGGTGAGGAGCTCACCATCGACAGCGAGAAGCACTTCATGTTTGTCTTCGTGGAGGCACGCTCCTCATCATACACCTACAGGGACGAGACTGAGAGACACGCCTGCCGAGGAGACTTCTTCCTCTTCCTCGGTACGCAGCGCACCGTGACGATCTACGGCGAGGGGAAGGACACGACCGTGCACACCTTCTTCTTCAGCAAGCCCACACAGCTCTGCGACAATTACGCCATCTCTCAGCTCAAGGACAAGGCACCCACATCACATGTCTTCATCTCCCTTCCCACCCACGAGTCGATCAAGATGGTGCTCGACAGCATGCTCTACATGCACAATCATCAGCTCAATTGCATCAACATCTACGAGTCGAAGCTCAAGGAGCTCTTCTTCTACCTCGGTGCCTTCTACGAGAGAGAGCAGGTAGCGTGGATCCTTGCGCCCCTGCTGCGTCAGGAGATCGACTTCAAGGAGTTTGTGGTCCAAAACTTCCTCCGCGCCAAGACGGTCCAGGATCTGGCCGATCAGAGAGGGATGCCGGTGCGGGTCTTCAAGAAGAAGTTCCAAGAGTCCTTCAATATGCCCCCTTACACCTGGATGCTCCAGGAGAAGGCGAAGTACATCGACCTGCAGCTCGCAGACGCCGCAGTACCCTTCTCGGAGATCATCAAGGAGTTTGGCTTCTCCTCTCCCAGCCACTTCACCGTATTCTGCCGCCGTCAGTACGACATGACGCCTACTCAGCGCCGTCACAAGCTCCTCCGCGAAAAGGCAAGAGCAGAGATGAAGGAGAAGTAATCCCACCCACTTAAGCAAAAAAAGAGGTCCCCCGCAGACGATCTGTCTGCGGGGGACCTCTTTTTTTTTGCTCTCTCCTAACCATGCCGTCGGAGGCATCAGACTAATACCGGTAATAGAGAGTTCTAATACCGATAATAGCGTAAACTAATAGCGGTATTAGTCGAAACTAATACCGCTATTAGAAGTGGCTCTGGTGCACAGTCACTTATGCAGAGAGCCGAGGTTGCTTAGTTTTCCTAACTGCAGCGCTCAGAAGTGACAGCCTACAGAGAGGGCAATGTGATTGGCCTCCCTCAGCTGTGGGGCGACCCTCCAGGCGAGGCCGACAGAGGCATGGCGTATCGGCTGATAGCAGATACCTCCGGTGAGGTGGTACTGACCGGGCAGGATCGTGCCGCCGAGCTGGAAGCTCATCACATCCAGGAATGCTGCACCCAGTCCAAGACCAACGGCATACTGCCCTGCCGAGGCGGGCTGGACGAGGTAGTCGCCGGTCGCCGCAGCGATCAGCGTCCACTCCGAGGTGAGTCCGTAGCGCAGGTCACCGGCGAGAGTGACGGAGCCGGGCATGGTGTACTTGCCACTCTTCTTTCCGTAGAGGACCGCTCCACCGAGATTGCGGAGTGAGGCTCCGAGGGTATAGCTGAGGGGAACCGAGGAGAGCCGACTGCCGTAAGTGGTACCGAGAGATCCGCCGCCGGTGAGTGCGATCTTGCCGATGTAGGACTCGACGAAGTGTCCTACCACGTAGGCTCTCCAGTGATTATTGATCCGGAGGGCGTAACCAAGGTCGGCCGTGATGTCCATCGGGTGTATCTCGCGGCCATCCCCGCTCTCGGTCGACGTGAGGACACTTCCCCCGCCGAGGTAGCGGAAGCCTGCGATCAGGGCATGCTTGTCGCGAAATCTCCAGCTCCCAGTGACGGCGTTGTAAAATCCACTCCCCGAGCGCATCGAGTCGTGTCCCGTACCGATGATGCCGGTGTAGGAGAGTGAGAAGCGCTCGCTCCGGTCAAATACAGCCCCCGGGGCTGAGTAGATGTAGTGACCTCCGGAGAGGGTGCTGCCCCCGGTCTGACCCATGGATGCAGAGAGGGCATCAGGATTCTGAGCGAGGACGGGTAGCGTCCCGGAGTCCTCCTGAGCGGAGGCGGTCAGGGTGATACCGGCGAGGAGGAGGGCAATGGCGTATATGTGTTTCATGATATACATAGGGTATGAGTCGATTAGTACTTCACGAAGTATCGGGTATACTTCAGACCATTATTACCCTCCACCCGGAGCAGATACTTGCCGCCGGCGAGCTTGGAGAGATCCATCTTGTGGGTACTTCCCTCACTCCCGACGCTGACCTCCTCCTTATGCACTACCGACCCATTGCCGGCGACGACGGAGATGGTGGCGGTGCTGATCTTCCCCGAGAGGACGACACTCAGGTCACCGTAGGTCGGGATCGGGAAGACATGGTAGACTATATCGTCAGCCACTGCCCGGATGCTGAGACTGACATAGAGCTCAGCGCCCAGCTCATCGACCGCATGGATCTGGACCGTGGAGCTACCCTTGGAGACTCCCTTGAGGGAGAGGACGCCATCGTGTAGCTTGGCAGAGACGACCTGATCGGCTGAGGAGGTGACCGAGTAGGTCAGCTTATGCCCATCGGGATCGCTGATGTAGTCTCCGAGAGAGATGGTCTGCTCACGGCCTATCGGGAGATAGGTGAGTGTGATCGGCTTGGAGAGTACGGGGGCGGAGTTGAGGTAGACCTCGTAGGAGATCTTCACCTCCGTCTCAGCGCCATACTGATCCCTGACGACTACTGAGAAGTCGTGCTTACCGACGGAACCTCTTGCCGAGAGATCGACGAGGATCGTCTCCTCCTCTCTCGTGGCAGTGATGCCGAGGAGGTCGCCCTTCATGGTGTAGGACCAGGTGTGTCCCTCCGGGTCGGCTACCCTGAGGAGCAGCTGAGCGGTCTCACTGCCGGCGAGGCGGATCTCCTTAGGTCCCTCTACGGTTACCACAGGAGCGGCATTGTCGAGCGTAGAGGAGGAGAAGAAGGTGGGTGCTGCCTCATTGCCCCAGCGGTCTACCGCCACTATGGCATAGTGGTAGCCCTGGTTGATCGAGAGGTTGCGGCTGGTATAGGAGACCTTTTCGCCCACATTATACTTCAGTCCGAAGACCTTGGTAGACTTCGCACTCTTGTAGGTAGAGGCGGTGAGAGGCTCCTTATCGCTGTAGTAGATGACGTAGTAGCTTGCGGTACGGTCATCCGGGTCTGCCACGGCAGGGAAGGTAATGGTCAGGTCGGTGTAGCCCGGCTCTGCCGCTACGTCCTTGACCTGCTCAGGAGCCTTAGAGGTATCACTGTCGAGCGCACGAGCAGCATCGAGGTACCCGGCACCGAGGATGCCCTCAAATCCGGGATTGTACTCGTCGATGTCCGCCGGGCGGAGTGCAGAGAGGAGGCGACTCTTACAGTCGGCATTCGTGAAGCCGGGACCGCCATACTTGGAGACGATCAGTCCGGTCACGCCACTGGCGTGAGGACAGGCCATCGAGGTCCCCTGCATAAATTCGTAGTAACTCTGAGCAGCGAGGATTGTTCCCTCGTCGTCCACCTTCTTCTGTACGGAGGTGCTGTAGATCTGACCACCGGGATAGTGAAGGTCACCACCGGGGCACATCAGCTTGATCCACTCGCCACGATTGGTGTAGTACGCCTTCTTCCAGTCGGGAGCCATCGCAGAGATGGTCACCACCGGACCGTAGGCAGCCGGGTAGGACATATCATCCGAGGACTCATTACCGGCAGCAAAGAGTACCACCCCACCCTTCATCGGGGAGTCGGGCAGCTGATTGCCATCGGCATCGCAGCCGGCACAGTCGATGAAGTAGTCGATCGCAGCCTTGAGCGAGGGGGACATAAACTTGGATCCACCCCAGGAATTCTGCGCAATGACGGCACCGTGATTGGCAGCGTAGACAAAGGCGCGCTCAAAGGCCTGACCATTCTTTCGCCCAAAGGCATCGCAGACCATGATCCGCACACCCGTGTCGGGGCTACCGTTACCACCTGCGACACCGGAGACGCCGACACCGTTGTTATTCACCGCAGCGATCACGCCCGCCACGTGAGTACCGTGGGCGTCATAAGCGATATTGGCATCCTCATCGGCAAAGTTGTATCCGTGGATATCGTCCTTGTACTCGCCCTGACCGGGACTCGGATTGACCCAGATATTCTGAGCCAGGTCCTCATGCTCATAGTAGACACCACCATCGATGACAGCCACGATGACGGAAGGGTCTCCGGTCTCCTGCTTCCACGCTTCGAAGAGGTTGAGATCAGCGCCCTTGAGCGACTTGAGTCCCGAGCCTGTATTGTGGTAGTGCCACTGCTTGGGGAGGTAGGGGTCGTTGAAGGGCATCACATCCTTCTCGTCACGCTCGGAGTCAAAGCCGTAGGCTCTCAGAGGGAAGAATACCGGCTCATCCATCGTCCGGTAGAGAGGCACCTGCTCCACCAGATCCACTCCGGGGAGATCAGCGACCTGAGAAGCAGAGCGGAGTGTGGTGCTCTCACCGGCACTCTCATCGAGGATAATGTCGTACCAGAGGTGTAGCCCCGCCCGGCGCATACGCTTCTCATAGGCAGGCTCCATGATGAAGACCGGGCGCACCTCGCGTGCACCGATACTCCGGAGGAGATCGCTCATGGGCGCATCGGAGCTCCGTAGCGCAGGATCATCAGCGCTGAGGGCACGGGTACCGATCTTATCGGCCAGGTCGGGCGTCAGTCGGACGCGGACGAGACCGGGGACGGTCGCCCCCTGACCTGCCGGATCGATCTCGGCAGACTGCTCAGGCTCCTCGGGGTCGAGTGCCCTCCTGTCGGAGCAGGAGGCAAGACCGAGTCCAAGGGTAAGGAAGAGGGCTAAGAGCCCCATACTTGACATCTGTCTCATTTCCATAGCTTCTTCATCTGAGTCATCTTATGGTCGAGAGCGCTCGTCTGTGTATTGGAGGCCTCGTAGGGCAACATCATGATGACGAGCGACGGATCCTCCTCGCCCTGGAAATGTGCAAATTGGGTCCTCATCTGGACACCCTTAGAGGCATTGACAAAGACGTCCATCTTGCCGTCAGAGGTCTTGCCGTTGTACTTGAATCCATCCTTCTCACAGAGGGCAAGGAACTCCTCAGTGATATTGAGACGGCCGTTGTACTCCCAGTAGACCAGATTGATGTCAGACCACTCCTGGAAGGTAGCCAGGAGGATGCCGACCTTCTGCTTCTTAGCATCCCATGTGAGATAGTAGTTGCGCGACTTGATCTGCTTGCTGCCGGGCACCTTGTACTCGAAGTAGCAGAGACCATTCGCATCGTCATACTGGTCGGCATCGGGATAGTAGACACCGCCATTCTCCTGCTCAAACTTCTCCACCTCGCTGTAGTCGGCACCGAATGCTACAGGTATGTAGGGGAACTTGTCGAAGGTCTTGTAAGCCTGCGGCTGCTTCGGGATGTAGATGTACTCGATATTGGGGTCGTAGGTGTGATCCTTGATGGAGGCTACGACGCGGGTAGAGGGATCGAAGTAGCGCAGCTTGCCCTGCTTCTCCGTGAAGCCCTCGGCGAGGAGTGCGGAGTCGATGACATGCATGGTCTCCTCTGTGATCATCGTCTCGCCATCCTCATCGGTGGTTGTATAGTCGGCGGCGATGTAAGCCTGTGCAGCCGTCATCACACCCTTGGTGGAGAAGGAGTAGGCTATCTGGCTCATCATCGGGCTGGTGGTCGTAAAGGTGACAGAGCCGGTGAGCGTCTGCTTGATCATGCTCCTGCGCTCCATCTCGAAGCGGGAGATGAGGCTCATGGTGCCGTACTCAAAGTCGATGTAGGGAAGGAGGAAGAGGGGCCACTCCTTCTGCTTCACCGGTACGGCTACGGTGCCGGTCTCTCCCTCTACCTGGAAGATAAGCTCACTCTGACGCTCACCGCCACTCTTATTAGACTCTGCGCGGAGGATCACCTCCTTCTTCCACGGGAGGGAGGTGACCTGGATCCAGTCGGTGGCTGAGGTGCAGCTCCAGCCCTCGCCATTGACGCGGACACTGATGGTGACCTCGCTGTCCCACGGCTCCAGTACGATAGCCTCGGGGACGGTGGTCACATCGAGGGCGTTGCCCTCCTGGGTTACCTTAAGAGCCTTGACTAAGTCTCCCGCCTGCACGAGGACAACGGCATCACGCTGACCGATCACCTTATTCTCATCATAGACCAGCTTGACGGACTTACCCTCAGGTACCGCAGTGATCCAGTCTCTATTGCTGATGGCGACGACGGACTCCTCATTGGTCTGCACGCTGACGACCATCTCGCCCTTGTCCTTGGTGAGGCGTACTTCCGGCTTGTCGAGCTCGAGCATAGTCGGCTCCTTCTCTAAGCTCTCAGGCGTACATCCGAAGCAGAGGAGTGCCGTGAGGAGCGATGCAAGTATATATAGTGATTTATTCATGATCTGATTATGTCGTGTGGTGGTTTACTTACGGTTGGTTTGGTGAGCAATCATCTTGGTCCCAGGATTGATCTGCAGGACGATGATCGGCTTGGGATCTCCGAAGAACTTCTTACACTGAGCACCTAAGGTCAGCCCCTTCTCCTTGGAGACAAAGACGTAGACATGCTCGAGGATGTTGTACTCCTCGAAGTGGAAGCCCTCTCTCTCGCAGAGCTCCATAAATTCGTTGGTCGGCGTGAAGTACCCCTTGTAACTCCAGAAGGCTCGATCCGTGTCGAGGAAGTACTGGCGAGTCTTCTCGAGCTGGTAGATGCCGCTCTTCTTATCTTGGTGGAAGAGATAGAGCCGCCCATCGGCCTCGTACTTACCCGGAGGAGTGACAAACTCGTACTCATCCTCATAATTGTAGGTCTCCTCACCGCCTACACTGTCCTCGTACTTCTTCACCTCCTCCTTGGTGATACCAAAGGTGGTCAGTCCCAGAGGCAGGGTGTCAAAGGTAGGCATCGCCACGGGCTGCTCCGGCTTGTAGCTGAAGAGCAGGTGCGGCGTATTCTTGAAGAACGGCTTGATCTCCACCGTCAGATTGCGCTGATCCTTGTGGCGGTAGGTATTCTCATCCACCTGCTCGGTGAAGCCATTCTCCTTGAGGAAGCTGATCAGCTCCAGCCGCGCTTCACCGAGGAGGAGCTGCGTCGAGGAGGCATCCACCTGAGCGTACAGGTAGGCACCACCGGCATAGATCGTATATACGACACGAGGGAAGGCGCTGCTCGTGGTGGAGAAGGTGAAGAAGCGCTCACTCTCGTCCTCGATCGCCCCACCCCTCTTCTCCTCGAAGAGCTGGATATCGGGCCTTGTAGCACTCTCGAAGTTCATATAGGGGAGTATAAACCAGTCTACCCCACTCTGAGACACGCGTATCTCAGCTCCCCCGCTGCTCTCACCCTGCAGGGTGATCATGATCTTGCCCTCGCGCGGCTCGCGATTGCGATTGGGTGCCACGCGGACATCGATCCGCTTGGCGACGGGATAGGGCGTAACGGTGATCCACTCATCGTCACTCTTGGCAGTCCAGAGGTCGGTCCCGCTCTCCACATCGATGGAGCGGGTCTCGCCCCACTGACTGATCGAGAGCTCACTCGAGCCGGCACTACTACCGGCATGAGCTATGATCACCTCCGTGCCCTTACCCTGCATGATGGTGAGCTGGCGACGCACTCCGGATGCCGTCACGACGACGGACCCCAGACGCGCATCGGAGGTGGGATTAGCCTCCGCACTGATGAGGAGGGTGTGGTCATCCTTCTTGGTGACCGAGATCCAGCTATTGGCGGTATAGCAGCTCCAGTCGGAGGCATCCGTCGTCACGCCGATCTCGCGAGACACCTTACCCGGATCGAGTGAGACTATCCCTACCTCCGAGAGGGTCAGACTCGCCGTCTCACTCAGCTCGTCACCGATCGTGCATCCTGTCTGTAGGAGGAGCAGGAGGATCGGCAGTAGCACCAGGAGTTTTTTTGGTTTACAGCGATTCATAATAATGTATTAAGTGAGTAATAAAAAGGTTCGCATTGGTGTTCGACAGAGCGATCGAAATGCCTCGCACCAAGCTTCACGACACAAATGTACGGACTATTATCGGATCAATTGCTCACTCCGGATGACATTTTTTCTGATTTCATTTGTTTATTCTTCACTTTGGTTGCAAACAAACTTACTTCTCTTTTTTTTCGCTAAAAAGAATATTATTCTTCAGTTAGAGGTATAAATTCGGTACGGAATATCTACCAGTAAAGGCGTCCGAGGGACTATGGAAGTCCCTCGGACGCCTTTTTTTTGCTCTCTCCGGAGATCAGAGATGGGGCTTGTCGTCTACCGAGTAGCCATACATGGAGTCGATCTCGGGCGTGTAGCGCTCGATGATGTGCGCCCGGCGGATCTTCATCGTCGAGGTGAGGAGTCCGTTCTCTACCGAGAAGGGCTCAGTCAGCAGCACAAACCGCCGTACCTGCTCATAGTCGGCCTGCTCACGGAGCGTCTCATTGATATGCTCCTTGACGATCCTCTGCGCCTCCTCGCTCTCTGCCAGTTCCTTCGGATCGGTCGGCGCTCCCTCGCCCATCAGCTGGCTCAGCACCTTATAGTCCGGTACCACGAGAGCTGTGACGTAATTGCGCTTGTCGCCGATAGTGACCACCTGGCTGAAGAGCTCGTCCTGCAGGATCTGCCCCTCGAGGAAGTTCGGAGCGATGTACTTCCCGTTGCTGGTCTTGTAGAGGTCCTTCTTCCGCTCGATGTAGAAGAGGTTACGCTTCTCATCGATCCGGCCGAGGTCCCCCGTGCGGAAAAATCCATCGGCCGTAAAGACCTTCGCATTCTCCTCCGGACGCTTGTAGTATCCCGGCGTGATGGTATCACCCCGCACCAGTATCTCGCCCCCCTCCGACTCATCGATCCTCACCTCCACCGGGTCGATGACACGCCCCACGGAGCTGATCACGAAGTCACCCTGACGACTGAAGGATACCGATGCCGTCGTCTCCGTCAGGCCATACCCGTACATGATCGGGATCCCCATCGAGAGGAGCGAGCGATAGACATGCTCATTAAGCGCCGCACCGGAGGTTGGGAAGACCAGCCCCCGGTCTATGCCGAGCTTCTTCTTGATCGTGTGGAAGAAGATGTTGTCGTAAAACTTGTACTGCAGCTTCCGAAAGAAAGGCGCCCTCCGCCCCGTCGAGATATACTTCTCCTGATAGGCAGTCGCTACGCTCATCGACCGTCGAGCTACGCTCTGGAGCGACTTAGGTGCCTCCCGTACGTACTTCATCAGCCCCTGATGCAGCTTCTCCCAGAGGCGCGGCACGCTGCACATAAAGTGCGGATGCACCTCCTTGAGCGAGTGGAAGAGCGAGCGGGCATTCTCATTCACTGCTATGGTCACCCCGCACTGCAGGCAGAGGAGGCTAAACATTTTCTCAAAAATATGTGCCAGCGGCAGAAACATCAGCGACACCCTGCCCGGCTTCATGCCCTCGATCATCAAGTGCGCCTTGATGGCAGTGATGATATTGCGCTGTGTGAGCGGGACGCCCTTAGACGTGCCGGTGGTACCACTCGTGTAGAGGATAAAGGCGATGTCGTCGAGGCTGTAGTCTGCCATCCTCACCTTCATCTCCTCACGGTACCGCTCATACTCGGCATCCTCCATCCGGAGGAAGTCATCCAGTCTCGTGCCGTCGAAGGGCCTTCTCTCGCTCGGATCGATGCAGACCACCGTGCAGTCGAGATCCTTCACCACCTCGCTTACCATACTGTGCTGCCGGTCGTCCCCCACGAAGATCAGCCGGATCTCCGCCTCCGTCACGATATGGCGGATCTCTCCTGCGGCAGAGCTGGCATAGATCGGGATGCTGAAGGCACGGACCTGCTGCACGGCAAGGTCAAGGGCGAGGAACTCGGGCTTATTCTCCGACAGTATCGCCACCCCCTCCTGCGGACGGATCCCGAAGCAGAGGAGTGCCGCAGCCATCCGGTGCGTCAGGTCGGCAAAGGCCTGCTGACTCATCTCATGCCACGTCCTGGAGGCATTATCGCGCAGGAGCAGGCAGGGGGCTGTCCCCCCGTAGCGCTCTACATTAGCATCCGGCAGCTGACACAGCGGATATATCTCAGGTGTATGGCTCATGACACTTATCAGTTGGCAAACTCATTAAATCAAGGCGTCTCACTTCCGCAAGACCCTTACTGAGACAAAGGTACACAAAAGTCCTATAGTGAGAATAATTACTCCCACCACCCCTCTCCCCCACCCCACAAAGCATATTACACTATATGTCGAACAATGGGTATAATTGCACTATTAACTAACGAAAAGTGTGTTTTTTGACACTTTTCGGCACTTAATAGTGTATTATGGAGATCAAGAGAGACATAACAGACCACCTCATCGGGTGGAAAGATTCCCCTCACAGGAAGCCGATCCTGCTTGAGGGCGCTCGGCAGATCGGCAAGACCTGGGTGATGGAGACGTTTGGAGCCGATCACTTCGACTACTACGCCAAGTTTGACTTCGACCGTCAGCCGGAGCTCAAGTCAGTCTTCAGCACATCAAAGAAGCCGGAGCGCATCCTCAAGGAGCTTGCCCTCTATACAGATGTTCCGATCGAGGCAGGGAAGACACTCCTCATCTTTGATGAGATACAGGAGTGTGAGGAGGCCCTAAATAGCCTCAAGTACTTCTACGAGGATGCACCTGAGTACCACATCCTGGCTGCGGGGAGCTTGCTGGGCGTGGCCGTGAAGCGCAAGAGTATGACCGTACCGGTGGGCAAGGTAAGCCTGATGCACATGTACCCGATAACCTTCAGAGAGTTTCTCCGCACTGCTGACCCCAAGACCTTTTCCTACGTGGAGGAAATGGAGCAGCCGGAGCATCTCCCCGAGGTCATCCTCAATAAACTCACCACCGAGTACCGACGCTACTTGGTCTGCGGAGGTATGCCCGAGGCAGCCACTGCACTCCTTGATGGAGAGGGAATGGAGCGCGTGGAGCAGGTCCTACAGGACATACTGGATCTCTATGAGCTGGACTTCTCTAAGTATGCAGAGCCGCGCGACATTCCTCGCATCCGATCCGTATGGCACTCACTCCCCTCACAATTGACCAAGGAGAATAAGAAATTCATCTACAGAGTGATCCGGAGTGGCGCCCGATCCAAGGACTACGAGGATGCGCTTCTCTGGCTCGAGGACGCCGGGATGATCTACCGGATATTCAATATCTCCAAGCCCGGACTACCGCTCTCTGCGTACGAGGATCCAAGAGCCTTTAAGGTCTACGCGTGCGACTGCGGGCTTCTTCGCCGACTCGCCAATCTCCCACCCTCCACGGTACTGAGCCCGAGTGCCAATTTCACCGAGTTTAAGGGAAGTCTGGCAGAGAATGCGATCCTTCAATCACTCATGCCACTGCTCTATAATCGTCAGCCCAATTACTGGACATCCGAAAATAAAGCAGAGGTGGAGTTCGTCATCCAGTGGGGTGAGCGGATCATACCCATAGAGGTGAAGGCGGAGAGCTCGATCAGCGGAAGAAGTCTCGGAGTCTACACTGCGAAGTACAGCCCCGATAAGCGCATCCGCTTCTCACTCCGCAACCTGCAGTACAATGACGGACTACTCAGCTGCCCCTCTCCTCTCGCCGAGTGGTTCCCTAAGCTCCTGGGGTTGTAGAGGACTATTGCCGGGGCTATATGAAACTCCCAAACCCTCGTCCCCCCATCAGTGCTACCTAGCCCACTGGATACACATTAGCTGACAAGAGCAAAACAGCATCACAGCACACTATTAAGTGCCGAAAAGTGTAGTGATTGCACACTTTTCAGCACTTAATAGTGTGTCAGGGATGGCTGAAATAGCGTCCTCGCTTCGTGGGAAAATAGACTCTGTGCGTCAGCCGATTATCTAATACCGATATTAGTGTCGACTAATACCGGTAATAGACTTCACTAATATCGGTAATAGTGAGAGCTCTGACCAGTGGTGCACATTCGCCTGAGCCAGGTATGATCAGGATGAGCCTGGAGAGCAGAGTTTCTCACGCCGTCGATGTCCCTACAGCCTTTCCGTCAGTTTACCGGGCGGGGGCGGTGAGGTGGGCTTTGGAGCCGAAGTGGGCGGCGCGGGCGGTGGCGGCTTCTCTTTCGCCCTCTGCATTCTTTATCCCCACGTAGGTGCGGAAGTAGAGGTAGGTGGCGCTGATCGCCTCTCGCGCTCGGGCCTCGAGGGTAAAGCTCTTGCCCTGAGGGCCGAAGGAGGCGCGGATGGCTGACGATGCCGGAGTGGCGTGGACAAAGGCGCCGAGACGCTCCGAGGCCTCGAGAGAGAGCGTCAGCCGCTCATGGGTCACCCCGCCGGTGCGGAAGCGGTAGTTGAGCGCCTTATCGTAGGGAATGGTGTCGCTGAGGACGTAGGTCCCACCCGTCTCCTCCATCAGGCGGAGGTAGGTGACGCCCTGAGCCTTGGGGGCCGAGGTGCCGGCGATGAGCTGGATCTTGCCGTCTGCCTTGATATACGCGTCGAGGAAGTTTGCCTCAGGATTGGCGGCGGAGGGGTCGTAGCCCTTGTACCGCAGGATATTCTCATCCGGCATGCGGGGGTACTCGATCAGCTTGAAGAGTCGCTGAAGCGAGTCGAGTCGAGCGACGCCCTCCTCGGCGAGCGAGGTCATCCGGATCGAGTCGCGTCTTGCCGTCGCTGTACGAACCAGCTGCTGCAGGTGGAGTGCCACCTTGCGCGTCTCCACGGCACCGCTGTAGGTGCGGTGGAGGGAGTCCAGGAGCTGAGCCGAGTGGATGTAGTCGGAGTCCTGATAGGCGATTTGCGCCTCGGCAAGGAGATGCTTGGCGGCGCGCTCCTCCTTGCTGACGCAGCCGGTAAGGAGCAGGAGGATGATAAGTGCAAGTGTCGGTCTCATGGTGATAGTCTGTCGTAGGTATGATGTCCCCGGAGGTGATACTCGAGGAGAATGGATCTATGATAAAGTCGGCTATAGGCTCGCTCAAGGTCGCCGCCACTTCGCACAGGGCGGAGCTTCCGCAGCTCCCGCCTGGCACGCAGCACGGCCCGGGCATCGCCGAGGTGCCCGCAGAGGAGGAAGTGGAGAGCGGCGATGTGGTCGAGGAGCCACCGCTTCCGCAGCGTGGAGCGGAGGACCCGCGAGGGGAGGTTCTTCCGCAGCATCAGGATGTTATTTCGGAAGTTGAGGAAGGTCTTCCGCGGGTTGTCGGCGCTGAGCGACTTTCCTCCCCAATGGTAGACAATGCTCTCGGGGATGACGTATAGGTCGAGGCCGGCAGCCTGCCACCTCCAGCAGAGGTCGATCTCCTCCTGGTGGGCGACAAAGGTCTCGTCCAGTCCTCCGGCAGCAATGTAGGCCTCCCGCCGGCAGAGCATACAGGCACCGCTGGTCCAGAAGACCGGCATCGGCTCCGTCCCGTACTGCCCCCGATCCTCCTCGAGTGTGGAGAAGAGCCGCCCTCGGCAGAAGGGGTAGCCCAGCCGATCCATATAGCCTCCCAGTGCGCCGGCGTACTCAAGACGCTTCGGCTCGCGCTCCCAACGGATCGTAGGCTGGACGGAGACCACCTCGGGATGGCTGTCGAGGAAATCGACCAGCGGCTCCAGCCAGTCCTTGGTCACGAGGACGTCGTCATTGAGGAGGCAGATGTAGTCGTACCCCTCTAGCTGAGCGATGGCGCGATTGTACCCGGCGGCAAAGCCGAGGTTGCTCCCGAGTGGAAGCGGCACCGCTCGCGGGTAGTCCCGCTCCAGGATCTCGAGGGAGTCGTCCGTGCTGCCGTTGTCCGCCTCGATCACGTCTGCCAACTTCGGGTCGGTATGCTCGAGCAGAGCCGGGAGGTAGTGTGGGATCAGCGTGGAGCCGTTCCAGTTGAGTACGACGACGGCAACCTTTTTCCTCATACCGGTACGCCCTCCACTAAGTCCGGATGTCCCGGCACCACGTGATCCGCCCGGACCTTGACCACCTCGCCTGTTAGGTCGGGGCGGTAGGGGATCCGGACGCGGAGATAATTCTCTGTATAGCCATAGAGCCAGTCGCACCCCTCCGGCTCCTCCACCAGCAGCCGCCGCTCCGTCCCCACCTGACTTCGGGTGAAGTCGCTCAGCTTCCGGTCGCTGATGGTGATCAGGCGCCGCGCCCGGCGGTGTTTCTCCTCCGGCGAGACTACCGGGGCGATCCGTAGCGCCGCAGTGCCCTTTCGCTCACTGTAGGGGAAGACATGGAGCTTGGATACCGGCAGCCCGGCGATGAAGGCGGCGCTCTCCTCGAAGTCCGCCTCCTCCTCGCCCCGCATGCCGACGATCACGTCTACGCCGATGTAGGCGTCCGGCATGAGCCGGTGGATCAGCTCCACCTTGTGGGCAAAGACCTCCCGCCGGTAGCGCCGCCGCATCAGCCGCAGCACCTTATCAGAGCCGCTCTGGAGGGGGATGTGGAAGTGTGGGGCAAAGCGCTTGCTCCCCCGGACGAAGTCGATGATCTCGTCGGTGATGAGATTGGGCTCTATGCTCGAGATGCGGAAGCGGTCGATCCCCTCTACTTCGTCCAGAGCCACTAAGAGCCGGAGGAAGGAACTCCCGGTGTCTCGCCCGAAGTCGCCCACATTGACTCCCGTCAGCACGATCTCCCTCCCGCCGTGCGCCGCCACCTGCTCGGCTCGGCGGACGAGGTCCGCTACTTCGCCACTGCGGCTGTGGCCTCGGGCAAAGGGGATCGTGCAGTAGGAGCAGCAGTAGTCGCAGCCGTCCTGCACCTTGAGGAAGTGGCGCGTGCGTCCCTCGGATGAGACACTGGGGACAAAGGTGGTCGCCTCCTCGTAGGGTGACACCTCCACCGTATCGACTGCGCTCAGGTGGTCGAGGTAGTGGAGTAGTGCTCCCTTCTCCTTTGCTCCCAGCACCAGGTCGACGCCGGGGAGCTTGGCATACCGCTCCGGCTGGAGCTGAGCCGAGCAGCCGGTGACGACGATCACCGCATCGGGATGGTCGCGGTGGGCTCGGCGGATCAGCTGCCGGCTCTTCCGGTCCGCCACCGAGGTGACGGAGCAGGTATTGACCAGCACCAGGTCGGCCGGCTCGCCCTCCTGGGCGAGGACCATGCCCCGCTCTAAGAGTGCCTGCCCGAGGAACGAGGTCTCGGCAAAATTGAGCTTACAACCCAGCGTGCAGAGGGCGACGCGCCGCCCCGTGTATGTAAATCCTTGCTCACTCATCAGGATACAAAGGTACCAAAAAGAGGGAGCGGCCAGATAGAAACAAAAAAAGCCCGCCCATACCCGATTGCCTGGGTATGGGCGGGCTTATGCCTGCGGAGAGTGAGGGATTCGAACCCCCGGTAGCTTGCACTACAACGGATTTCGAATCCGCCGCATTCGTCCACTCTGCCAACTCTCCTTAGATGCGTGGCAAAGGTACGATATTTTTCGCTTAGAATCCGAACTGCACCTGCGTCCTGATGTGGTGCACCGGTCCGAAGCCCTCGTCAGAGCCGAGGGTGCCGGGGACGCGGTACTCGAGCTGCCAGCGGCACTTCTTGGCGAACCATCTCTGGACGCCCACCGTGCCGGTGAGGAGGCTCTCGCTCGCGCTCCGGTCAGTCCTGAGCCAGTCGACCGCTCCGTAGAGCTCGAAGCTCCTCGGCAGGTGTCCCACCACCATGACATAGGCTCCGTCGCCGATCGTCTCATCGGTGTCTGCGATGAGGTACTCGGCGGAGAGGGTGACAGGACGGTAGTCGAGGCTGAGACCGGCGCTGATGCTGCTTCGCTTATAGGCATCTCCCGCCTGGATGGCTCCCCGGGTGCCCATCGCATGCATCTCGCCACCGAGGTAGGAGGTGTGGAGGGTGATGCCGCGGTAGGGGCGGACGTAGAGCGAGCCGCCATACATCTTGGTGGTGCCGAGATCGAGGGTATTCATCCCCTGACCATTCATGACGGCGAGCTTGTAGGAGAGGATCTTGCCCCAGAGGTCACCCGACAGCTCGAGCCCAATGTCTCGACCTGAGGTGCCTCGGTAGAGCGGGTCACCGCTGACGCCGGCAAAGTAGCAGGTGGGCATGGTCCAGCCGGAGGTGAGGGGGAGGAGAGAGGGCGGGATCTGATTCTCCATGCCGAAGGGGGTCTTCATCTCGCCGATGCGGACCCGGAGCTGGGGCATGAGGGTGTACTGCAGCCAGAGCTCCTTGAGTTTCGCCGGGCTGTGCAACTGGAAGAGGATCCCCATGCTCCAGCGGTCGGTGATCTGACCCTTGGCTACGAGGTTGATCTTATTGATGGCAAAGGTATTGGTCCCGCGGACATCGGGGCCGAAGGCAGCGTCGTAGTAGGTCTGCCCCCATCCGGTGACGGTGATGCGGTCCCGGAGTTCGCCTGAGTCCTGTGCGGCGGCAGTGAGTGCGAGACCGCCGATGGCGAGTAGGGTTAGGAGTATTTTCCTCATGATTATTGATGAAAAGGTTTAGATCGTCCTGACTAAGTCGTCCATGCTCTTCCGCTTGCGGGTCGGCTGCTTGGCGTCGGGGAGGGGGTAGCCGAGAGCAAGGAGCGCAACCGGAGTCTCTTTCCCCATCTCCAGTCCCATGTCCCGGGCGCAGAGAGGTCGGTCGAAGGCGTTGATCCAGACGGAGCCGATCCCGAGGTCCTCCGCTTGGAGCTGCATGTAGGCGATCGCAATAGCGGTGTCTGTGTAGAGGGAGTTGTTTTGCTTATCCGGATAGACGTATGCGGCGGCATCCTCCCCCACGATCAGGAGCACCTCCCGGGCGCTGCGGAAGTGGGCTCTATCGTACCACTGCTCCGCACGCTCGCGCATCTCCCGGCTGCGGATCCGGTAGATGCGGAAGGGCTGATTATTGCACGCTGTGGGGGCCTGCACCGCCGCATCGAGGATCAGCTGCATATCCTCCTCCGGTATATCGCGTGTCGTATCGCACTGACGGACGCTGTAGCGCTCCATCACTAAGTCTCTGAAGTCCATTTGTCTCTGCTCTATGGAGTAATCTCCCCCTCTTCCACCGGGTGGGGGAGTGACCCTTGAGTCGCAAAATTACCTAAATTAGTGCGCATCTGTTTTTATGATAATTCCGTATCTTGCTCTTCCAATAACTAAGTAACGTCACTCGCAATGGATAAGGAAAGTACTACCTTCAGGGGCAACGATCGGGTCCTCTTCGGATTTATCTGCGGTCTCCTCTCCTTCTGGCTCTTTGCCATGACCCTACTCAATGTGGGAGGGACGATGAATGCAGACCTTGGGCTCTCCCCCTCGCTGCTCAATCTCTCCGTCTCCATCACCTCCCTCGTCTGCGGGATCCTGATCGTGCTTATCGGTGGTCTCGGAGATCGCCTCGGGCACACACGGATGACCCGCCTCGGACTGATCCTGGCGATCGTGGGGGCGGTCCTCATCGCTCTGACGCCAGGCCACTCGCCACTCACGGCACCGATCCTGCTGCTGGGGCGTATCTGCCAGGGGCTGAGCGGCGCCTGCGTAATGCCCTCGACGCTGGCACTGCTGCGGGTGTTCTGGGACGAGAAGGGACGACAGCGGGCGATCAGCCTCTGGAGTATGGGTACCTGGGGTGGTACCGCATTTAGCTCCCTACTCGGGGGATATATGGCACAGTGGCTCGGCTGGCGGTGGATCTTCTGGCTCGCTGCGGCAGTGGCTCTCCTCGGGCTCTTCCTCATCCGAACCCTGCCCTACTACCGCCCGGGGAGTGACGCGAAGGGCGGTCGGGATATCCCCGGCATCGCCACGCTGATCCTCGGTATCGTCAGCCTGCAGCTCTATGTGACCGAGGGTCCGCAGTGGGGCTGGGTGGATGTCAAGTCTCTTGGTCTGCTCCTCATGGCGACGATCTTCATCCTCCTCTTCACCGGCATCGAGCGGGGCGCCAAGCACCCCTTCCTCGACCTCCGAGTCTTCCGAAACTCGGTCTACAGTGGCGCCACGGTAGCTAATTTTCTCCTCAATGCCTCCACCGGTATCATCATCATCGTCAGCAGTCTCCTGCAGCTGGCCTCCGGTGTGCCGGTGGATCAAGTGGGGCTGATGTCCATCGGCTACGGCGTGTCGATCCTGCTCTTCATCCGTGTGGGGGAGAAGCTGATGCAGCGCTATGGTGCGCGACTCCCTATGCTCCTCTCCTGTGGCACGGTCGCAGTGGCCCTCTGTCTGCTCCTCCCTACGAATGCTATGGCAGATACCTACATGACGCTTGTCGTGATCGCTTACTCGCTCTTCGGTGCCGGGCTGGGGCTCTTTGCCACCGCATCGACAGACTCCGCCCTGGCGACTCTGCCAGAGAGCAGGACCGGTATCGGCTCCGGGATCTTCAAGATGGCCTCCTCTCTCGGTAGCTCCTTCGGCATCGCAATCTCGACGGCGATCTTCCAGGACATAGCCTACTCCACTGAGCCGATCACCCTCCTCAGCGAGGTGGTCACCTTCGTCGGACGACAGGACAACGTCACGATCCGTCAGGGGGCGATGGCCGCCTACCTCTACAATCTCATCATCATCGTCATCTCCTTCGCCGTCATCTACTACACCATCCCCAAGGGCCAGGGCAAGACTTCCAAGAAGTAAGGGCGAAATAGGGGGCGGGTCTGCCAAAAAGGCATAGATATCCTGTCTGAAAAAATGTCGTACCTTTGCCTCACACAAGCGCCCGGGTGGCGGAATTGGTAGACGCGTTGGTCTCAAACACCAATGGAGTAACATCCGTACCGGTTCGATCCCGGTTCCGGGCACAAAAGACGAGCCTCCCCGGACAAAAGGTCCGGGGAGGCTTGATTAGTATGTCGGGCATGTCCTACATCAAAGAGGTGTGAGAGGGAATGAAAAGTAGGTCAGATAACTATTGTATCCCTATCTACTCGATTGTAGTCTACCCAGTGACGATTTGGTTACGATGAGATGAAGTATTGGTGAAGGTCTCGAAGTTGTTATCTTTTCTCAAATAATAGAGGTAATATTGCGCAAAATTTGAAGACAGTACAATTCAAATAAATTCATTCATCATGCAGAAGCACTACACAATCTTCACGGTGCTGCTCATCGGTCTCTTGTCGATGATGTCGCTGACCTCTCTGGCTCAGGTCACCACCTCCTCCATGCGAGGCACGGTGAGCGATGACCATGAGACGCTGGCCGCTGCCACCGTCCGCGTGACCCACACGCCCTCTGGTACGACCTACAACGCCCTGACGGACGCTGAGGGTCGTTTCTTCATCAATAATATGCGTGTCGGTGGACCCTACACCGTCAAGGTGACCTTCATCGGCTACCGGGACCACATCACCGAGGGGATCACTCTTCAGCTCGGTCAGACCTTCGTCCTCGACGTCCGTATGAATGAGGACTCCGAGCTGCTCGAGGGCGTCACCGTGACTGCCGAGAGCAAGAATCCGGTCTTCAATAGCCAGCGCACCGGTGCCCTCACCTCTGTCTCGCCTGAGCAACTGAAGCAGCTCCCGACCATCACCCGAAGCCTCAGCGACTTCACCCGCCTCACGCCACAGGCCAACGGCGGCTCCTTCGCTGGTCGTGATGGTCGTATGAATAACGTCACCATCGATGGTGGTGCCTTCCGTAACAACTTCGGTCTCTCGAGCAATATGATGCCCGGTGGTACGGCACAGCCGATCTCCCTCGATGCCATCGAGGAGGTGTCGGTCAATATCGCCCCCTTTGACATCCGTCTCTCCAACTTCACCGGAGCCTCCGTCAACGCCGTCACCAAGTCCGGTACCAACATATTTACCGGATCCGCTTACACCTACCAGCGCGGTAAGGGGATGACCGGCACCAAGATCGGTGACGTCGATATGTCCAAGCTCGATAATAAGAATGAGCAGACCTACGGCTTCACCATCGGTGGTCCGATCGTCAAGGATAAGCTCTTCTTCTTCGCCAGTGCAGAGTACGAGAATGACGCTCGCCCCTACACCGGCTTCCTCCCAAGTGAGGACGGTGCCGCAGATAAGAAGAACAATATCTCCCGCACCAGCTATGCCGACCTTGAGGCGATGAGCAAGTTCCTCAAGGAGAAGTACAACTACGACACCGGTGATGTCCGCAACTTCCCCAATATGGATCAGAAGAACTATAAGATCCTGGCGAAGATCGACTGGAACATCAACGATGATCACCACCTCTCCCTCCGCTACAATTACCTCAATAATAACAGCTGGAGTACAACCAGCTGGAACTCCGGTCCCGGTAATAACGATCGGCTTAACCCGGGACGTCTCTCGGAGAATGCGATCGCTTTCCCCAACTCCTGGTACCAGAGTCTTAATGAGATCCACGGATTTGCCGGTGAGCTCAATAGCCGCTTTGGGAACAACATGACCAATAAGCTGATGGTCACCTACACGGCTACGAAGGATCCTCAGCGCAAGAGCCCCTCTGCAGACTTCCCCTTCGTCGATATCCTCAAGGATGGCGGCTACTATATGTCGTTTGGTACGGAGCTTTTCACCTTCCACAACCAGGTGATCAATAACACCCTCTCGGTGTCGGATGACTTCACCTACACCCTTGGTGCACACACCCTCCTCGGAGGCTTCCGATACGACAACATTTACGTCAATAACAGCTACATCCGTGAGGGAACCTCCTACTACCGCTATGCCAGCATGGAGGACTTTATGGAGAATCGAAAGCCGATCGGCTTCGGAGTTACCTACGGCTATAATGGCGAGGATCCAAAGGGTGTCCAGATGAATTTCGGGCTTCTCGCTTTCTACCTCCAGGATGAGTGGACAGTGACCCCACGCTTCAAGCTCACTCCCGGTCTGCGCTTCGAGGTGCCCTTCTACCTCAATAAGCTTGAGAATAATCCGCTCGTGGATAAGCTCCCCGAGATGCGCTATGGGACAAAGCTGGATATCTCTACATGGCCCAAGAGCCAGCTTCAGGTTAATCCTCGGGTTGGGTTCAATTGGGACATCCTCGGTGACCGCTCCATTCAGCTGCGTGGTGGTACCGGTCTCTTCAGTGGTCTGATGCCTTTCGTGTGGTTCACCAATCAGCCCACCTCCTCAGGTACTGTCCAGAGTCCTGAGATGGGATTTGGGGCTGCTGACATCCCCGATGACCTACGCTTTGAGCCCAACTTCCGTGACCAGCAGAAGAAGTATCCCAATATCTTTCCAGATCAGCTGAAGAGTGATGGCGTATATCGTGGCGCAGTCGCTATGGTCGCCAAGGATTTCCGTATGCCTCAGATCTGGCGCTCTAATATCGCTGCCGACTTTGCTCTGCCGGGCAATACGACCCTGACCCTGGAGGCACTCTACAGTAAGGATGTACAGGCACTCCTTCAGCGTAATGTCAATCTCCCCGATCCTGATGGTAAGATGGCTGATGGCAGACCTCTGTACAGCAAGAATCGGATGGTCTCAAGTGTGAATAACGCCATCGTCCTCGGTAATACCAATAAGGGTTACCAGGGCTCTATGACGGTTCAGCTTCGCAATCGCGCAGTCAAGGGCCTTGATGCGATGGTCGCTTACACCTACTCCTTTGCCAAGGATCAGACCAATAATCCCGGCTCCTCTGCCAACTCTGCTTGGACGAGCAATCACACTTACGGTGACATGAATGACCCGGAGCTGAGCTACTCTCAGTTTGCCATCCCTCATCGTGTCGTCGGTAGTCTCTCCTACCGCATCGAGTACCTGAAGCATATGGCCACCACGATCAGTCTCTACTATAGTGGCTCCTCGACAGGTCGCTACAGCTACATCTACGGTAACGATATCAATGGAGACCGTGCCTCCGGCGATCTGCTCTACGTGCCGACCGGTACGAGCGACCCGAAGTTCTCCTTCGTGGACAAGAAGGGATATGACAAGCGTGCTAAGAAGGAGATCTTCATCTCTGCTGCCGACCAGTATGAGGCCTTCATGAAGTATGTGGACGGCAATCCCTACCTCTCCAAGCGTAAGGGCAACTTTGCTGAGCGCTTCGGAGCTCTCCAGCCCTGGCTCAATCGCTTTGACCTGAAGCTGATGCAGGAGTTCTACTCCGACTTCGGCACCGATCGTCGCTACACCCTGCAGGTGAGCCTCGACTTCATCAACGTAGGCAATATGCTCAATTCCAACTGGGGCGTCTACAAGACCGCTGCCCTCAAGAGCAGCTACGGCAATATCCTGCCAGTGGAGATGCAGAAAGCCAATGCTAAGTCCGGTGCTCAGAAGGGCTTTGTCCTGACAGAGAATAGCATCGAGGACTTCAGCAAGAAGGCCAATGTCTGGAATGACGACCTCGGCCTCGGCTCCACCTGGGGCATGCTCCTCGGTGTCAAGCTCCTCTTCTGATAGCTGACTGACACACCTTACATCTGAGCGAGCCTTCTTGGACAAATAGGTCCGAGGAGGCTCGCTTTTTACACTTATGTAGATGGGTAGCTTTTTTGGTACCTTTGTTAGAGTAAAATTGCAAGCAGGATATGTCACCATTTACCATAATCCTTCTCCTCATCCTGGGGGTGATCCTCTACTCCCTCTGGCCCCTGATCCGCCAGATAGCGCGCATCGGAGCGGTCCACCGAGAGGTCAAGCGCGAGTACCGCCGTCAGGAAGAGGAGGCTCAGGAGCAGGCTGCCCGTGAGCAGCACGCCCGTAAGAGCAGTGCCGACATCCTCCGCGAGGCGCAGCATGACCTCGGCGGTGGGGCCTACGTCGACTATGAGGAGGTGGATGACGAGACAGGCAACCATAAGTAATCACTAATCACTTAGATAATACAGTACACTATGAAGATGACTGAACGACTGATCGCCGCTATCAACGAGCAGATCAATAAGGAGCTCTACTCCGCCTACCTCTACCGCTCTATGTCCCTGGACACCGCAGAGCGCGCCCTCGATGGCGTGACCAAGTGGCTCACCCTGCAGTCTCGCGAGGAGATGGGACACGCCGAGGCGATGATCTCCTACCTCGAGGGACGTGGCGTGCGCCCCGAGCTGAAGCCGATCGCTGAGGTGCCCAATTCCTTCGGTACCCTCCGCGAGATCCTCACACAGTCGCTCCGCCACGAGCAGTCCATCACCAAGTCGATCGAGGAGATCGTCAAGATGGCCACTGAGGACCACGACTACGGCGTACGCATCTTCTTCGAGAAGTTTGTCGTAGAGCAGGAGGAGGAAGAGGAGAACGCACAGCACAACCTCGACCGCCTCGATCTCATCGGCGAGGGCGCCGTCGCCTTCTTCGACAGGGAGATGGGCATGCGCGAGTAAGAGATATCGAGTCTATCGGCGTGAGGATGGGTGACCTGCCTATCCTCACGCTTTTTTTGATGAAATTGAGGAAAGAGATCTCTTATCGCAAATTGGCACCGCCCCTCACAAAATTATGGGTACCTTTGGTCAAACACCAAACCAAATCACAACACAATTATGAAATCAGATATCGAGATCGCCAGAGAAGCGAAACTCAAGCCGATCCAGGAGATCGCTCAGTCCCTGAATATCCCCACAGAGGACTTCCTCCCCTATGGTCACTACATGGGTAAGATCAGTCTGGATGTCCTCAAGGAGAAGCAGCACGGTGCCGGACACCTCATCCTCGTCACCGCCATCACGCCCACCAAGGCCGGTATCGGCAAGACTACCGTCTCCATCGGACTCGCCCTCGGGATGAATCAGATCGGCAAGAAGGCGATCGTCGCCCTCCGCGAGCCCTCCCTCGGTCCGGTCTTCGGCATCAAGGGCGGTGCCGCCGGTGGTGGCTACTCACAGGTGCTGCCGATGGATAAGATCAATCTCCACTTCACCGGAGACTTCCACGCCATCACCTCCGCCAATAACACCATCTCCGCCCTCGTCGACAACTATGCCTACCGTCACCGCAACGACGATCAGGGTCTCTCCAAGATCACCTGGAGGCGCGTCCTCGACGTCAACGACCGCAGCATCCGCCACATTGTCACCGGTCTCGGGGATGGTAATGGTGAAGTGAATGAGACAGGATTTGACATCACGCCCGCATCCGAGATTATGGCGATCCTCTGTCTCGCCAAGGACATGGACGACCTCCGTCGCCGCATCGACAACATCGTCGTGGGGTACAAGAAGGACGGCAGCCCCTTCACCGTAGGGGACATGAAGATCGGCGGTGCGATCACCGTCCTCCTGATGGACGCCCTCCAGCCCAATCTCGTCCAGACGACCGAGAATACCCCCGCCTTCATCCACGGCGGTCCATTTGCCAATATCGCTCACGGCTGCAACTCCGTCGTCGCCACCAAGATGGCGATCCACTACGGCGACTACGCCATTACGGAGGCAGGCTTCGGTGCTGACCTCGGCGCAGAGAAGTTCCTCGACATCGTGTGCCGTCAGAATGGTCTCCAGCCCGCTGCCACGATCCTCGTCGCTACTGCCAAGTCCCTCAAGCTCCACGGCGGAGTCAAGGACGCTGACCTCAGCACGGAGAATGTGGAGGCGCTGAAGAAGGGCTTCTCCAACCTCGACCAGCACGTGGAGAACATGCGGAAGTTTGGACAGAGCGTCGTCATCTGCATCAACCGCTTCCCCACCGATACCGAGGCTGAGCTCGAGGCGATCCGCCTCCACTGCGAGGAGCTCGGCGTACCCTTCGCCGTCAATAACGCCTTCTCCGAGGGCGGTAAGGGAGCGACAGAGCTGGCACAGGTAGTCGTCGACACCATCGACAACCACCCCTCTGAGCCCCTCACCTTCGGCTACGACCTCAACAGCCCTGTCAAGGAGAAGATCGAGTCCCTCACCCGCGAGATCTACCGTGCTGACCGCGTAGTCTACGACAAGAAGGCCATCAAGGCGCTCAAGATGATCGACGAGCTGGGTTACGACAAGTTCCCCATCTGCATCGCCAAGACGCAGTACTCCTTCTCCGACGACGCCTCCCTCCTCGGGGCTCCGAGAGACTTCGAGATGCATGTCAATGACATCGTCGTCACCACCGGTGCCGAGATGATCGTCGTCATCATGGGCAGCATCATGCGCATGCCGGGACTCCCCAAGGTCCCCAATGCCGAGAAGATCGACATCGTCAATGGCGAGATCGACGGTCTGAGCTGATCGCCATACTCAGCTGACTAATCGAGGGGCTGTGCCGGACTACCGGTGCAGCCCCCTCCTCTATAAGACCTTTGCAAAATGGTCTTTCACCGAAAAAGCGGTGCTTTTTCGGCGGGGACTTTGCAGAATGCCCCAGATGCAAGGAACTGAGAGTGAGGGCGAAGGGAGTGTGCTTACGCACATGACCAAGCCCGAATCTCGAAAGGGACGCCGCAGATGGGGTATTATGCAAAGGTCTCTCTATATATACGAGCAGCTCTGAGCTCCTCCCCACAGCCCTTTGCGAGTGCAAATATACCACCTCCCCATCCACCGCTATCTCTTACAGTCTCCTACTGTCTCTTCTCTGCAAGAATTGTGGACTTCCCTACACTCCCGATCCGCCTCCTGTAGGTAACCCCTTACATTTGCGACTCACTACATCCCGACCTGATCTCCACACGAGGTCAGGTCACTAACTCAATCACAGATATGACGTACGGATACATCAGAGTCAGCAGCGACAAGCAGACGGTAGAGAACCAGCGCTTCGAGATCAACAACTTCTGCAAGAGAAACGGCCTCCTGGTCGATGACTGGATAGAGGAGACCATCAGCGGCACCAAGGCTTACACCAAGCGCCAGCTAGGAGACCTCCTCCGCAAGGTCACACGCGATGATATCATCATCTGCAGCGAGCTCTCTCGCCTCGGGCGAAACCTCTTCATGATTATGGAGATCCTCAATATATGTATGACTAAGGAGTGCCGCGTCTGGACGATCAAGGACAACTACCGCTTAGGGGACGACATACAGAGCAAGGTCCTCGCCTTTGCCTTTGGTCTCAGCGCCGAGATCGAGCGCAACCTGATCAGCCAGCGCACCAAGGAGGCTCTCGCGAGGAAGAGAGCCGAGGGCGTCATCCTCGGGCGTCCCAAGGGTAGCAAGACGGCACCGGAGAAGCATCCCCTTTACCGCAAGAAGCAGCTGATCAAGGGTCTCCTCGAGGAGCAAATCTCTCTACGCAAGATCGCCAAGATCTGTAAGTGCGACCGCAACACCCTCTCCCGCTACATCAGGGAGGTCATCTCCCTCGAGAAATGAGCCTTTTTGTCCAGCAACATGCGACCTCCTCCGCCTTC